>NZ_JBDPMI010000036.1:0-86213 GCF_039871555.1 Streptomyces sp. B5E4
CCCCCGCCCCCGCCGACACCGACTCTGTGAAGGAGCCGCACATGCGTCACCTGACACGTCACACGGCGGGGTCGCTCGCGTGCTGCGCCGCACTGCTGGCCCCGGCGGCCGCTCCCGCGTCCGGGCACGACCTCGCCCGCGACACCCTCCCCGCGGGCGACGGCTGGGCGTCGGCGGCCGGCGGCACGACGGGCGGCGCGGCGGCGGGCCGGGAGAACGTCCGCACGGTCCGTACGTGGGACGAGTTCCGCGCCGCGCTCGCGGCGGGCGGCGGGGAGCCGCAGATCGTCCGTGTCGCCGGCACGATCGACGCCCACGCGGGCGGCTGCGCGGCGTACGGGGCACCCGGATACGACTTCGACCGCTACCTCGCCGACTACGATCCCGCCGTCTGGGGCTACGACACCCCGGTCAGCGGTCCCCAGGAGGACGCCCGCGCCGCCTCCGCCGCGAACCAGGCCGCGGCGATCGAGGCGTACGTGCCCTCGGACACCACCGTCGTCGGCGTCGGCCGCGACGCCGCCCTCAGGGGCGCCAGTCTCCAGATCAAGGACGCCGACAACGTCATCGTCCGCAACCTCACGGTGGAGAGCCCGCTCGACTGCTTCCCGCAGTGGGACCCCACGGACGGCGCGCGCGGCGCGTGGAACTCCGCGTACGACGCGGCCGTGGTCCACAACTCCACCCACGTCTGGCTGGACCACAACACCTTCACCGACGGCCGCCACCCCGACAGCTCCCTGCCGCGCCACTACGGCGAGCTGTACCAGCAGCACGACGGCGAACTCGACGTCGTGCGCGGCGCGGACCTCGTGACGCTCTCCTGGAACGTCTTCGAGGACCACGCCAAGACCCTGATGATCGGTAACAGCGACGGGGCGGGCGGCACCGACCGCGGCAGGCTGCGGGTGACGCTGCACCACAACCTGTTCCGCGAGGTGGGGGAGCGGGCGCCGCGGGTGCGGTTCGGGCAGGTGGACGCGTACAACAACCACTACGTGATAGCGGCGGAGTCGTACGCGTACTCCTTCGGCATCGGCTTCGAGTCGCGGCTGGTGGCGGAGAAGAACTCGTTCCGCCTGCCGCCGGGGGTGGGCGCCGGCCGGATCCTGAAGAAGTGGAGCGAGGCCCCCGTGACGGCAGACCACAACACCGTCAACGGCGTCCCCACCGACCTCGTCACGGCCCACAACACGGCCCATCCGGACACCCCGCTCCCACGGGACGCCGGCTGGACCCCGACGCTGCGCACCCGGGTCGACGACCCGCGGGCGGTGCCGGGCGTGGTGGTGCCGCGGGCGGGCGCGGGACGGATCCGCTGAGACCGCGGGCCGGTCGCGTACCCGGGCGGAACGATGCGTGGACAGGGCACGGAACTGTACGGCTCCGCCGCTGAGGTGTAACACAAGCTCAACCTGATCAGGCGGCTCAGCAGGCACAATGCGACCTGCCGTGTCCACGGCAACCGTCCCCGTCGCCGCTCAGGAGCACCCCCGTGTCCGACCAGATTGCCGACAAGTCCCCTTCGCCAGCGCCGGGTTCCCAGCGCCTGGAGAGTTTCTTCCGCATACGTGAGCGCGGGTCCACCGTCGGACGGGAGATACGCGGTGGACTCGCCACGTTCTTTACGATGGCGTACATCCTCGTGCTCAATCCGATCATCCTCAGCGGTGCCGAGGACAAGTACGGCAACCAGCTCGACTTCGGTCAGCTCGTCACCGTCACCGCCCTCGTCGCCGCCGTGATGACCGTGCTCATGGGGGTGACCGCCAATCTCCCGCTCGCGCTCGCCGCCGGGCTCGGGATCAACGCCGTCGTCGCGTACCAGATCGCACCGCTGATGACCTGGCCCGATGCGATGGGGCTCATCGTGCTGGAGGGCATCATCGTCTGCCTGCTCGCCGCCACCGGCGTGCGCGAGGCCGTCATGAACGCCATCCCGCAGCCGCTGAAGGTCGCGATCAGCGTGGGCATCGGCATGTTCATCGCCCTGATCGGCTTCATCGACGCCGGCTTCGCCACCCGTATCCCCGACATCGCCGACACCACCGTCCCGCTGCAGCTCGGCAGCACCGGGTCGCTCAGCGGCTGGCCGGTCGTCGTGTTCTGCGCCGGGGTACTGCTCACGGTGTCGCTGCTCGCGCGGGGCGTGAAGGGCGCCATCCTCATCAGCATCCTGGCGATGACCGTCGTCGCCATCGTCATCAACTCCGTCGCCGACATCGCCGACGAGGCGTGGGGCCTGACCGTCCCGGACTGGCCCGGCGACGTGGTCGAGGCCCCGGACTTCGGGCTGCTCGGAGAGTTCAGCTTCTTCGGCGCGTTCGACGAGGTCAGCGCGGTGACCGTGGTGCTGCTCGTCTTCACCCTCTTCCTCACCGACTTCTTCGACACCATGGGCACGGCGGTCGGCGTCACCAGCGAGGCCGGCCTCCTCGACGAGCAGGGCCGCGTCCCCCGCCTGGGCCGCCTCCTCTTCGTCGACGGCCTCGCCACCGTCTTCGGCGGCGCCGCCTCCGGCTCCTCCAGCACCAGCTACATCGAATCCGCCGCGGGTGTCGGCGAAGGCGCCCGCACCGGCCTGGCCAACCTCGTCACCGGCGGACTCTTCGCCCTGGCCCTCCTCTTCACCCCGCTCGCCCTGGTCGTCCCCTCCCAGGCCGCGGCGCCCGCGCTGATCGCGGTCGGCTTCCTGCTGATGACGCAGGTACGTCACGTCGACTGGACCCGCTACGAGATCGCCGTCCCCGCCTTCCTCACGATCGCCGTGATGCCGTTCACGTACTCCATCACCAACGGCCTGGGCGCCGGCTTCATCGCGTACGTGCTCCTCCAGGCGGTCATGGGCCGCGCCCGCAAGGTGCACCCGCTGATGTGGGCGGTGTCGGCGCTGTTCGTGATCTACTTCGCGATCGAGCCGATCGAGGACCTGCTCGGGGTGTGATGTCAGACCCGGCCGGTAACGTCCGCCGCCGGCCCCGAGGAGCAGGGCCCGTACACCCGGTTCGTGCACAGCGACGGCGTGCGGATGACGTTCCTGCGGGGCCGCGAGGTGGTGGCGGGGCTGACCCCCGGAACCTCGCGGAATCACCGCCGGCCGCGTACGCTGCGCCCGCCTCATCGCCTCTCAGGGCGGATGCGCATGCAACGTCATGAACGAGATCAGCACAGCCGGCAGTCCCGGCCTCCGGGCGTGGCTTGCGTCTGACGTTGGCGTGAGGTTCTAGCGTGGGCGTCTCGGCACGTGCCGAGCGGTCGGCCCACGATCGTACGAACGGCCCGTTCAGGCCGTGGGAAAGGCAGAACGTCATGCGCGCAGCCCGGTATCACGAGTACGGCGGTGTGGAGACCCTCGTGGTCGAGCAGGTGCCGGATCCGCACCCCGGGCCCGGTGAGATCCGCGTCCGGGTGGCGGCGGCCGGGGTCAACCCCGTCGACTGGAAGGTGCGCTCCGGGGCGGCGCGGGACGCGGTCTCCGTGGAACTGCCCGCGATTCCCGGGCGGGATGCCGCCGGGGTGGTCGACGAGATCGGCGCGGGGGTGGAGGGCGTGGGCGTCGGGGACCGGGTCTTCGGGATGGGCGGGGTCACCGGTGCGACCGCGGAGCTGGCCGTGCTGTCGGTCTGGGCCCGCACGCCCGGTACGTGGACCGACGAGGAGGCCGCCGGTGCCGGTCTGGTGTCCGTGACGGCGATGGGCGGGCTGCAGCCGCTCGGTCCGCTGCAGGGGCGCACGCTGCTCGTCGAGGGCGCCGCCGGGGGCGTGGGCAGCGCCGCGGTCGAGATCGCGGTGGCCCGGGGCGCCACCGTGATCGGGACGGCCGGCGAGCGCAACCACGACTTCCTCACCACCCTCGGAGCCGTTCCCACCACCTACGGCCCCGGGCTCGCCGAGCGCCTCGCGACCCTGGCTCCGGACGGTGTCGACCTCGCGCTCGACACCGCCGCCTCCGGGTCCCTGGACGATCTCGTCGCGATCGTGGGCGATCCCGCCCGCGTCTCGACGATCGCCGACTACCCCAACGCGCAGCGCCTGGGTGTGCACTGGGCCCACGCGGAGAACGACCCCGCTCTCCTCGCCGAAGCGGCCGCACTCGGCCGGCAGGGCCGCTTCACACCGCGCATCGAGAGGACGTACCCGCTCGACGAGATCAGGGAAGCGCACACCTACGCCGAGCGCGGACACACGCGGGGGAAGATCGTGGTCCGCCTCTGAGCCCGCCCGGAGCGCTCAGCCGGGGGTGACGAAGCCCGACTCGTACGCGGCGATCACCGCCTGCGTACGGTCCCGCGCGCCCAACTTGGCGAGGAGCGCGGCGACATGCGACTTCACCGTCGCCGCGCCGATGCCCAGCCGGCCGGCGATCTCCGCGTTCGTCAGCCCCCGCGCCATCAGCCGCAGCACGTCGGCCTCCCGGTCGGTGAGCCGGGCGCGGAGCGCGGTGGTGCGGTGGGATCTGGCGTGTGCGGCGGCCAGGGCGCGTACGGCGGCGGGGTAGAGGAGGGAGTCGGTGCGGGCCACGAGGCGGACGGCCCGGACCAGGTCGGCGGCGCCCGCGCGCTTGAGGAGGAAGCCGGCGGCGCCGGCGCGGAGCGCGTCGTAGACGTACGAGTCGTTCTCGAAGGTGGTGACGACGACGATGCGGGGCGGGGCGGGCATCGTGCGCAGGAGTTGCTCGGTGGCGCGGATGCCGTCGATCTCCGGCATGCGTACGTCCATCAGCACGACGTCGGGCTCCAGCCGGCGCACGACGGACACCGCCTCGGCGCCGGTGGCGGCTTCGCCGACGACGGCCAGGTCGTCCTCCGCGGAGAGGATGGCCCGTAGGGCGGTGCGCACCATGCGCTCGTCGTCCGCGACGACGATGCGCAGCGGCCGCGGGCCCGGCGGCTCCTGCTGCTCGTCGGGCCGCCGCGGCCCTCCGGCGTCCTCGCGCGGCTCGTTCACAGGGGGAGCCTCGCCGTCAGGCGCCAGCCCCGCTCGTACGGGCCCGCCTCCGCGGCGCCGCCGAGCAGCCGCGCGCGTTCGGCGACCCCGCGCAGTCCCCTCCCGCCGCGGGCGGCGGGTTCCGTCCCGCGCGCGGCCTCCGGCACGTCGTTCTCCAGCACGATCCCCAACTCTCCCTCCGCCACCGTGATCCGCAGCCGTACCGCCACCGGGCCCGCGTGCCGCAGCACGTTCCCCAGCCCTTCCTGCACGATCCGGTACGCCTCCCGCGACACCGGCCCCGGCAGCGCCGCCGTCTCCGCGGGCACCTGTGCCCGCACCGCCGCACCCGCCGCCCGGGTGCGCGCCAGCAGCGCGTCCAGGTCGCGGGCCAGGTCCGGCGCCGGCGCGTGGCCGTGGCCGGGGGCGGAGGCGGCTGCGGGGCCGGCGTCCTCCTGCCGTAGCAGCCCCAGCACCGTGTCCAGTTCCGCGACCGCCGAGCGGGTCGTGCCCTCGATCGCCGCCAGCGCCTCCCGTACGAACTGCGGGTCCCGGTCGAAGACCCGCCGCGCCGCGCTCGCCTGCAGCGTGACCGCGCTCAGCGCGTGCCCGACCGAGTCGTGCAGCTCCCGGGCCAGGCGGTTGCGGCGGGCCAGGTCGGCGGCGCGCTCCTCGGCGGCGGCGAGCCGGTCGGCCGGGGTCGGGCCGAGGAGTGCCGGGGCGGCGCGGGCGAGCAGCAGGCCGGCGCCGGCCGCGGCGGCGGTGAGCGCGGCCAGCAGCGCGAGGCCGAGCGGCGGGGCGAGCCACGCGGGCACCGCGAGCAGCCCCCAGTCCCGCTCGCGCAACTCGCGCCAAAACGGCGTCGCGAGCAGCACCACCGCCATCGGAGGCACCGCCAGCGTCGCCCCGCTGACCAGCGCCCCCAGCCCCACGTGCAGCGTGAACCACCCGGCCGTCCGGCGCCGCGCCGCCCACGACCGGTCCCGCCCGGCGGGCGGCAGCCCGCCGGGCACCCGGCACAGCGCCTGCGCGGCGGAGGTCTCCAGCGTCCGCACCATCGGGAACGCCAGCGGCGTCGCCGCCACCAGGGGCAGGGCCAGCAGGTACGCCACGACTTGCCAGCCCGGGCTGCGGAACGTGTCGACGTCGTGGTCCGCGACCTGGAGCGCCACGCTGACCAGCAGGAAGTACGGCATGAGCAGCGCCCCGCCGAGCAGCAGATGGGCCCAGCGAAGCCGCACGGCCCCCGCGGACACGGATCAGCCCCGCCCGCGCGGCGGCGAGCCCGCGGGTACCGGGCCCCGCGCGGATCCGGCGGGGCCGGTGGGGGAGGCGGGCACGGCGGGGGGCCGTGGCCCGGGGCCTCCGGCGGACACCGCGCGGCCGGCGGGCCGCAGGCCGCCCGCGGATACCGCCGCCGCGCGCTCCGCGAGCAGGGTGGCGCCGACCGCGAGGACCAGCAGGCCGGTGATCATGCCGCCAGCGTAGGCGAGGTTCATGGCCTGGGTCGGCTGCCTGTCGCCCCGTACCGGGTTCTCCGTGACGAGCGACGCGAGCAGCATCCAGCCGCTCCACGCCGCCAGCGCCGCGCCGCCGGTCCAGCCCAGTGCCACGGTCGTCGCCAGACGGGTGCGCGGGCGCGGGCGGTGGGCGAGGAGGACGACGCCCGCCGCGGCGGTCAGCGCGAAGACGACCTGGATCGCCTCGTTCACGCGGAGGTTGGCCGAGCGCTGCCCGACCAGGTGGCCGGACAGCCCCGCCGTCGAACCCAGCGCCCAGCTCAGGTGCACCCCCGCGACCGCCAGCGCGACGACCGCGGCGAGCACCGCGAGCACGCGCTGCGCCGGTGCGGTCGGGGACGGGGGCAGATCGCCGATCCCGCCGCGGAGCAGGTGGCCCCAGCGGTCGCGTACGTACAGCGCGAACAGCCCGCCGAGCGCCAGCGCCTGCACGCCGAAGCCGACGTAGACGACGGTGAACACCCACTCGTGCAGGAACGGCTCGTCGCCGCCCGCCGCGGCGCTGCCGCCGCCGAACAGGCTGACCACCGTCTGCAGCGGGAAGCCCACCACGATCGGCGCGAGCAGCCCGGTGGCGACCCACAGCGGCAGCGCGACGAGCCACGCCGGGATCCGGCGGCCCCAGGGGCGGGTCAGCGCGAAGGCCAGCACGATGACGGCCGCGTCCATGAGGACGGTGAGGGAGTTGACGGCGGCCATGGTGCCGCGCTGCTCCAGCAGTTCGCTGCCGGCCGGGATGCCGACGGTGCTGCCGGCGATCCAGGCGATCTTCAGCGACAGGTACGGCAGGCAGGCGACGGCCGCGACGAGGCGCAGCAGGCGGGCGGCCGGCGAGGGGTGCGGGGTGGTGACGTCCATGCGTTCACGTTCCCCTCCGGCCCCCGTTCCGTACGTCGCCCCCGCCGACGATCCGCCTCCGCCGCGCGGCGGAGACGGCCCCGCCGCCGGGTCGTACGCCCCGGGCTCCCGGGCCCGCGGCCTGTGCCCCGGATCCGGCAGCGCCCCGCTCAGAGGTGCCGCGTCGCCAGCGTCAGCCGGTCGCGGGCGTCGAGCAGCGCGTCCCGGATCCCCTGCTCGTGCGCCGGCGTCAGCCGCGCCACCGGCACCGAGCAGCTGATGGCGTCGCGCGCCGGCGTCCGGTACGGGACCGCGACCCCCAGGCAGCGCAGCCCGAGCGTCGACTCCTCCCGGTCCAGGGCGTATCCGCGTTCGCGCACCCCGTGCAGCTCCTCGATCAGCCGCTCCCGGTCCGTGACCGTGTGCTCGGTCAGCGGCGCCAGCGACTCGGGCAGCAGCTTGCGGACCTCCTCGTCGGGGCAGGTCGCGAGCAGCGCCTTGCCCAGCGCCGTCGCGTGCGCCGGGAGCCGGCGGCCGACGCGGGTGAACGGCCGCAGGTAGTGCTGGGACTGGCGGGTGGCGAGGTAGACGATGTTCACGCCGTCCAGCCGCGCCAGGTGGATGGTCTCCGTGGTGTCGTCCGCGAGCCGGTCGAGGGTGGGCCGGGCGGCGGCGACGACCTCGTCGCCGTCGATGTACGACGTGCCGACGAGGAGCGCCCGCACCCCGATCCCGTACCGTGTGCCGGTCGCGTCGGTCTCCACCCAGCCCAGCTCCGTGAGCGTGCGAAGGAGCATGTAGAGGCTGGACTTGGGGTAGCCGACGGCGTGCTGGACATCTCCGAGGCTGTGCATTCCGGGCCTGGCCGCGAAATACTCAAGCAGTTCCACGGTGCGGACGGCAGACTTGACCTGTCCACCCCCACCGGCGTCGGCGACCCCCATGGCGCTTGACCTCTCTGCTGCCGCAGCGATAAAAGTCCAAGAAAATTCATGTATAGAGACGGCGTTCAGAATACCGAACCAACGGTATCGTCGGTCACCGTCCGCCCAGTGTGCAAGAGGAACGGAGACATCTCAGTTGTCCGCACCAGTCTGGAGCGTCGATCCCCGCACCGGTAACCGCCGGGAGCAGGTCGCCACCGAGGCGACCGCCCAGGAGGTCGACGACACCGTACGCGCCGCGCACGCCGCCGCCCCGGCGCTCGCCGAACGCGCGCAGCGTGCCCGGTTGTTGCGGGCCGCGGCCGACCTCTTCGACCAGCACGTCGACAAGGTCGTCGAGTGCGCCGACGCCGAGACCGCCCTCGGGCCGGGCCGGCTCAGCGGCGAACTCACCCGCACGACCTACCAGTTGCGCGCCTTCGCCGACATCGCCGAGACCGGCGACTTCCTCGACGTCCGCATCGACCACGCCGACGCCGCCCTCGCCCCGCCGCGGCCCGACCTGCGCCGCTGGAAGGTGCCGCTCGGCGTCGTCGCCGTCTACTCCGCCTCGAACTTCCCGCTCGCCTTCTCCGTCCCCGGCGGCGACACCGCCAGCGCGCTCGCCGCCGGCTGCCCCGTCGTGGTCAAGGCCCACCCCGACCACCCGGGCACCTCCGAGCTGTGCGCGGCGCTGCTGCACCGCGCGGCCGAGGAGGCGGGGCTGCCGCAGGAGGTCGTCTCCGTCGTGCACGGCTTCGACGCCGGCGTCGAGCTGGTACGCCATCCCGTCGTCGCCGCGGCCGGGTTCACCGGCTCGGTCCGCGGCGGGCGGGCCCTCTTCGACGCCGCGGCGGCCCGCCCCCGGCCGATCCCGTTCCACGGCGAGCTGGGCAGCCTCAACCCCGTCGTGGTCAGTGTGGCGGCGGCCGCGGAGCGCGCCGAGGAGATCGGCGCGGGGCTCGCGGGGTCGATGACGCTGGGCGTCGGGCAGTTCTGCACGAAGCCGGGTCTGGTGCTGGTGCCGGCGGGCGAGGCCGGTGACCGGCTCGTCACGTCGCTCACGGCGGCGGTCAGCGACACCGAGCCGGGCGTGATGCTCGACCCGCGGATGCGGGAGGCATTCGTCGCCGGTGTACGGGAACGGGCGGAGCTGCCCGGCGTGGAGAGCCCGGTGACGCCGGGCGCGAACGGCGAGCACACCGTCAGCGGCGGCTTCCTCACCGTCGACGCCCCCCGCCTCGCCGGCGGCGGGGAGTACGACCTGCTCACCGAGGAGTGCTTCGGGCCCGTGACCGTCATCGTGCGGTACGAGGACGTGGCGCAGGTCTCCGCGGTGCTGGCCCGGACGCCGGGCAACCTCACGGCGACCGCGCACCTGGGCGCGGCGGAGGCCGCGGACGCGGGCGCAGGGGACGGTGGCGCGGCGCGGCTGCTCGCCGAACTGACCCCGCTCGCCGGGCGGATCCTCGTCGACGGCTGGCCCACGGGCGTCGCCGTCGCCCCCGCGCAGCACCACGGCGGCCCGTACCCGGCGACGACGTCGACCTCGACGTCCGTCGGCGGCACGGCGATCGAGCGCTGGCTGCGCCCGGTGACGTACCAGAACGCGCCCCAGGCGCTGCTGCCCGCCGAGCTGCGCGAGGACAACCCCGCGGGCGTGCCCCGCACGGTGGACGGGGTCCGGGAGAACTGACGAACGGGGCGGGCGGCGGAGGTTCGAACGCCGCCCGCACCCGTCGCCCGTACGGGTGGCGCGAGGCCGCGCACCCCCGTCCCGTCCCGCAGGATGGCTCCCCGGGAGAGCACGACGGCGCTCCCGGGGAGGAGCACCATGGTCCGGTCCAGGCGCCTGGCCGCGGCGTGCGCGATCGCCGCCGCGCTGTCCTTCGCCGCCGTCCCGAACGCCCGCACCGCGGGCACGCCGCGCGTCGACCTGGCCGTGCTCCTCGTGGACGACGGCGGGGAGCCCGTCGCGGCGATCGCCGAGCACCTGGCGGCGATCGGCGCGCCGGTCACGCAGGTGCGGCTGGGGGAGCGGGGCCGGCCGCGGATCGACGAGGAGTTCCTGGCCGGTACGAAGGACGGGCGGCCGCGGGCGCGGTATCAGGCGGTGGTGGTACCGGGCGGAGCCGACGCGGGGGCGGTTCCCGCCGTCGCGGCGGGCGGCGCCGCGCCGTTGCGTGCCGAAGCCCCCGCTCCCGACGGCGCCCGCGTCTCTCCCCTCGCCCTCGGCCATGCCGAGACCGCCGCCCTCGCCTCGTACGAGCGGCGCTTCGGCATCCGCCAGGTCGACGCCCACGCCGCCCCCGGCCCGCACTCCGCCTTCGGCACACCCGTGTGGTCCGGCCGCCTCGACGGCCGCACCGCCCGCGTCACCCCCGCCGGGCGGGCCGGGCCCTTCGGCTACCTCGCGGGTCCGGTGCCGTTCGCGGACCTCGATCCGCGGGTGGCCGAGACGTACGGCCGTCTCGTGCGGCCGGGCCCGGACTTCACGCCGTACGTGGACGCCGCCGTGCCCGGGACGCCGCGCGCTCGCGGCGCGCTCGTCGGCGAGTACGCCGACGACGGGCGGCGCCGGCTCCTCGTCACCTTCGGCGACCCCGGCGACCGGCTCGCGTACCGGCTGCTGGCCCGCGGCATCGTCGACTGGGCCACGAACGGCGTCCATCTCGGCGCCGCCCGCTACGGGTTCGCCGTCCATGTCGACGGCGTCCTCGGCCGCGACGCCCGCTGGGACCCCGAAGGCGACTGCACCGCCGGCACCCCCGGCTGCGCCGGCCTGCCGCCGGTCCGGATGAGCGGTGGCGACGCCGCGTACGCCCGCGACTGGTCGGCCGACCGGGACTTCACCCTCGACCTCGTCTACAGCGGCGGCGCCGCGGAGCGCCACCGCCGGGCGCACGGCGGCGGCGACCCGCTCGCCGACCGGTTGATCACGGACCGGGAGGCGTACCGCTGGATCAACGGCACGTACGATCGCGCGCCGCTCGGCTGCGTCCGCGGGGGCCGTGACGATGCGGCGCGCTGCGCGCGGGACGCGGCGGGGGAGGTGCGGTGGAAGCCGGAGCGGCGCATCGCGCGGCAGATCGAGGACAACGTCGGCTGGGGGTGGGCCAGGAACCTGCTCGTGCGCAGGGACGAGTTGGTCACCGCCGGCCACTCGGGGCTCGCCGCCCCGCCGGGGCAGCCGTTCGACAACCCGAACCTCGCGCCCGCTCTGGGGACGACGGGCGTCCGCTGGCTGGCCTCCGACCGGGCCCGGGATCCGCTGCAGCGGCGGGTGGGGACGGCGTCGACGGTGCCGCGGTACGGGCTGGGGCTGTTCGCGGGGGCGGGGCGGGAGCGGGAGCAGGTCGACGCGTACACGTACCGGTACGGGGAGGGGAGCCTGGCAGCGGACCCCGGTGCCGGGGACGGTGGCGGCGGGGACCGCGGTGCCGGGGAGGGCCCCGTGGCCGGGGGTGGCGGCCTCTGCGCCGCCCCGCCCGACCCGGAGTCCCGCTACCGCTCGTCCCTCGTGCCCCGTGCCGCGCACGCCGCCCTCGGCCACGTCCTCGCCCCCGACCCCGGCCCGCACTACCTCCACCAGTCGAACCTCGCCGAGGACCGCATCGCCTACCCCCTCCTCGACCGCGTCCTCGCCGACTACCGCCGCCTGTTCACCCCCGCCACCCCGCTCGACAACCCCCGCCTCGGCGCCATCGCCCGCGACCTCCGGCGGCGCGGCGTCTGGGCGGAGGCGGTACGCAACGGGGAGGTGACCGCGTACCGCGTCGGCGGCACCGTGACGGTGCGGGCGCCGGCCGGTGTCGAGGTACCCCTCACCGCGCCGCCCGGTACCCGGCAGCGGTTCGGCCGCGGCGACGCCAAGGTGGGCCGTCCGTACGCCGGGCGGGCCGCCGGCTGGACGCGCGCCGATCCGGTCCGCGAACCGGTCGTCCTCCGGCTGCCGTGACCGCCCCCGCGCCGGCCCCGGCTCAGCTCAGCGCCCGTGCCAGCGCCTCGGCGAACCGGTCCGTCGTGTGCCGGTCCCGCACCGCGAGCCGCAGCCAGCCGGGGCCGAGACCGGGAAAGGTGTCGCCGCGGCGTACGGCGAAGCCGAGGTGGCGCAGCCGTTCGCGTACGAGGAGACCGGCGGCGGCGCCGTCCGCACCCGCGACATGGACCGGCACGAACGGCGCCTCCGGCGTCCCCGCGGTCGTGACCTCCGCGAACTCCCCGAGCCTGGCCAGCAGATACGCCCGGTCCGCGGCGATCGCCCGCGATGCCGCCGCCGCCTCCGCGAGCGCCCGCGGCGCGCACACCGCCTCCGCCGCCGCCAGCGCGGGTGTCGACACCGGCCACAGCGGCTGGGCCCGTGCCAGCGCCGCGACGGTGCCGGGGCCGCCGAGGACGTAGCCGACGCGCAGGCCCGCGAGCCCCCAGGTCTTGGTGAGGCTGCGCAGGACGACCAGACCGGGGACGTCGGTGCGCCCGGCCAGCGACTCGCGCTCGCCCGGCACCGCGTCCATGAACGCCTCG
This sequence comes from Streptomyces sp. B5E4, assembly GCF_039871555.1. Lineage (NCBI taxonomy): Bacteria > Bacillati > Actinomycetota > Actinomycetes > Kitasatosporales > Streptomycetaceae > Streptomyces > Streptomyces sp. B5E4. Next base: position 12,731 of record NZ_JBDPMI010000036.1, read on the forward strand.
TCCACGACGAGCGTGCGCCCCGGCCGGGCCAGCGCGGCGAGGGCGGCGGCGGGGTGGAGGACGGACGTCGGGTTGGTCGGGTTGCCGACGACGACGAGGTCGGCGTCCTCCGGCACCGCCCGCGGCGGCAGCCGGAAGCCGTGCTCCGCGCGCAGCAGCACCCGGTCCACGGCGTACCCCGCGTCCCGCAGCGCCGCCTCCGGCTCCGTGAACTGCGGGTGGACGACGACCGCCCGGCGCACCGCGGGCCGCGACGCCCGCGCCAGCAGCACGAACGCCTCCGCCGCACCGGCGGTGAGCAGCACCCGGTCGGCCGGCACCCGGTGGCGCGCGGCGACGGCGGCACGGGCGGCGCGGCCGTCGGGGTAGGCGGCGAGCCGGTCGAGGGAGGCGGCGAGGCGGGCCTTGAGCCAGGCGGGGGGCGTGCCGGCGCGGACGTTGACGGCGAGGTCGGTGAGGCCGGGGGCGGCGTCGCGGAGTTCGGCGTCGCCGTGGTGGCGGAGGTCGTCCGCGGCGGGCGGCGGCGGGGGTTCAGTGCGCATGGGCGTGGTCGCCGTGGTGGTGGTGACCCGGACCGTGGCCGTGGGCCGTGCCGTCTTCGCCGGGGTGGAAGTGGGGGTGCTGCGGGGCGCCGACCTTGTCCTCGTAGCCGGGGAGGGCGATGCGGTAGACGCAGGAGTCGCAGTTCATGCGCAGGTCCCCGGCGACGGCCTCCTCGTACCGTTCCGTCACCAGCTCCACCAGCTCCGCCGCCGGGCCGATGACGTCCGCCGTGCGCACGTCGACCTCGGGGTGGGCCGCCGCCCACTGCCGCGCCTGGTGGGCGACGCGCTCGGGGAGCACGCCGGTGAAGAGGAAGTACGGCAGCACGACGACGTGTTCGGCGCCCAGCCGGCGGCAGCGTTCCAGCCCGGCGGCCACGTCCGGCGCGGCGAGCGACACGAACGCCGTCTCCACGCCCGCGTACCCGCGGCCCTCCCAGAGCAGCCGGGCGGCCTTGTGGACCTCGGCGTTGGCGTCGGGGTCGGTGGAGCCGCGGCCGACGAGGAGGACGGTGGTACGGGCCGGTTCGGTGCTCCGGGCTTCCGCCACGCGGCGCGCCAGGACGGCGAGCAGCTTCGGGTGCGGGCCGAGGGGGCGGCCGTAGGCGTACGAGAGGCCGGGGTGGCGCTCCTTCTCGCGGGCCAGCGCGGCGGGGATGTCGCCCTTGGCGTGCCCGGCGGAGACGAGCATGAGGGGGACGGCGGCGAAGTGCCGTACGCCGCGCGCCACGAGCTGCGCGACGGCCTCGCCCAGCGGGGGCGGGGACAGCTCGATGAACCCCCCGGCGACGGGCAGCCCGGGGCTGCGCTCGGCGAGCACACGCACGAACGCGCGGAACGCCTCGGCACCGGCGGCGTCACGGGTGCCGTGACCGGCGATGAGCAGGGCGGGCTTGGTCACTTGCGTCCTCTCGGTGGTACGGGATCCGGCGGGGCCGGGCGGGCCGGTGCGGCGGGTGGTCACGGGCCGGGGCTCGTCCGGCGCGCGGCGGGGGCGTGTCCTGCGGGGCGGGTGACCGGGCTCGGCGCTCCGGGTTCCGTAGCGGTGCGGTACGCGGCGGCCGGTGCCCCCGGCGCCGCCGCCGGGGGCGGCTCGTAGAGGAGGGCGTTCAGGGCGGCCGCGGCCACCGCCGAGCCGCCCTTCTCCGAGACGTTGCTGATCGCCGGCAGCCCCGCGGCCCGTAGCGCCGCCTTGCTCTCCACCGCCCCCACGAACCCCACCGGCAACCCGATCACCAGCGCCGGCGCCGCGCCCAGCGCGAGCAGTGCCTCCAGCGCCGTCGGCGCACAGCCGACCACCCACACGGCGCCGTCCCCCACCTCCCCGTACGCCAGCCGCACCGCCGCCGCCGAGCGGGTCAGCCCGGGTGCGGCCACCGCGTCGCGCAGCCTGCAGACCGCCCTGCGCGCGGTGATCCCCGCGGCGACCATCTCGACGTCGGCGACGACCGGCGCGCCCGCGTGCAGCGCGGCGTGCGCCGCGCGCAGCGCCGTCTCGTCGCACACCAGGTCGCCGGCGTAGGCGGGATCGGCGGAGGAGTGGATGACGCGCTCGACGACCGCGCGGGTCAGCGGCGGCAGATGCGCGGTGTCGACGCGGGCGCGCAGCCGGCGGTACGACTCCTCCTCGATGGGGTGGACGGTCCTCGTCACGGGTGTTCCTCCGGGGCCTCGTCGATGGCGTCGGCCGGGCAGACCTCCACGCACTCCAGACAGCCGGTGCACAGGTCGGCGCGGACGAACAGGGCGCCGCCGCGGGGGCGGACGGCGTGTGCGGGGCAGGTGAGGAGGCAGGCGCCGCAGCCGGTGCAGCGGTCGGTGACGGTGAGGGTGAGGGCCGGCGTGCCCGCCGACCGGGGAGCGGCGTGGCCGTCGCCGGTGGCCGCTCGCGCGGTGGTGCGTGCCGTCCCCGTCGGGGCGGGGGCCGGGGCCGGGGGATTGCGCGTACGGGCGTTCACGTCTGCCACCGGTAGCCGCGCGGCGTCACCATGCGGCCCGCGATCTCGCGGGACGCCGAGTTGCCGACCGTCACCACGGTCATCATGTCCACCGTCTCCGGGTCGAGTTCGGCCAGCGTCGTCAGCAGCACGTGCTCGTCGGGCCGGGACGCGCTGCGTACGACACCCACCGGCGTCGTCGGCGCGCGGTGCTTCGCCAGCAGCGCCAGCGCCTGCGGGAGCTGGCGGCGGCGGGCGCGGCTGCGCGGGTTGTAGAACGTGACCACGAGGTCCGCCTCCGCCGCCGCCCGCACCCGGCGCTCGATGACCTCCCACGGCGTGTGCAGGTCGGACAGGCTGACGGCGACGTGGTCGTGCCCCAGCGGCGCGCCCAGCAGCGCCGCCGCGGCCAGCGCCGCGGTCACGCCCGGCACGCCGGCGACGTCGATGTCCGCGCCCGCCTCCGCCAGCGCCGGGGCGGCCATCGCGTACACCCCGGCGTCACCGCTGCCGACCAGCGCGACCGCGTGCCCCGCGCGGGCCTCGGCGACGGCGGTACGGGCCCGCTCCTCCTCGGCGCCGAGCCCGGATTCGAGAACCCGGGTGCCGGGGCGGAGCAGGTCGCGGATCTGCGCGACGTACTGGTCCAGGCCGACGACCACCGACGCCCGGCGCAGCTCCGCGCGGGCCCGCGGCGTCAGCAGGTCGCGGGCGCCGGGGCCGAGGCCCACGACCGCGAGCCGCCCGCGGGGGCGGCGGCGGGCGACGGCGCAGGTGGCCATGGCGGGGCGGTCTGCGGGCCGGGACTTCCGTTTGGGTACGAGGAGTTCGGCGTCCGGGCCCGCGGCCGTGAGCGCCGCGGCCTCCGCGACGCTGGGCGTGCCGACGGCGGCCAGCGGCGCGGCGGAGGGCGTGGGTACGTCGACGGTGGCCAACCCGGCGGCGGGGAAGGTGCGCAGCGGCACCCCGAGGCGGTCGGCGGCGGCGAGCAGGCCGGGTTCGCCGGCCTTGGCGTCGACGGTGGCGAGCGCGGCCACGGAACGCGGGCTCAACCCGGCCTCGTCGAGGGCGTCCCCGACGAGGCCCAGCACCTCGTCGACCCCCACGCCGCGGCTTGCCCCCACGCCGACGACGAGGGACGGCGGGCGGAGCACCGCCTCGCGGGCGGCGAGCGGCAGCCGGCGGTCGGTGACGTACAGGCGGACGTCCGTCGCCACGCCGCGGACACCGACGTGCGGCGGCAGCGCGGGCAGCGGCCACGTCGCGTCGGCCCGCAGCGCGACGGGAGCGCCGTCCAGCACCGCGCGCGTCACGGCGGCGACCGCGCCCTCGACGGGCCAGCCGACGGAGTCGAGGCCGGGGATGCCGACGGCGTCGGTGGCGGTGGTCACGACCGGCGTGCACCCGTCGCCGAGCAGGTCGGCGACCTCGGCGGCCAGGTCGTTGGCGCCGCCGCCGTGGCCGCCGAGGAGCGCGACGGCGAAGCGGCCCGCCTCGTCGACGCAGACCACGCCGGGGTCGGCGGCCTTGTCGCGGAGCAGTGGGGCGAGGAGGCGGACGGTGGCGCCGGTGGCGAGAAAGCAGACGAGTCGGTCGCAGTCCTCGAAGGCGCGCGCGACGGCGGTACGGACCGGGCCCTCGTCGTAGCGGCGGGTCCGGTCGGGCCAGGCGTCGGCCAGCCGCTGCGCGGCGGCGGAGCCGGCGGCGGTGGCGGCGACGAGGCCGATCACGGGGCGGTCCGGCGGGGCGGTCACGGGTGGTTTCTCCTGGGGGAGTCGCGGGTGGTGTGTCATGTGCTCAGGCCGAGGGGTGGTGAGGTGTCCGGTGGTCGCCGGGGTGCCGGCTGCTGCCGCCCTGCTTCCGGCCGCGCCTCCCGGCGGCCCCACAGGACGAACACCGGGTTGGCCGCCGCCAGTCGCGTGACCTCGCCGGGCAGCGGAGCGAGCCGGGAGGACTGCAGCAACACGCCGTCCACCGCGAACCCGGCCGCCGCCAGCGCGGCACGTACCCCCGGCACCCGGTCGACGGCGGCCAGCGTCACCACCACCGCCCGGCGCGCCCGCCGGGCACACGCGGCGACGACTTCCGCGACGTCGCCGCCCCCGCCGCCGACGAACACCGCGTCAGGGTCGGGGAGTTGGGCCAGCGCGGCGGGGGCCGTACCGTGCACGGCCTGTACGTCGACGCCGTGCGCCGCCGCGTTGGCCCGGATCCGTGCGACGCCCCCGGCGTCCCGCTCCACGGCGACGACGGCGGCCCCGAACCGCGCACACTCCACCGCGACGGACCCGGACCCGGCACCCACGTCCCACACCAGGTCGCCGAGGCGGGGCACGAGCCGCGCGAGGGCGAGGGCGCGCACCTCGAACTTGGTGACCATGCCGGCGCGGTGCTCGAAGTCCGCCTCGGGCAGCGCCCAGCCGTCACCGGGGCGACGGGCCAGGGGGTACGGGCCGGGGCCTGCGAGGGCGCGCTGTGCCGGGGCGAGGGTACGGCCGGGGCGTTCGTCGAGGCAGAGCACGACGTTGACGGAGTGCGGCGGCCAGGGGCGGGCGGCGGCGTCGGCGGGGGAGAGGCGGACGACGTCCTCGTCGGCGGTGCCGAGTCCGGTGCCGACGACGAGGGTACGGGGCACGCCGGACGCGGCGAGCGCGGCGCCGAGTTCGGCGGGGCCGGCACCGGGTCCGGTGAGGACGGCGGTCTTGGGATGGGCGCGGCAGACGTGGACGGCGGTACGGAGGTCGCGCCCGTGGGCGCTGACGACGACGGCGTCGTCCCAGGGAAGCCCGACGCGGGCGAAGGCGACGGCGAGGGAGGGAACGGCGGGACGGACGTCGAGCAGCCGGGGCCCGAAGCGGCCGGCGAGAACCCGGACCACCCCGAAGAACCCGGGGTCGCCTGAGGCCAGTACGACGACGCGGGCCGGCGGCCGGGGGGTCTTCCCCGTCCCCGCCCCTTCCCGAAACTCAGGGGCTGTGCCTCCGAGCCCCCCGCCGAGGGCTGCGCCCCAGGTCCCCGCCCGGGGGTCCGCCCCAGGACCTCCACGGGGCTCCGCCCCGAGCTGCCCACGGGCCTTCGCCCCCGGCCCGCCTCCGTGCTCCGCCTCAGCCGCACCCCGCGGCTCCGCCGTGCAGGTCCCGTCCGCCGGCGCCCTCTCCTCTCCCCCCACATACGCCGCGATCCGGTCCAGGGCCGGGCCCAGCGGCCCCAGCGTCACGCGCTCCGCCCTCCGCGGCAGCTCCGCCTCCGCCAGGTGCCGCGCCGCGCCCACCACCAGCGCCGCGTCCCCGACCCGCGCCGGAGGCGAGCCCGTGCCGCAGCCTATGACCGTGATCACCGCGGCGACTCCCCGTCGCTCCGCGCCACCAGCACGCGCCCCGTGAAGTCCACCATCGCCGCCTCCGCCGCCACCCGCCGCTCCGTGAAGCGCTCCAGCACCTCCGCCACCCGGCCGCACAACTCCCGCCCCGCCGCCGGCAGCAGACCCGCCGCCTCCCACAACTCGTACGCGTGCCGCCCCGTGTTCGCCTCCGCCACCGCCGCCGCCAGGTCCCCCGGTCCGCCCGCCACGCGCGTGATGTCCGCCAGCACCCCCGGGTCGACCTTCGAGCGCGTGTAGTGCGTCATCAGCACCCCCGCCGCCAGCTTTGTCAGCTTCCCGACCATGCCCACGAACACCACCCGCTCCACCCCCTGCGCCACCGCCCGCCGCAGCGCCGCCCCCGTGAAGTCCCCCACCTCCACGAAGCACACCGCCGGCAGCCCCGGCAGCAGCTCCATCGCCCCGCGCTCCGTCCGGCCGCCCGTGCACAGCACCACCGCCGTCTCGCCCTGCGCCGCCGCCACCGACACCGCCTGCTCGACGCTCGCCCGCCACGACGCCGTCGAGAACGGCCGCACGATGCCCGTCGTGCCGAGGATGGAGATGCCGCCCAGGATGCCCAGCCGGGCGTTCGTCGTCTTCCGTGCCCGCCGCTCGCCGTCCGGCACGCTGATCGTCACGTCCAGACCCCGCCGCCCCAGGTCCACGACCTCCGCCACCGCCTGCGTGATCATCCGCCGCGGTACGGGGTTGATCGCCGGGCCGCCCAGCTCCAGGCCCAGGCCCGGCTTCGTCACCACCCCCACCCCCACGCCGCCGTGCAGCCCGAGACCCGGCGCCGCGCGCCAACTGACCGTCGCCGTCAGGTGGGAGCCGTGCGTGACGTCCGGGTCGTCGCCCGCGTCCTTGACCACCACCGCCTCCGTACGCCCCGGCCGCAGCTCCACCGCCCGCTCCACCGCGAAGGTCACGCGCCGCCCCGACGGCAGCGCCACCTCCACCCACCGCCGCGCCTCGCCGGTCGCCAGCAGCAGCGCCGCCGCGCGCGCGGCGGCCGACGCGCAGGTGCCGGTGGTCCATCCCGTGCGCAGCGCCTTCTGCCGCACCTTCGCGGTACGCGGCAGGTCGGGTTCACGGAGGTCCGGCCCCCGCCGGTCCGGTTCCGGCGGCCCAGGCTCCCGGACCTCCGGTTGCCGTACGTCCCCTGCCCGCACCTTTCGTTCATCCCGGCCCGGCTCCTCCGCGCCTTCCGCGTCCGCACCCCGCTCCCCTGGCATCCGCCCTCCCCCTCTCCGCCGTCTCGAACCGACCACCGCGCCCGCCCTACGCCCCGCCCTCGCGCAGCGCCTTCCGCGCCTCCGGGTCCGCCCGGCGGAAGCCGTGGAAGTGCCCCGGGTGGTACAGATGCGACCGCGTGCCCGCCGCCCCCAGCGCCGGGCCGACGAGGAAGAGCGTGTGCTTCCACAGCCGGTGCTCCTTCACCGCCGCCTCCAGCGTGCCGACCGTGCAGCGCACCACCAGCTCGTCCGGCCACGTCACCCGGTACGCCACCACCACCGGCGTCTGCGCCGCGTACCCGCCCGCCAGCAGCTCCGCCGCCAGCCGGCCGGAGCGGGCCGCCGACAGGAACACCGCCATCGTCGTGCCGTGCCGCGCGAACTCCCGTACCTCCTCGCCGCTCGGCATCGGCGTCTTCCCGCCGCCCAGCCGCGTGAGGATCACCGACTGCGCCACCTCCGGGACCGTCAGCTCCCGCCCCGCCGCGGCCGCCGCCGCCGAGAACGACGACACCCCCGGCACGATCTCCACGTCGAGTCCCAGCTCGGCGCACCGCTCCACCTGCTCCTGCGTGCCGCCCCACAGCGCCGGGTCCCCGGAGTGCACCCGCGCCACCCGCAGTCCCGCGCGGGCCGCCCGCGCGTAGACCGCGACGACCTCCTCCAGCGGCACCGCCGCCGAGTCGACGATCTCCGCGTCCGCGCGGGCGTGCAGGAGTACGTCCTCGTGGACGAGGCTCGCCGCCCAGATCACGACGTCCGCCTCCGCGATGGCGCGCGCGGCCCGGAACGTCAGCAGATCCGCCGCCCCCGGTCCGGCCCCGACGAACGTCACCCTGCCCGTGGCGTACGGCCGCTGCCCCGGCACTCCCGCCGCGCTCACAGTTTCTCCCCCCGCCCCGTCCGCCGCGCCGGCGCGATCAGCGTCGACAGATACGGCAGCGGCCGCGCCCCCAACTCCGCCGCCGGCCGCACCGACTCCTCCGCCAGCCCCAGCGACGACCCCCACACCGCCCCCTCCATCCGGCCCGTCTCCGCGAGCACCCCCGCCACCTCGCCCGCCAGCCGGCCGAACTTGTACGCCACCACCGTCCCCGGCCCCCGCAGCGCCTCCTTCAGCACCGCCGTGCCCGCCGTCACCGGCACCAGCGTCAGCGGCTCCGTGCCCTCCGCGAGCACCGCGCCGCCGCGTGCCGCCAGGTCCTGCATCGCGGTGATGCCCGGCACGCTCGCGACCGTGACGTCCGGGAGCAGGGCGGTGACGGTCGCGGCGAGGTAGGTGAACGTCGAGTAGACGTTGGGGTCGCCGAGCGTGGCGAACGCCACCGAGCGGTGCTCGCGCAGCAGTTCCGCGACCCGCGCGCCCGCCGCGTCCCACGCCGCCTCGCGGCGCGCGGCGTCGCTGCGCTCGTTGAGCGCGAAGACGACGCGTACGACCTTCGCCTCGTCGACGTAGTGCAGGACCGTCGCCTCGGCCCGGCCGGTGCCGCCGCCCTCCATCACGGGGACGACGACCACCGCCGCCGTCCGCAGCGCGCCCGCGCCCTTGACTGTGACCAGCTCGGGGTCGCCGGGGCCCACCCCGACGCCGACGAGTCGCATGTTCATGCCGTCTCACACCCTTCGACGAGCCGGCGCGCCACGGCGGGGGCGGCGGCCCAGTGCACGTGCAGGTAGGAGGCGTGGACTCCGCCCCGTACGAATCCTTCGACGCGCCGGACGGGCCGCGTCATCCCCCATGCGGGCGTCTCGCCGGCGGGCGGGTCGAGCGCGGTGCGGTGGAACTCGTGGCCGCGTACCCGGGTGCCGGCGGCGGCCAGCGCGCTGTCGGCGACGGCCACGGCGTCGCGGTAGCCGAGGGTGAGGCTGTCGGTCATCCGCGCCCGGGCGTCCAGAACGCCGCACATGGGGGCGCCGTCGAGGTCGCGGGCGAGGTAGACGAGGCCCGCGCACTCGGCCGCCACCGGCGCGCCGGCGGCGGCGAGCCGGGCGACGTCGCGGCGCAGCGGCTCGTTGGCGGCCAGCTCGGCGCCGTACACCTCGGGGAAGCCGCCGCCGATGACGAGGGCGCGGGTGCCGGGGGGCAGGGCCTCGTCGTGCAGGGGGTCGAAGGGCACGACGTCGGCGCCGGCGGCGGCGAGGAGTTCGGCGTGCTCGGCGTACGAGAACGTGAACGCGGGGCCGGCCGCCATGGCGACCACCGGCCGGTCGGCGGTGCGGGAGGTGTTCCCCGATCCCGCCCCTTCCCGAAACCGGGGGGCGGCCCCCGGGCCCCCGGTGGCGCCCGCGCCTGCGGCGCGCGGCGCGCTTCGGGAACTCCGCCCCCCGGTCCCCGCCGCGGGTCCGGTCTCGCGGTCGTCTCCCGTGCCGTGCCCACCGTGCGGCGCCGCGCCCGCCTCTGCCGTCCCCGGCGGCCCCACCGCCTCCGCCGCCGACCACGCCTCCGCCGCCAGCGGCGGTGCCGTGCGCGCCAGCCGCAGCAGCTCCGGGACATCGCACGACTCCCGCACCCGCGCCGCCAGCGCCCGTACCGCCGCCACCGCCGCCGGGCGGCGCTCCGCCGCCGGGACCAGGCCCAGGTGCCGCGACGGTGCCGCCAGTTCCGGGTGCCGGCGCAGTGCGCCCAGGACCGGGACGCCCGCCTCGTCCAGGGCCTCGCGCAGCAGGGACTCGTGGCGGTCGGAGGCGACCTTGTTGAGCACGACACCCCCGATCCGCACCTCCGGATCCCACGACGCGAAGCCGTGCACCAGCGCCGCCACCGACCGCGACTGCCCCGAGGCGTCGACCACCAGCACCACCGGTGCCCTCAGCAGCTTCGCCAGCTCCGCCGTCGAGCCCGACTCGCCGGCGCCGGAGGCGCCGTCGTACAGGCCCATCACGCCCTCCACGACGGCCACGTCCGCGCCCGCCGCGCCGTGCGCGAACAGCGGGGCGATCAGGCCGGGGCCGCACATGTGCGCGTCGAGGTTCCGGCCCGGGCGGCCGCCCGCCGGGGAGCCGGCGACGGCGAGCGCGTGGTAGCCGGGGTCGATGTAGTCGGGGCCCGCCTTGTGCGGCGAGACGGTCAGGCCGGCGGCGGTGAACGCCGCCATCAGGCCGGTCGCGACGGTCGTCTTGCCGCTGCCGGAGGCCGGCGCGGCGACGACGAGCCGGGGGATGTCGATCACGGGAATCTCACCATTCGATGCCTCGCTGGCCCTTCTGGCCCGCGTCCATGGGGTGCTTGACCTTGCCCATCTCCGTGACGAGATCGGCGAACCCGACCAGCGGCGCGGGCGCGTTGCGGCCCGTGATGACGACGTGCTGGCTGCCCGGCCGGTCCCGCAGCACCGCGATCACCTCGGCGGTGTCCACCCACCCCCAGTGCATCGGGTACGCGAACTCGTCGAGGACGTACAGCCGGTACGTCTGCGCCGCCAGGTCCCGCTTGACCTGCTCCCAGCCCTCCCGGGCCCGCGCCTCGTTGTCCGGCTCGGCCTCCTTGGCGGGCCGCTGGATCCACGACCAGCCCTCGCCCATCTTGTGCCACGCCACCGTGCCGCCCTCGCCGCTCGCGCCGAGGACCCGCAGCGCCCGCTCCTCGCCGACCCGCCACTTGGCGGACTTCACGAACTGGAACACCCCGATCGGCCACCCCTGGTTCCAGGCCCGCAGCGCCAGCCCGAAGGCGGCCGTGGACTTCCCCTTGCCCGTGCCCGTGTGCACCACGACCAGCGGGCGGTTGCGGCGCTGCCGCGTCGTCAGGCCGTCGTCCGGTACGGCGGCGGGCTGTCCCTTCGGCATCAGGCGGCCCTCCTCGGACTCCTCGACTCACGACCGGTGCCGGGCACGTCGGGTACGGCACGTGCGCGCCGGTCCCCCCGGGCGTCCCGGACGAGCCCGGTCACCGCCTCCGCCCGCAGCTCGCCCAGCGCCACCGCCGTGCCCCGCAGCTCGCGGGCCAGTTCGCCCGCGAGCCCCAGCCGCACCGGCCCCGACTCGCAGTCGACGACTACCGAAGCGACCCCCTCGGCCGCCAGCAGGCGCGCCGCGCGCGCCGCCCGGCCCACCGGCTCCCGGCCGCCCGTCGCCCGGCCGTCGGTGACGACGACCAGCAGCGGGCGGCGCGCCGGGTCCCGCAGCCGCTCGACGCGCAGCGTCTCGCGGGCCCGCAGCAGCCCGGCGGCCAGCGGGGTGCGGCCGCCGGTGGGCAGCCGCTCCAGCCGGACCGCCGCGGCGTCCACCGAGGAGGTGGGCGGCAGCGCCACCTCCGCGTCCCGGCCGCGGAAGGTGACCAGGCCGACCTTGTCACGGCGCTGGTACGCATCCAGCAGCAGCGACAGCACGGCGCCCTTCACGGCGCCCATGCGCTGCCGCGCGCCCATCGATCCCGAGGCGTCGACGGCGAAGAGCACGAGATTCGACTCGCGGCCCTCGCGGACGGCCTCGTGCAGGTCGTCGCGGCGGACGACGAGACCGGGGCCGCGGCGGCCGCGCGCGTGCTGGTGCGGGGCGGCGGCCTGGACCGTGGCGGCGAGGTGCAGGGTGCCGAGGGCGCCGCGGGGGCGGCGGGCGCCGGTGGTGCGGCCGCGGGCGGTACGGGCGCGGGAGCGGCGGCCTGCGGCGCCCTCCCCGACGCCGGGGACGTCGAGGCGGCGGGTGCGGAACGGCTCGGCGGGGGCGGCGGGCCGGTCGTCGGGCGGGGGTGGCGCGGTCCCGGGCGGAGAGGGCTCCACGCCGGGTTCCTCCGCCGGGGCGCGGGTGGCGGTGGGGGCGGAGCCGGGCGGCTCGGCGGTGTCCGTACGGGACGGGTCCTGCGGCGCGGGGTCCCGCGGGGCGCCGGCGCCGGGGTGTCGCTGCGGCGCCGCGTCACCGGGTCCGGCGTCGCCGGGCTGCTCCGGCCGGGCCGGCTCCGGTCCGTCCGCGTCCCCGGGCGGTGCCCCGCCGCCGTCGCCGTCCGGCGGGCCCTCGTCCGTGCCGCCGTGCTCCCGTAGCGTGTCGTCCAGCTTCTCCTCGTCGAGCCCCGGCGCGTCGAAGGGGTTGCGCCGCCGCCGGTGCGGCAGCGCCAGCAGCGCCGCCTGCCGTACGTCCTCCGCCGCCACGTCCGTACGCCCCGACCACGCCGCCAGCACCGTCGCCGTCCGGGCCATGACGATGTCCGCGCGCATCCCGTCCACTTCGAACGCCGCGCACGTCGCCGTGATCTGCCGCAGCGCCGCGTCGCCCAGCGTCACCGCGGGCAGCAGCGCCCGGGCCGCCGCGATCCGGGCCCGCAGCGCGTCCTCCTCCGTCGCCCAGCGCGCCGCGAAGCCGGCCGCGTCCGCGTCGTACGCGAGGCGCCGCCGCACCACGTCCGCCCGCTCCGCCGGCTCCCGGGACGCGGCGACCTCCACCGTCAGCCCGAACCGGTCCAGCAACTGCGGGCGCAGCTCGCCCTCCTCCGGGTTCATGGTGCCCACCAGCAGGAAGCGCGCCGCGTGCCGGACGGAGACGCCCTCGCGCTCCACGTAGTTGGCGCCCATGGCCGCGGCGTCCAGCAGCAGGTCGACGAGGTGGTCGTGGAGCAGGTTGACCTCGTCCACGTACAGCACGCCGCGGTGCGCCTCCGCCAGCAGCCCCGGCTCGAACGTCTTGCGGCCCTCGGCCAGCGCCCGTTCGATGTCCAGCGCCCCCGCGAGCCGGTCCTCGGAGGCGCCCACGGGCAGCTCCACCATCCGCGCCGCGCGCACACCGTCCGTGCGCGCCGACTCGTGCGGGCCGTCCGGGCAGCCGGCGTCCGGCACGGCCGGGTCGCAGGAGAAACGGCAGCCGGGCACCACGGCGACCTCGGGGAGCAGCGCGGCGAGGGCTCGTACGGCGGTCGATTTCGCCGTTCCCTTCTCGCCGCGCACGAGCACCCCGCCGACCGCCGGGGACACCGCGTTGAGCAGCAGCGCGAGCCGGAGTTCTGCCATGCCGACGACGGCGGTGAACGGATAGTGCGGCGCACCGGTGTTCATGCGCGGACCCCTCCAACGGGTGATATGGCGGTCAACTGCTGTGATACGCGGAAGAATCGTGCCAGCGTGTACGTGCCGGACGTGGAGCGGACTTGCACGGTCCGCGTCCTGTGGGTCATTCCTCCCCCTCCAGATCGCCCTCGAGTTCGAGGTAGATCTCGCGGAGCCGGGCCAGGGTCCGCTGGTCCGGCTCCGCCCACAGACCGCGCCCGGCCGCCTCCAGCAGCCGTTCGCCGATCCCGCGCAGCGCCCACGGGTTGGAGCGCCGCATGAACTCCTGGTTCTCGGCGTCGAAGACGTACTCGGCGGCGAGCTTCTCGTACATCCAGTCGTCCACCACGCCGGCGGTCGCGTCGTAGCCGAACAGGTAGTCGACGGTGGCGGCCATCTCGAACGCGCCCTTGTAGCCGTGCCGCCGCATCGCCGCCGTCCAGCGCGGGTTCACCACCCGGGCGCGGAAGACGCGGTGCGTCTCCTCGCCCAGCGTGCGCGTTTTCACCTGCTCGGGCACGGCGCTGTCGCCGATGTACGCCTCCGGCGAACCGCCCGTCAGATGGCGGACCATCGCCACCATGCCGCCGTGGTACTGGAAGTAGTCGTCGGCGTCGGCGATGTCGTGCTCGCGCGTGTCGACGTTCTTCGCCGCCACCTGGATCCGCCGGAACGCCGCCTCCATGTCGCCGCGCGCCGCCCTCCCGTCGAGCCCGCGGCCGTAGGCGTAGCCGCCCCAGACCGCGTAGACCTCCGCGAGGTCGGCGTCGGAGCGCCAGTTGCGGGCGTCGATCAGCGGCAGCAGGCCCGCGCCGTACGCGCCGGGCTTGGAGCCGAAGATGCGGGCGGTGGCGCGGCGGCGATCGCCGTGGGCGGCGGTGTCCTCGTCCGCGTGCGCCCGTACGAAGTTGGCCTCCGGCGGCTCGTCCAGCTCCGCGACCGCGCGCACCGCGTCGTCCATCAGGCCGACGACGTGCGGGAAGGCATCGCGGAAGAAGCCCGAGATGCGTACCGTCACGTCGATGCGCGGCCGGCCCAGCTCCGCGGGCGGCACCACCTCGAAGCCCGTCACCCGCCGCGAGGCGTCGTCCCACACCGGGCGGCAGCCCAGCAGCGCCAGGATCTCCGCGATGTCGTCGCCCTGGGTGCGCATGCAGGAGGTGCCCCAGACCGTCAGCCCCACGGACTTCGGGTACGCCCCGTGGTCGGCGAGGTGGCGGGCGAGGAGGGAGTCGGCGAGGGCGCTGCCGACGTCCCAGGAGAGCCGGGAGGGGATGGCCTTGGGGTCGACGGAGTAGAAGTTGCGGCCGGTCGGCAGCACGTTGACGAGACCGCGGGTGGGGGAGCCGGACGGCCCCGCGGGGACGTAGCCGCCGTCGAGCGCGTGCAGGACGTTGCCGATCTCGTCGCCGGTGCGGCGCAGCCGCGGAACGAGTTCCGCGGCTGCGAACTCCAGTACCCGTACGGCGTCCGGGCACTCGACCCCCAGCACCTCCGCCACGGCGGGACCCGCGGCCTCGGCGGACCAGTCGTGCGCCTCCATGAACTCCGCGAGGCGACGGGCGAGGGATTCCAGCAGGTCGACGGCGTCGGAAGCGGTACGGAGGGCCGGGGGCCGCCGGTCCCCCGCAGCGGCGGCTGCCGAGGGTTCCGCCGGACCGCGCCCGGCAGGCCGACCGCCACCCCCGGCCGCGCCCCACTCCGCCAGCGTGGCCGGCACCGCGATCCGCGCCCCCGGCTCCGCCAGCAGCTCCGCCTCGACCAGCCCCGCCCGCGCCGCGAGCGCCGCCCGCAGCCCCGGCAGCGCCCCGCCGGCACCGCCCCACATCTGTGCGGAACGCAGCACCGCCAGCGCCAGGTTCACCCGTGGCCCGCCGACCGGTCCCGCGCCCAGCACGTGCAGCCCGTCCCGGATCTGCACGTCCTTGATCTCGCACAGCCAGCCGTCGACGTGCAGGACGAACTCGTCGAAGTCGGCGTCCTCCGGCTGCTCCGCCACATGCAGGTCGTGGTGCAGCTCCGCGGCCCGTACCAGCGTCCAGATCTGGCTGCGCACCGCCGGGGCCTTCGCCGGATCGAGGTCGCAGACGAGCGCGTACTCGTCGAGCAACTGCTCCAGCTTCGCCAGGTCGCCGTAGGAGTCGGCGCGGGCCATCGGCGGCACGAGGTGGTCGACCACCGTGGCGTGTCCGCGGCGCTTGGCCTGGGTGCCCTCGCCCGGGTCGTTGACGATGAACGGGTACACCAGCGGCAGATCCCCCAGCACCGCGTCCGGCGCACACCCCGCCGACAGCCCGAGGCCCTTGCCCGGCAGCCACTCCATCGTGCCGTGCTTGCCCATGTGCACGAGCGCGTCGGCGCCGAACGTGCGATCCAGCCAGCGGTACGCGGCCAGGTAGTGGTGCGACGGCGGCAGGTCCGGGTCGTGGTAGATCGCGATGGGGTTCTCGCCGAAGCCGCGCGGCGGCTGGATCATCACCACGACGTTGCCGAAGCGCAGCGACGCCAGCACGACGGCGGGCCCGCCGTCACCGTCGTCCACGTACAGCTCGCCCGGCGGCTCGCCCCAGTGCTCGACCACCGAGGCCCGCAGCTCCGGGTCGAGCGCGGCGAACCACCGCTCGTAGTCGCCCAGCGGCACGCGCGCGGGTGCCGCCGCCAACTGCTCCTCCGTCAGCCACTCCACGTCGTGCCCGCCGGCGGCGATCAGCCGGTGGATCAGCTCGTCGCCGTCGTCGGGGTGGCCCTCGACGCCGTACCCCGCGGCCCGTAGCGCGTCGAGCAGCCTGACGGCGGAGGCGGGCGTGTCCAGGCCGACGGCGTTGCCGACGCGGGAGTGCTTGGTGGGGTACGCGGTGAAGACGAGCCCGACCCGCTTCTCGCCGTTCGGCGTGTGCCGCAGCCGCGCGTGCCGCACCGCGATCCCCGCGACCCGCGCGGCCCGCTCCGCGTCCGCGACGTACACCGGCACGCCGCCCGGACCGTCCTCCTTGAACGAGAACGGCACCGTCACCAGCCGCCCGTCGAACTCGGGAATCGCCACCTGCATCGCCGCGTCCATCGGCGACAGCGCCGCGTCCGAGGCCAGCCACGCGCCGCGCCCCGACGTCAGGCACAGCCCCTGGAGCACCGGCACGTCCAGCTCCGCGAGCGCCCCGACGTCCCACGCCTCGTCGTCCCCGCCGGCGGAGGCGTCGCCCGGCCGCGTCCCACCGGAGGCGAGCACGGTGGCCACGAGGGCGTCGGCGCGGCCCAGCAGCTCGAACAGCCCGGACTCCGCGCCGCGCAGCGAACCGCAGTACACGGGCAGGGCGTTGGCTCCGTGCGCCTCGACGGCCCCGCAGAGGGTGTCGACGAAGGCGGTGTTCCCGGAGAGTTCGTGGGCGCGGTAGAAGAGCACGCCGACGGTGGGCCGGTCGTCCTTCAGCCCGTACGAACCGTGCACCCCGTAGGCCGGCATCACCCTCGGCGGGGCGAAGCCCTCGCCGGTGAGCAGCACGGTGTCCGACAGGAACCGGCTCAGCTCGGCGAGGTTCGCGGGCCCGCCCTCCACCAGATAGCGCAACGCCTCGGCGACCACCCCGGCGGGCACGGACGACTCGGCCATCAGTTCGGCGTCGGGCACCGACTCCCCGCCCAGTAGCACGGTGGGCCGCCCCGCGGCCCGCAGGGCGGCGAGCCCGTCCGCCCAGGCGCGCTTGCCGCCGAGGAGCCGGACGACGACGACGTCCGTTCCGTCGAGGAGTCCGGGCAGGTCGGAGGGGTCGGTGCGGGAAGGGTTGGCGATACGGAAGTCCGCGCCGGAGGCGCGGGCGGCGAGGAGGTCGGTGTCGGCGGTGGACAGGAGGAGCACGGTGGTCATGCGGCACTCGCTTCGGTGGGGAGCAGGGCGGCGAGGGTGGTGGTGAGGAGGGCGAGGAAGCAGACACGGGAGGAGAGGCGGACGGCACGCTCGATGTCGTGGACGTCCGGAACCCGTCCGGTCGGGTTGAGGAGGGCCCGGTGCTCCTTCCGCCCCGCGTACGACAGCTCCCCGCCGAGCCGCAGCCCGAGCGCACCGGCGAACGCGGCTTCCACGGGGCCGGCGTTGGGGCTCGGATGCCCGGGCCCGTCCTCGCGCCAGACGCGCCGGGCGGCGCGGGGATCGGGCCCGGCGAGCGTCGCGAGCGCGGCGGTGAGGCGGGCGCCGGGACGGCCGATGAGATCGTCGAGCCGGGCGGCGGCCCAGCCGAAGCGCAGATAGCGGGCGGACCTGTGCCCGACCATGGCGTCGAGGGTGTTGACGGCCCGGAACCCGGCGAGCCCGGGAACGCCGCCGACGGCCCCCCAGACGAGGGCGCCGACGACGGCGTCGGAGGTGTTCTCGGCGACGGACTCGACGACGGCGCGGGCGATGTCGGCTTCACCGAGGAGGTGGGGGTCGCGCCCGCAGAGACGGGGGAGGCGGTGGCGGGCGTCGTCGAGGTCGTGGGCGTGGAGGGCGCGGGCGATGCCGAGGGCTTCCCGCCGCAGGGAGGCACCGCCGAGAACGGCCCAGGAGCCGAGCGCGGTGAGGAGGACCAGGGGGGTGTGTTCCCCGATCCCGCCCCTTCCCGGAACCCGGAGGCTGCGCCCCCGAGGCCCCGCCGGGGCTGCGCCCCTGATCCCCTTGGGGCTCCGCCCCGGGTCCCGGCCACGGGCCGCGCGCGCGGGTCCTGCGAGGCCGCGCCTCGGCCCCTCACTTGCGCGCCCCTCGGGGCTCCGCCCCGAACCGCCGCCCACGGCTGCGCCCTTGCGGGTTGCTGCCGTGGCCAGGGCGGCAGCCGCCACCGTCGCGCCTACGCAGAGCGCCGTGTGCAGGGCGCCCGCCGGGCGGGTGTCGCGCCAGAGGCGGGTTTCGAGTGCCGCTGCCGCGCGGCCGAACCCCGCTACCGGGTGGCCGCGTCGGGGGTCGCCGAAGAGGTGGTCGGCGGCGTAACCCAGGGTGATGCCCAGGGCGTACGCCAGAGAGCGGCCGCGGACGAGCCGGGCAGGGTGTGATGCGCTGGTGGGTGTCATGGTGCCGTTCGGTGCGGTTGGGGTGCGATTCGGGCGAAGCCCCCGGAAGGGGTGCGGGGCGCAGCCCCGCCCGGAGCTCCGGGCGGCTACGTGGACGCGGGTGCCGGGCGCGGCCCCGCGGGGGTCTCGGGGGCGGAGCCCCTGAGTTTCGGGAAGGGGCGGGGCCGGGGAACAACCCCCCTCAGCCCGCCACCGGCGCCCCCCGCGCCCGGCCCGCCCCACCCCTCGCCAGCAACCTCTCCGCCAACTCCCCGAACAACAACCCGAACCCCACCCACACCACCCCGTGCACCCCCACAGACGCCAACCTGAACCGCCACAGCACATCCGCCGGATACCCCTCCGGCACGGCCACCGACGACTCCGGCAGCAGCGCCGCCGCCACCGCCGCCGCCGCCACGAACACCGCGCCGCCCGCCACCGTCGCGTACCAGCCGCCCAGCCGCGGCACCAGCCGCCGCCCGACCACCGCCGCACCGACCGCCAGCAGCACGCTCAGCACCACCATCAGGAAGTACTGCGTCGTCCGGGAGCCGACCGTCGACGGGTCGCCGACGCCCGGTGGGTTCGCCGGGTATTTCAGGAACGGCACCGCGGAGACCGTGACCAGTCCGCCCAGCGCCAGCAGCAGCGCCGTCGACCGCGGTCCGAACCGGCCGACGCGGCCCAGCGCGTACGCGACGGCCAGCGCCGCGAGGCCGCCGAGCGCGACGCCGTAGACGAGCAGGCCCGTCGCCAGGCCCGCCGTGGACTGCAGGGAGCGGCTGACCAGTTCTTCTTCTCCGGAACCGGAACCGGAACCGGAACCGGAACCGGAACCGTGACCGCCCGCGTGCGCCTCCTGGGCGATCGCCGCATCCACCTGCGGTTCGCCCACGACGTACGCGACGGCCAGCCCCAGCACCCCCGCCCCCAGCCCCGCCAGCATTCCGCGCAGCAACAGCCCGCGCACCGCCGCAGAGTTCAGCGTCATCACCGGAATCCCCCCGCTCAGTGGCAGGGGAAGCCCAGGAGATGCCGGCCGTCGTGCAACCACTCGTGCACGCCTTCGCCGGACACCACGGACGCAGCGCCCTGTTCGGCGCCGACGAAGTACAGCAGAACGAGCATCAGGATCCCGCCGAACAGCGCCCACGGGGCGAGGGTCTTCAGCGGGACGGGGGTGAGGAGAGAGCCGGCCGGTCCGTCGGCGGCGGATGTCGTGGGTGACACGGCTGACTGAGCCATGGCGGAAAACCTCCCGGGGATCACGCGTCCCATTCGGTGGAGCTGCTCACGACGGTGCGGGTCTGACTCACCGGACTCCGCCCCGCGCGGGGCGTCGTCCGGCTCACAGTGGCGCGGCCGTGCCGGAATCTCACCGGGCTTCCGTTGCGCCGTCGTCTTCGGTTGACGAGGTGACGATACCGTCGCCTGCGGGTCGGCGACCAGCGGGCGTCCGCCGGCCGAGATAGGGAAGGGGCAGGTGAGACGGCTGGTGACAGTCCGGGTGATGCTCGTCACGCCGGCGGTCAACGCCGAGCTGCGGCACGCGGTGTTCGGCGCGGACGAGCCGCTGGACGCGGCGGGCCGACGTGCGGCGGAGCGCGCAGGCGCACATGCGGCGGCTTCGCTGCGTACGCACACGCCGGCGTACGCCGCGCCGTCGGTCCGCTGCCGGCAGACGGCCGACGCGCTGGGGCTCGCGGCGGAGCCGGAGGCGGAACTGGCGGACTGGGACGTCGGCCGCTGGCGCGGGCGGGGGCTGGAGGAACTGGCGGAGGCGGAGGGCGAGGCGGTACGGGCCTGGCTGACGGATCCGGCTGCGGCGCCGCACGGCGGGGAGTCTCTGCTGCAGTTGCGGGGGCGGGTGGGCGTGTGGCTGGACGGCCTGACCGGGCCGGCGGGACCGGCCGTACCGTCCGGTCCGGAGAGCACGAAGAGCCCTGCCGCCCCGGTGTCCGAGCGCACCCACCGCATCGTCGCCGTCGCCGAGCCCGCGGCCGTGCGGGCCGCCGTCATACACGCCCTCGACCTGCCCTCCGCGGCCTTCTGGCGCCTTGACGTACCGCCTCTGACCCGCACCGAGCTGACCGGCCGCGCCGGCCGCTGGAACCTGCGCTGCGGCATCCCCCTGACCCCGGATCCCCTGACCCCGGATCCCTGACCGCCGTGGTCTCGTAGCCCGCGGGGAATACCCCCCACCGCCTCGCCCGTTGATGCCGTCATGCGTGTAGAGATCTGGTCCGACGTCATCTGCCCCTGGTGCTATATAGGCAAGGCCCGGTTCGAGAAGGGCCTGGCCGCCTTCGCCGGCCGGGACGAGGTCGAGGTGGTGCACCGCTCGTTCGAGCTGTCCGCCGGGGCGCCGCGGGACGGCCGCCAGCCGCTCGGCGACGAGCTGAAGGCCAAGTTCGGCTGGGACGACGCGCAGCTCAAGGCGATGGAGGACCGGGTCGGCGGCGCCGCCGCGGCCGAGGGCCTCGGCATGCGCCACGACCGGTTCGTCACCGGCACCTTCGACCTGCACCGCCTCCTGCACCTCGCCAAGGAGCACGGCCTCCAGGACCGGCTCCTCGACGCGCTGTACACGGCGAACTTCGCCGAGGCCCGCCCGATCGGCGAGGACGACACGATCGTCGACATCGCCACCGGCGTCGGCCTCGACGCCGACGAGGTACGCAGGGTGCTCGCGGACGAGCACGCCTACGCCGACGCCGTGCGCGCCGACGAGAAGGAAGCCGCCGAGCTGGGCGCGGGCGGTGTGCCGTTCTTCGTCATCGACCGCCGCTTCGCCGTCTCCGGCGGGCAGCCGGCGGACGTCTTCACGCAGGCCCTGGAGCAGGCGGCCGTGCGGCGGCTGCAGGACGTCACGGGCACGGGCGGCCAGGGCCTCTGCGCGGACGACCACGCCTTCGACGCCCCGTAGCCGACCGGTCACAGGCGTACACACCGAAGCAGCCACGGACGCGTCCGCGCCCCCCGCCCGGAGATCCGGGCGGGGGGCGCGGTACGTGTACTCCGTGACCTCGGCGCTCCGCGTCACCTCACCGGCGTGAAGTCCCGTGCGCCGATGAAGTCAGGCCGCCGCACCGGGGCCGCGAACGGCTCCACCGCCGCGTTCTCCACGCTGTTGAAGACGAGAAAAACGTTGCTGCGCGCATACGGGGTGATGTTGTCGCCCGAGCCGTGCATGCAGTTGCAGTCGAACCAGGTCGCACCCCCGGCCGTGCCGGTGAACAGCTTGATACCGTGCGCCTCGGCCATCTCCGTCAGCGCCCCGTCCGACGGCGTGCCGGCGTCCTGCATCTGCAGCGACTTCTTGTAGTTGTCCTTCGGCGTGGCGCCCGCGCAGCCGAGGAAGGTCTTGTGCGACCCCGGCATGATCATGAGGCCGCCGTTGGTCTCGTAGTTCTCCGTCAACGCGATCGAGACCGACACGGTCCGCATGTTCGGCAGGCCGTCCTCGGCGTGCCAGGTCTCGAAGTCCGAGTGCCAGTAGAAGCCGGTGGCACCGAACCCGGGCTTGATGTTGATCCGGCTCTGGTGGATGTACACGTCGGAGCCGAGGATCTGCCGCGCCCGGTCGAGGACGCGCTCGTCGCGTACCAGCTTGCCGAAGACGTCGCTGATCTTGTGGATCTCGAAGATGGAGCGTACGGCCTGGGTGCTGGCCTCGACGACCGAGCGCTCGTCGGCGCGTATCTGCGGGTCGGCGATGAGCCGGTCCAGCTCGGCCTTGTACGTCTCCACCTCCTCCGGAGTGATCAGTTGGTCGACCGTCAGGTAGCCGTTGCGCTCGTAGCCCTCCAGCTCCCAGGGCGGGATGGGCCCGTCGGCACCCGGTTCCGACCAGACCACCGGGTCCTGACGGGGCGTGCTCACTTCTTCCGCGCCGCGCGTCGGGTAGAGGTCGGTGACAGTCGGGCTGGCCATGGTTCTCAGTCCTCCTCAGTCAGCAGGGGGTACACGCCGTTCTCGTCGTGGTCTTCGCGGCCCGTGACCGGCGGGTTGAAGACACAGATGCAGCGGAAGTCCTGCTTGATCCGCATGGTGTGCTTCTCGTGCCCGTCCAGCAGGTACATCGTCCCCGGCGTGATGGCGTGCTTCTCGCCGGTCTCGTCGTTGGTGAGTTCGGCCTCGCCCTCGACGCAGACGACGGCCTCTATGTGGTTGGCGTACCACATGGACGTCTCGGTGCCCGCGTAGAGCACGGTCTCGTGGAGGGAGAAGCCGACGCGCTCCTTCGCGAGCACGATGCGCTTGCTCTCCCAGGTGCCCGACGCGGATTTGATGTGCCGGTCGGTGCCCTCAAGCTCCTTGAAGGATCGGACGATCACGGTGCCTTGGTGCCTCTCTCTCGGGACTGGCCGGCGGCTCTGCCGCCGGCCGGTCGCGTGTACGTGCCTGCCCGTACGCGACGGGCGGGGGCCGCGCCCCGGTCCTCAGGCGGTCTCGCGGACCGCCCGGGCCAGCGTGCGCAGCCCCTCGTCCAGGTCGTCCGGCGTCGTCGTCAGCGCCGGCAGCAGCTTGACGACCTCGCTCTGCGGCCCGGAGGTCTCCAGGATGAGTCCCAGCTCGAAGGCGCGCCGGCAGACACGCGTGGCGCGCGCGGGGTCGGGGAACTCAAGCCCCCACACCATGCCGCGACCGCGGTACGTGGCGTCCGCGTCGGCGTGCTCCGCGCAGATCGCGACCAGCGCCTGCTCGATCTGCCGGCCGCGGGCGAGGGTCTGCTTCTCCATCTGCCCGTCGGCCCAGTACGTGTCGAGCGCCGCGGTGGCGGTGACGAACGCCGGGTTGTGGCCGCGGAACGTGCCGTTGTGCTCGCCCGGCTCCCAGATGTCCAGCTCCGGCTTGAACAGCGTGAGCGACATCGGCAGCCCGTAGCCGCTGATCGACTTGGACAGCGTGACGATGTCCGGCGTGATGCCCGCGTCCTCGAAGGAGAAGAAGCCGCCGGTGCGGCCGCAGCCCATCTGGATGTCGTCGACGATGAGCAGCATGTCGCGGCGTTTGCACAGCTCGGCGAGGCCGCGGAGCCACTCGGCGCGGGCCACGTTGATGCCGCCCTCGCCCTGGATGGTCTCGACGATGACGGCGGCGGGCTTGTTGAGCCCGGAGCCCTGGTCCTCCAGCAGCCGCTCGAACCACAGGAAGTCCGGGACCTGGCCGTCGAGGTAGTTGTCGAACGGCATCGGGGTGCCGTGCACCAGCGGGATGCCGGCGCCGGCGCGCTTGAAGGCGTTGCCGGTGACGGCGAGCGAGCCGAGCGACATGCCGTGGAAGGCGTTGGTGAACGAGACGATCGACTCGCGGCCCTTGACCTTGCGGGCCAGCTTCAGCGCCGCCTCGACGGCGTTGGTGCCCGTCGGCCCGGGGAACATGACCTTGTACGGCAGGTCGCGGGGGCGCAGCACGACGTTCTGGAAGGTCTCCAGGAACGCCCGCTTGGCGGTGGTGGCCATGTCCAGGCCGTGCACGATGCCGTCGCGCTCCAGGTAGTCGAGCAGGGCGCGCTTGAGCACGGCGTTGTTGTGGCCGTAGTTGAGGGAGCCGGCGCCGGCGAAGAAGTCGAGGTAGGTGTGGCCGTCCTCGTCGTACAGATAGCTGCCCTGGGCCCGGTCGAAGACCGCGGGCCAGCCACGGCAGTAGCTGCGCACCTCCGACTCCAGGGTCTCGAAGACGCTCAGGGCGGGCGGTGTGATGGTCACAGCGTTCTCCTGGGAGATGATCCGACGTGCGGGGGGTGCGAATGGGGCGGTGCACTCAGCCCGCGAGGGGGCCGATGCGGTACAGCAGCTCGGGCTCGTGCCCGTCCGGGAAGTGCTCGCCGTGGAACAGCACGTCGCGGTCGACGTCGGCGCCGTGGCGGCGCGCGTACGAGCGGAAGAGCTGGTCGGAGGCGGAGTTGTCCGGCGTGATGGTCGTTTCGAGACGCTGTATGGCGCGGTCCTGCAGCGCGCGCTCCGTCAGCCCGTCGAGCAGTGCGCCGGCCAGTCCGCGGCCGCGGAACGCGGCGTCCACGGCGATCTGCCAGACGACGAGGGTCTCCGGCCGCGCGGGCCGGATATAGCCGGTGACGAAGCCGACCGGGGCGCCGTCCGAGTCCCGTGCCACGACCGTGGTGTCGGCGAAGTCGCGACACCACAGGAGATAGCTGTACGACGAGTTGAGGTCCAGCGAGCCGGAGTCGCGTGCGATGCGCCAGATTGCGGCGCCGTCCTCGATTCGCGGGGTGTCCAGCCGGACACCCGCCTCGTCTGCAGCCGCGGTGCGGGGTTTATCGGGAGGGCCTGCTAGGTCTGCTTGTGCGGCAGTCATGCAGATTGAATTTACCTAGGGGAAATTGAAATCGCACGGCCGATAGGGGTTACAAAAGGGACGTAGATATGTTATCCGCGGGCACGCGCGAGCGCGCGAACCGAAGGGGATATGCCCCGATATATCATGGAATTCCCGGGGGGACTCGACGTCCAGGTCAGAAATGTAACGTATTGATAACGACTCCGGCCAGTGTCCGGATTGAGAAGGTTGACTGGCCGAAAAATTACCTGGTTTATCCGACCGGGAAGCGGGCAGAAGAAGACGGGAAAATCACTTCGCGGAGGCGACGATAAACTGCCGTTAAACATACGTCAATGCCTCACCCCCCGTGTTCGTTCCTTCGCGTGTACGTCGCTGTGCTACGCCCGGGAGATCGCCGGAGCCGGCGGTTGGCTAAGGTGCCCCGCATGAGCGAGAGCCCGGTGCTGCGCGTGAGGGGCCGGGTGCTGACCGGCCGCGAGGAAGTCCGCGACGAGCTGTGGGTGGTGGGCGGGCGCGTCACCTTCACGCCACCGGCCGCCGCGCGTGAGGTCGTCGACATCGAGGGCTGGGCGCTGCCCGGGCTCGTCGACGCACACTGCCACGTCGGGCTCGACGCACACGGCGCCGTGGACGACGCCACCAGCGAGAAGCAGGCCCGCGCCGAGCGCGAGGCCGGCGCCCTGCTGCTGCGCGACGCGGGCTCCGCCGCCGACACCCGCTGGATCGACGACCGCGACGACCTGCCGCGGATCGTCCGCGCCGGCCGTCACATCGCCCGTACCCGCCGCTACATCCGCAACTACGCCCACGAGATCGAACCCGCCGACCTCGTCGCGTACGTCGCCCGCGAGGCGCGCAGGGGCGACGGCTGGGTCAAGCTCGTCGGCGACTGGATCGACCGCGTGGCGGGCGACCTCACTCCCTGCTGGCCGCGCGAGGCCCTGGCCCCCGCGATCGCCGAGGCGCACCGCCTGGGCGCCCGCGTGACCGCCCACTGCTTCGCCGAGGACTCGCTGCGCGACCTGGTCGAGGCGGGCATCGACTGCATCGAGCACGCCACGGGGCTCACCGAGGAGACCCTGCCGCTCTTCGCCGAGCGCGGCGTCGCCATCGTGCCCACGCTCGTCAACATCGCGACGTTCCCCGAGCTCGCGGCGGGCGGCCAGGCCAGGTTCCCGCGCTGGGCGGACCACATGCGCCGGCTGCACAGCCGCCGCTACGCCACCGTGCGCGCCGCCTACGACGCCGGGATCCCCGTCTACGCCGGCACCGACGCCGGCGGGTCGCTGGCGCACGGTCTGGTCGGGCAGGAGGTGGGTGAGCTGGTCGCCGCCGGGATCCCGGTGGCGGACGCCGTCTCGGCGGCGGCATGGGGTGCGCGGGAGTGGCTCGGGCGGCCGGGTCTGGAGGAGGGCGCGCCGGCGGATCTCGTGGTGTACGAGGCCGATCCGCTGGGCGACGTGCGGGTACTGACGGCGCCGCGGCGGATCGTCCTGCGGGGCCGGATCGTCGGCTGAGAGCAGAGTGCCGGGGGAGGGGGCCGACTTCCGTGGCCTGATTCGCCCGATGGGGTGAACGAGCGCAGAGTGTCCGTCGGGTCACCCTGAGTGCGTAAGCATGGCGGGGCAGTTGACGATCCGACGCACGTTCACCCGTGGGGGGTTTGTTCCTTGTCCCGTTTGTCCCGTCTGTTTCGCATGCCCGCGACCGCCGTCACGGCGGCCGCGCTGACCGGCCCGGCCCTGTTCCTCGCCGTACCCGCGCACGCCGACGACACCGGCGGCGCCGCCCCGGCCCGTACGGGCTCGGCCGGCGCCTCCGTGCTCCGCGCCGACCTCGACGTCTCGCTGCTCGACAAGACCGTGCAGGTACCGGTGCTCTCCACGCTCAACGAGGTCCGCGTGCCCGCCGCCGGCCGCGACTCCGGCGCCGCGGACAAGACCGCGCTCGACGTCCGGGTCGACGGCCTCAGGGCCGCCGAGGGCGAGGAACACCCCGCCGGCGCCGGGGCGGTGAACATCGCGCGCGCCGAAGTCGCCACCGCGGACGCCACCGTGGACGAGGACGGCGCCGAGGCGTCGTCGAACCTCGCCCGCGCCGAGGTGCACGTCCCCGGGCTGCCCGCGCTCTCCCTCATCGAGGTCGAGGAGGTGACGTCGACGGCCGTGTGCGCGGTGGGCGCGAAGCCGAGGGCGGAGTCCCGCACCCTCGGCTCCGTCACGGTGCTGGGCAAGCGCGTCACGGTCACCGTGGGCGGGGAGCCGACGGTGGTCACGGTGCCGGGCGTGGGGGAGGTGTCGCTCGGCTTCTCGCAGACGGAGACCACGCGGTCGGCGGCGAGCGCCGCGGCGCTGCGGCTGCGGGTGTCGGTGAACCCGCTGAAGCTGAACGTCGCCGCGGTGGAGGGCGAGGTGACGCTGGTCGAGGCCGCGTGCGAGACCCCGGCGGGCGGCGGTACGGACCCGGCGGAGGAGCCCGGCGAACGCCCGCAGGGCGACGCCGAGCCGGTCCAGGACGAACGGCCCGGCGACACCACGGACCCCGCCCCCGGGCAGCAACTCGCCGAAACGGGCGGCAGCTCGACGACCCCGTACCTGGTCGGCGGCGCGGCCCTGCTCGTCGGCCTGGGCCTGAGCGGCCTGGTGCTGGCCCGAATCCGGACGCGGGGCTGACACGCGCCTGAGCGGCGCGCGTGCGGCACCGTGCCCGAAGGCCGTACCGGTATCGGCGACGTCCCCGCGTACCGGTACGGCCGCTACTTCGTCGGTGCCCCGGGCGGCAGGAACGGAAGGTCGCCCGGGGCGCCCGACTCGATCAGGCGCAGCAGGGCCTTGGTGTCCGCGTGCTCCTCGATGAGGTCCCCCAGCCGCTCCAACTGCTCCTCCCGCAGCCCCGCGAAGGACGTGTCCGGCGCCGGGACGAACGCCCGGCCCGCGTCCGACGCCACCTGCCGCAGGAACGCCCGCCGGAAGCCGTCGTTCTCCAGGGCTCCGTGCCAGTGCGTCCCCCACACCTGGCCCACCCGGCACCCGGCGAGGAACGGCTCCCCGCCCCGTACGTCCGCGACCCCGTGGTGGATCTCGTACCCCTCCACCGGCTCGCCCAGCGCCGTGCCCGCCGGCCGGCCCAGCGTCTTGTCCGCCGCGAACTCCACCCGCACCGGCAGCAGTCCCAGCCCGGCCACCGACTGCGCCGGCCGCGCCTCCACGCCCTCCGCGTCGCCGATCCGCTCCGCCAGCATCTGGAACCCGCCGCAGATGCCCAGCACCGGCCGCCCCTGCGCCGCCCGGCGCGCCACCGCCGCGTCGATGCCCCGCTCCCGCAGCCACGCGAGCGCCCGTATCGTGCCCCGCGTTCCCGGCAGCACCACCAGGTCCGCGTCCGCCAGCTCCTCCGGCCGGTCGGTGAACTGCACCGCGACGCCCGGCTCCGCGGCCAGCGCGTCCACGTCGGTGAAGTTCGACATCAGCGGCACCGGCACCACCGCCACCCGCAGCACCTCCGCCCCGTGCGGCGGCTCCGCGGGCAGCTCGCGTATCCGGCCGCGCAGCGACAGCCGCAGCCCGTCCTCCTCGTCGATGCCCAGCCCGTGCCGGTACGGCAGCACCCCCAGGGTCTGCCGCCCGGTCAGCCCGCGCAGCATCGACAACCCCGGCTCCAGCAGGGAGACGTCACCGCGGAACTTGTTGACCAGATAACCCGCGACCAGGCTCTGGTCCGCGGCGCTCAGCAGCGCGGTGGTGCCGAAGAACGACGCGAAGACCCCGCCCCTGTCGATGTCCCCGACGACCACGACGGGCAGCCGCGCCGCCCGCGCCAGCCCCATGTTGACGATGTCGCTGTGCCGCAGGTTGATCTCCGCCGGACTGCCCGCGCCCTCGCAGATCACCACGTCGTACGCGCGCCGCAACTCCTCCAGGCAGTCCGTGACCGTGTCGAACAGCGCCCGCTGCCGCTCCCCGTGGTAGCCCGCCGCGCTCAGCTCCGCCATCGGCCGGCCCAGCACCACGACCTGGCTGCGCGCCTCGCCGCCGGGCTTCAGCAGCACCGGGTTCATCAGCGCGCTGGGCTCGGTGCGGGCAGCCGCCGCCTGCATGGCCTGCGCCCGCCCGATCTCGGCGCCCTCGCGGGTCACGTACGAGTTGAGCGACATGTTCTGCGCCTTGAACGGCGCGACGGAGACGCCGCGCCGGGCCAGCCACCGGCAGATGCCGGCGGTGACGACGCTCTTGCCCGCGTCCGACGTCGTGCCGGCGACCAGCAGGCCGCCGGCACGCGCCGTCATTTGACGATCAGATAGATCCCGTACGCCACGGCTGCTGCACACAGCGTGAAGCATACGTACGCACCCGTCCTGGCCAGGGCGGAGGGTGCCGTCTCGGTCGTCGTGACGCCGTCGGCGCCCTCGGGCTCCGTCTTCGGGGAGAGGCCGACGATGCCGACCGTGAAGAGGCCCACGAGCGCCACCGTCATGACGAGGCTGACGCCGAAGACCTCGCCGAGTGCTGCCCAGTCGATGTCCATGCTGCTTCCTCAGTACTCAGTCGGGGATCGGCCGGTCAGACCGTGGCCTGGGAGGCGGGACCGGACGCGGTCCGCGGCGAGGGGATGCTCACCGGCTCCACGGCAGCCTCCGTGCCGCCGTCGGCGACCGCGGCCGCCTGGCCGGTCGCCGGGTCCACGTCGTTGACGTTGGAGTGGTCGACCCGGTCGCGGCGCGAGGCCGCCCAGATCGTCGCGCAGGCCGCGATGCCCAGGACGGCGACCGTCACCACACCCCAGTCGCCCTGGTCGGCGAGGAACGCCGAGGCCCCTGCGATCAGCCCCGCGGCCGGCAGGGTGAGCCCCCACGCGGCGACCATCCGCCCGGCGGTGCTCCAGCGCACCACGCCGCCCTTCTTGCCCACGCCGGAGCCCATGATCGAGCCGGAGCAGACCTGGGTGGTGGACAGGGCGAAGCCGAGGTGCGAGGAGGCGAGGATCACCGTGGCCGAGCTGGTCTGGGCGGAGAAGCCCTGCGGCGGCTGGATGTCGGTGAGGCCCTTGCCCATGGTGCGGATGATGCGCCAGCCGCCGAGGTACGTGCCGAGCGCGATGGCCAGCGCGGCGGAGACGATGACCCAGGTGGGCGGGTCGGCGCCCGGGGACAGTGCGCCGCCGGTGATCAGCGCCAGGGTGATGACGCCCATCGTCTTCTGTGCGTCGTTGGTGCCGTGCGCGAGGGAGACCAGCGCACCGGAGGTGATCTGCCCGGCGCGGTAGCCCTTCGCCGTCTGGCCCGCGGAGCGGCGGCTGGCCAGCCGGTAGGTCAGCCGGGTCGCGGCGGCGGCGGCGATGCCCGCGACCAGCGGCGCGGCGATGGCGGGGATGAGGACCTTCATGACGATGGCGTCCATGTGCACGCCGTTCCAGCCGACGGAGACGAGGGTCGCGCCGATCAGACCGCCGAAGAGGGCGTGCGAGGAACTGGAGGGCAGCCCGGCGAGCCAGGTCAGCAGGTTCCAGACGATCGCACCCACCAGCCCGGCGAAGATCACTTCGGGCTGGATGCCGGACCCTTCGTCGATGATGCCGCCGGAGATGGTCTTGGCGACTTCCACGGAGAGGAAGGCGCCGACGAGGTTGAGGACTGCGCTCATCGCCACCGCCGTCTTGGGCTTGAGAGCCCCGGTGGAGATGGTGGTGGCCATGGCGTTGGCGGTGTCGTGGAACCCGTTCGTGAAGTCGAACACCAGGGCGGTGACTACGACGACTCCGATGATGAGAGTGAGGTGTTCCATGTACCCAAGCAATCCGCTCGAAGGTCGGGGGCCGTGAGGAACGTAAGTACTCCGAGTGAACACAAGGTGAACTGGGCCGGACGCGACGGTGACGAGGGCGAATGGGTGTCGCAATGTCTCCGGGCGGACGCTTCATGCGCAGGTCATAGGGAGGATACAGATGCGTCACGCGTGGCGTGAGCTGCTGGCGACGGCCCGGCGGATGTACTCCGAAGGGCTGGTGGTCGGAACCTCGGGCAACGTCTCCGCGCGGGTGGGCGACCATGTGCTCATCACCCCGACCGGCGTTCCCTACGAGGAGTTGGGGGACGACGACCTCGTCGCCGTCGATCTGCGGGGGCGGCAGACGCACGGCTCGCTCAGGCCGACGAGCGAGCTGCCCATGCACCTCGCGGTCTACGGGAGCACCGACGCCCGCGCCGTCGTGCACACCCACGCCGTGCACGCGACGGCCGTCTCCACGCTCGTGCCCGAGCTGCCCACCGTCCACTACGCCACCGCGGCCCTCGGCGGCCCGGTGCGCGTCGCCCCGTACGCGCTGTACGGGACGGCGGAGCTGGCCGCGGGCATGCTGGAGGCGCTGGCCGGGCGGTCCGCGTGCCTGCTGCAGAACCACGGCACCGTCGCCTACGGCGCCGGCCTGGCGCAGGCGTACGACAGGACCGCCCAGCTCGAATGGATGTGCCGGGTGTGGCTGGCCGCGCGTTCGGTACCGGGGCTGAGCCCGTCGCTGCTGTCGGCGGATCAGCTCGGGGAGGTGGTGGAGAAGCTGAAGGGCTACGGCCAGGGGTGAGCCGTGCGGCCGCCCGCCCGTGACCCGGGCGGGTGCGCGCACTGGCAGGGTCCTGGCCGTACGCGGACAATGGGCGGGATGCGTATCAAACCGGCCGCCGCGACCCTGACCAGCCTTCTCGCCGCCGGACTCGGCGCCGGGGCCGCCGCCGTGGCCGCCGGGCGGTACGGCTCCCGCTCCGCCCTGCGGCCCACCCCCGCGGGCCCCGTCGGCTTCGACGGCCCCCGGCTGCGGGTCGTCGAAGCGGCGGACGGGCAGGTCACCCTCGCGCCCGGCTCGCCGCCCGCCCTGCGCCCCGAGGCGTACGGCCTGATGGCCCCCGGCGTGCACGCCGTCGTCGGCCCGCTGGTGCGCGCCGAGTCCCGGCCGGGCGGCCGGCTCGTGCGCCGCCTGGAGCGGGTCACCCACGGCAGCCTCGACGCGGGCACGCGGGTGCGGCTGACGCCGAAGGTGTACGTGGGCACGCCGCGCTCGGCGCTGGGCATCGCGTACGAGGACGTCACCGTCGAGGGCCCGCTCGGGCCGCTGCCCGCGTGGTACGTGCCGGGCGCCCGCGCCACCTGGGTCATCGCCGCCCACGGCCTCGGCGACACCCGCGAACAGGTCCTGACCGCCCTGCCGCTGCTGCACGAGCTGGGGCTGCCGGTCCTCGCCCCCGCCTACCGCGGTGATCCCGACGCGCCGCCGGCCCCCGGCGGCCGCGGCGCGCTCGGCCACGCCGAGTGGCCCGACCTCGACGCGGCGCTCCACTGGGCGGTACGCCACGGCGCCCGGCGCGCGGTGCTGTACGGCTGGTCCGCGGGCGCCACCATGGCGCTGCGCACGGCCGCGGAGTCCGCCGCCGCCTACGGCATCGCCGGGCTGGTGCTGGACTCGCCGGTGCTCGACTGGCGCGCCGCGGTACGGGCCCTCGCCGGCCGCTCCGGCGCCCGCGGACGGCTCGCCCTGCCGCCGCCGCTGCGCGGGCTGGCGGTGCTGGCGGCCGGGGAGTACGCGGAGTTGGACACCGCGCTCGCCGTGCCCGAGGCGCCGACGCTGGTGCTGCAGGGCCAGTCCGACGACGTCGCCCCGCTCGCCGCGGCGCGGGCGTTCGCGGCCCGCGGCGGCGACCGGCTGGTGCTCCGCGAGGTCCCCGACGGCCGGCACGCGGCGCTGTGGAACGCCACCCCGCACGCGTACGACGACACCGTGCGCCGCTTCCTGACCCCGCTGCTCTAGCCCGCTCCGGGGGCCGGTGCCGAGCGCGCCGCGGTACCCCCCTGAGTGCCCCTCGCCAACCCCGGATTGGGCTTTCGCCGCCCCACCCGCGAGACTTGGTGCGTGATGGCGCACAGTTCGCACCACCCGCCGCTCCGCCTCGTCCCCAGGCAGCCCCGTCGCGAGATGGCCGCCGCAGCCCGCCGGGCCGTCGTCGACCGGGCCCTACGCCCCGCGCCGCGGCCCCCGGAGGGCATCGCCGCGCCCCGGGTGCTCGCCGGCCACGCCCGCACCCTGCTCGCCGAGGCGGTGCGGGTCGCCAGGTGGGCCGAGGGGCGGCCACAGCCCTGGACGGAGGCACCGCAGGCCGAGTGGGACCGGGCCCGGCTCGCGGGCCTGGTCGAGGTGCAGGGCGCGTACGCCCGTCCCGCCTGGCGGCTGCGGGCCTGGGACCGCGACGAGCGCGCCGTGCTCCGCGGCTGGGTCGCGCTCTTCGACGCCTGGTCGCTGGCCCACCCCGCGCCCGAGCCGCTGGCCGTCGACTCCGTCGCCCTCGGCGACGCCATCGAGGCCATGCCGCAGATGCTCGCCCTGCTCCACCTCACCGGCGGCCCCGTCCGCGTCCCCGTCCTGCTCGACCTCCTCGGCCAGCGCGTGGAGGAACTGCGCACCGAGCGCTGCGAGGTCGC
This sequence comes from Streptomyces sp. B5E4, assembly GCF_039871555.1. NCBI lineage: Bacteria > Bacillati > Actinomycetota > Actinomycetes > Kitasatosporales > Streptomycetaceae > Streptomyces > Streptomyces sp. B5E4. The sequence continues at coordinate 45,565 of NZ_JBDPMI010000036.1, forward strand.
GTACGGCAGCGAGGGCACCCCCGTGCCGGGCCAGGCCGCCGAGCCGGCGGCGGCGGAAGTGCCGGACGCGGAGCTGCCGGCGCTGCTGTCGGGGCTGCTGGACTGGGCCCTGGAGGCGTTCGCCTCCGTGGGGGCGCTGATCCGGGAGGGCCCCGAGGTGTCGCTGACCCCGCTGGGCCACTGGGCCGTGTGGATGAAGATCGAGCAGATCTGCATCGCCGCCCAGGGCCCCGAGGGCCACATCGAGAAGCCCGCGGAGGCGATGCTCCGCAGTTGCGCGGGGCTGACGCCGGGGCCGGCCCGCGCCGAGTACCGCGCCTGGCTGGCGGCGCGGCCCTCGGGCAGCGCGGTCGCCGAGCTGCTGGAGGTGGCGCGGGGCGACGACGCGCTGCTGCGCGGGCTGGCGTTCGAGGCGCTGCGCGTGGTCGGCGCGGCGGCGGAGAGCGCGGTGCGCGAGTCGTGCGACGAGCCGATGCTGCGGCCGTACGCGCTGCTGTGGCTGGCGGAGCAGGAGGGCGGCGACGCGGACGAGGCGCTGGGCGCGCTGACCCGCGAGGAGGCGACCTGGCTGTGGGTCGACACCGCCGCCGCGGTCGCCGACCACGGCGAGGGCAGCCTGCTGGTACGGCATCTGGAGTCCGCGGTGCAGGGCAGCGTGCCGGCGCTGCTGGCGGAGGTGGGGGGCGCGGGCCATCCCCGTACGGTCCAGGTGCTGGTGGCGCTGGCCGCCGCGCACCCCGACCCGGCCGTGGCCAAGGCCGTGCGCCGGGCGGCCTTCCGGGTGCACACCGGCGGGGCGTGAGCGGGGCGGGCGCGGGTCAGCCGGGGACGGGCGCGTACGTGCCGAAGCTCCAGACGTTGCCCTCGTGGTCGCGCGCCATGTAGTCCCGCGCCCCGTAGTCCTGGTCGGTCGGCGGCACCAGGATCTCCACGCCGTGCTCCACGGCCTGGCGGTGGTGCGCGTCGGGGTCGTCCACCACCACGTACACCGCGCTGGGGCCGCCGGCGCCCACCGCCCTGTCGAACTCGCTGCCGGTGCCCTTCGAGCCCAGCATCACCATCCCGTTCCCCTGGGCCAGCTCCGCGTGCACCACCGTGCCGTCCTCGCCCTCGTAGACCGCGACCTCCCGGAAGCCCAGCCCTTCGGTCAGCAGCCGGACGGCGGCCTTGGCGTCGTCGTACAGCAGGGTGGGGTAGACGGTCGGGGCGTCGTCGCTGCCGGGCATGCGGATCACGTCCTCTCGAAGCCTGTACGGGCAGTCTGGCACCGGCCACCGACGGCGGCAGCCCGGCCGCGCTCCCGGGGCCGCCCGCCGGATCCGGCGGGTTAATCGGGTTGCGGCCCCCGATACACTTGCCGCATGGCAACTCTCCACGTGCATGAGTAGCGGCGTAGCTCCGTAACCCTCCGTCCCTGCCGTCCTCGTCCTGCCCTGGAGAACTTCCGTGATCACCGCCACCGGCCTGGAGCTGCGCGCCGGCGCCCGCATCCTCCTCGAATCCGCCACCTTCCGCATCGCCAGGGGCGACCGCATCGGCCTGGTCGGGCGCAACGGCGCCGGCAAGACCACCCTGACCAAGGTCCTGGCCGGCGAGGGCCAGCCCGCCACCGGCGCCGTCACCCGCGGCAGCACCGTCGGCTACCTGCCGCAGGACCCGCGGACCGGCGACCTCGACGTGCTCGCCCGCGACCGCATCCTGGCCGCCCGCGGCCTGGACGCCGTCATCCGCAAGATGCGTGAGGACGAGGACCGGATGGCGAACGGCAAGGGCGCCACCCGCGAGAAGGCCATGCGGCGCTACGAGCGCATGGAGACGGAGTTCCTGACGAAGGGCGGGTACGCCGCCGAGGCCGAGGCCGCGACCATCGCGGCCAGCCTCGGACTGCCCGACCGGGTGCTCGGCCAGCCGCTCCATACGCTCTCCGGCGGCCAGCGCCGCCGCGTCGAGCTGGCGCGGATCCTCTTCTCCGACTCCGAGATCCTGCTGCTGGACGAGCCGACGAACCACCTCGACGCCGACTCCGTCGTCTGGCTGCGGGACTACCTGAAGACGTACCACGGCGGCTTCGTCGTCATCTCCCATGACGAACAGCTCGTCGAGACCGTCGTCAACAAGGTCTTCTACCTCGACGCCAACCGCGCCCGGATCGACGTCTACAACATGGGCTGGAAGCTCTACCTGGCGCAGCGCGAGGCGGACGAGAAGCGCCGCCGCCGCGAGCGCGCCAACGCCGAGAAGAAGGCCGCCGCGCTCAACGCGCAGGCCGACAAGATGCGCGCCAAGGCCACCAAGGCCACCGCCGCGCAGAACATGGCCCGCCGCGCCGAGCGGCTGCTCTCCGGGCTCGACGAGCAGCGGCAGGCCGACAAGGTCGCGCGGCTGCGGTTCCCCGACCCGGCCCCGTGCGGCAAGACGCCGCTGACCGCCGAGGGCCTGTCCAAGTCGTACGGCTCGCTGGAGGTCTTCACCGACGTCGACCTCGCCGTCGACAAGGGCTCCCGCGTCGTCATCCTCGGCCTCAACGGCGCCGGGAAGACCACGCTGCTGCGGCTGCTGGCCGGCGTCGAGAAGCCCGACACCGGCGGGGTCACCCCCGGCCACGGCCTCAAGCTGGGCTACTACGCGCAGGAGCACGAGACCCTCGACCCGGACCGCTCGGTGCTGGAGAACATGGCCTCGGCCGCGCCCGACATGGACGCCGTCGAGAGGCGCAAGGTGCTCGGCTCGTTCCTCTTCTCCGGCGATGACGTCGACAAGCCCGCCCGCGTGCTCTCCGGCGGCGAGAAGACCCGGCTCGCGCTCGCCACCCTCGTCGTCTCCTCCGCGAACGTGCTGCTGCTCGACGAGCCGACCAACAACCTCGACCCGGCCAGCCGCGAGGAGATCCTCGGTGCGCTGCGCACCTTCACCGGCGCCGTCGTCCTCGTCACCCACGACGAGGGGGCGGTGGACGCGCTGGAGCCGGAGCGCATCATCCTGCTGCCGGACGGCGTCGAGGACCTGTGGAACGCGGACTACGCAGACCTGGTAGCGCTTGCTTGATCACCCCCGTCTGGATCATTCGGCTCATGGGTGATCCATCATCTGAGTGAGTGGTGCTCGTACCACGGCGTGGCGCCTGGTCACCGGGCGTGCGGTGCCGGCTACGCGCGCCGTCGCCGCCGCCTCGCCCCGGCACCGCCCCCTGACCTGCCCAATCACTCCGAGCCGCGGTCCCGGCCGGTCCGCCCACGGGCTCGGAACGTGGGGTTCCGACGGTCTCCGAGAGGAACTGGGGAGAAAACCTCGTGCCGCGGACCTTGCCGAACGGGTGGCCAGGAGGCCATAAAGGGGTGATCATGAGAGTCCAGAGCGCACTTCCGTACGAGGAGGCACGGGTGGCCGAGACTCTGAAGAAGGGCAGCCGGGTTACCGGCGCCGCGCGCGAAAAGCTCGCGGCTGACCTGAAGAAGAAGTACGACTCCGGTGCGAGTATCCGGGCGCTGGCCGAAGAAACCGGTCGCTCCTATGGATTCGTGCACCGGATGCTCAGCGAATCCGGCGTGACCCTGCGCGGTCGCGGCGGCGCGACGCGAGGCAAGAAAGCGTCGACCTGACCGGACTGCCGCGGCCGCCGTGACCGGCGCCCCCGGCCCTGGACGGGCACCCGGCCGGTCCGCTGGACCGGCCGGGTGGTTACTGTTCGGTATATGACAGAGCTGCTGCACAGAGACGGCGTACGGCTCGCCCTGGACGGCGAGGACGGCACGCTGGCCACGGTGACCCTCGACCACCCCGCCCGGCGCAACGCGCAGTCGCCCGCCATGTGGCGGGCCCTCGCCGCCGCCGGGCGTGAACTCCCCGGCAGCGTCCGCCTGGTGGTGCTGCGTGCCGAGGGCAAATCCTTCTCCGCCGGACTCGACCGGCAGGCATTCACCCCCGAAGGCTTTGCGGACGAGCCGTCGTTCCTTGAGCTCGCCCGCTATTCCGACGGCGACCTCGACGCGGTCATCGCCGAATACCAGGAGGCGTTCACCTGGTGGCGGCGGAATGACATCGTTTCCCTCGCGGCGGTGCAGGGACATGCGATTGGCGCGGGTTTTCAGCTCGCCCTCGCCTGCGACCTCCGGGTGTGCGCGGACGACGCGCAGTTCGCCATGCGGGAGACGTCGCTCGGGCTGGTGCCCGATCTCACCGGAACCGGGCCGCTGGTGCAACTCGTCGGATATGCACGGGCGTTGGAAATGTGCGTCACGGGACGCTTCGTGCACGCGGCGGAGGCCGAGCGGGTGGGTCTGGCGAACCTCGTGGTCCCGGCGGCGGAGCTGGGGGCCGCGACCGCGGACCTGGCGGCGGCGCTGCTGGCGGCGCCGCGCGACGCGGTGATCGAGACGAAGGCGCTGCTGCGGGAGGCCGCGGGCCGGACGTACGACGAGCAGCGCGCGGCGGAACGCGCGGCGCAGGCCCGCAGGCTGCGGGACCTGGCGGGGGCGGGGGAGTAGGGGATCCTTCCGCGGGCGGGGCCCGGCCCGGTCGCCCCGGTGGTACGGAGGCGCGGTGTACGGCCGCGGGGTGAGGCCGGCGCTCGTGGCGCGCGCGGCCGCCGGGCGCGTTACCGGATGTCGGTGACGAGGACCGTGACGGTCGCGGCGTCGGTCCGGGCGCGTACGGCGAGAGCCACGTCGAGCGCGCGGTGCGCGGAGTCGAGGACGACGCGTACCTCGGCATGGTCGCCGCCGGGGAGGACGTCGACGTCGAGCAACCCGGGCACGTCCGGGGCGCCGTGGCCGGGGTGGGGCTTCTCCCGGGCGGCGGGAGGAGAGCCCGGCGGGGCCCCGGCGGCGGGCTGTGCGGCGGCCTGCGGGGTTTCCAGCAGGCCTGCCACGTGGATGTCCACCGCTGCCACGCGCAGCCCCAGGCGCTCCTGTGCGCCCTGTAGCAGCGCCTCCCGCAGGGCCTCGGCCGTGGCGGTCATCGGCCGGTCCACCGCGGCGTCGCACTCGGCCGCGATCCGCAACTCCCCGTACGGCAACGCGCTCAGGGGCGCCGGCCCCGCCGCCCGCCGCCGGTGCGCCTCGGCTCCGGCCCGGGTGCGCTCGTCGAGGTAACGCACCTCCGCCCCGGCGCCGCCCCCGTCGTGGACCGGGTCCGGCCGGGGTCCTGGCCGTGCGGTGTCCCCGCCTTCCCCGCCGCCCCCCGGCCCCGCGCCCTCCGCCCCGCCCGCCGACTCCGTACCGCCCCCGGCGTCCGCCGCGTCCGCCGCAAGCTCCACCCGCAGACCCGTCACCCGGGCCCCGGGCACCCCCGCCGCCGCGCGGCGCAGCACGCCCGCCGCCGCGCGTTCCGCGATCCACGTGCCGTCCGCCGCGGCGCCCAGCGGCAGCAGCCTGCCGAGGCCCACCTGCTCGCGCACCGCCCGCTGCCAGTTCCCCGCCGTCATACGCTCCATCCTCCCCCGGGCAGGGGGAACGCACCGCCCGGTGCCGGTCCTCCGTCCTCGTCCGCCGCATCCTCCCCTACCCGCGCGGTCGGCCACCCGCTCGCGGAGCCCCGGTGGCCCGGCTGTCGCATTCCCCTGGCCCCACCCCGGGCAGGGGACGGATAGTGGGGGGCGAAACGAGCGCACGCCACGGTCGTCAGGAAAGGGTGGAGACGGTGAGCAGCGAGTCGACGGTCAGGGAGGTCAGGCGGGAGCCGGCAACGGCCCCGCCGAAGGTGCTGGGCACGCGGCGCGGCACCGGCGATCCGGCGACGCGGGGGCGGACGACGATCGCCGACGGCGTGGTCGAGAAGATCGCGGGCCTCGCCGCGCGCGACGTCGTCGGCGTGCACGCCGTGGGCAGCGGCCTCACCCGTGCCGCGGGTGCCGTACGGGACCGCGTGCCCGGCTCCGCCCGGCCGGCGGCCGGCGTGCGGGCCGAGGTCGGCGAGGTGCAGACGGCGCTCGACCTGGAGATCGTCGTCGACTACGGGGTCTCCATCACCGAACTCGCCCGCGCCGTACGGGAGAATGTCATCTCGGCCGTCGAGCGGATGACCGGCCTCGAAGTGGTCGAGGTCAACATCGCGGTGACCGACGTGAAGCTGCCCGACGACGAGGACGAGGGGGCCGAGCAGCCGCGGCTGCAGTGACGGCGGGGCGGGGGACCCGCCCCGGGGAGCTTGGGGAAGGTGCGTGCGATGAGCATGGCAGTGGTCGGCCTGATCGCCGGGATGGCGTTGGGCTTCGCCGGCTACTTCGGCGGGTTCGGTGCCTTCCTGCTGGTGGCGGCGCTCGGCGCGATCGGCTTCGTCGTCGGCCGGGTGCTGGACGGCGACCTGGAGCCGGGCGACTTCTTCCGCAGACCGGGCGAGCGCGACGACCGGCGGCGGTGACCCCGTGACGTCGGTGGCGGGCGAGCACGGAGAAGAAGCGGCGCAGGCCGGGGACGCCGGGTCAGGAGAGCCGGCCGTGCCGGCGGGGGAGCGGGGCGCGACCCGGATCGAGGACCGCGTCATCGCGAAGATCGCCTCCCAGGCGGCCCGCGAGGCGCTCCTCGGCGCGCCCGGAACCGACGCCGCGCACGCCGCCGTCGTCGTACGCGGCGACACCGCCCGCGTCCGCGTCGGCGTCCACCTGGGGTTCCCGTCCGACCTCGGCGCCCAGTGCTGCGCCGTGAGTCGGGCGGTCACCGAGCGGGTAAGGGCTCTGGTCGGGCTGGAGGTCCCGGAGGTGGCCGTGGAGGTCGAGCGGCTGCACGCCACGGAGCGGCCGAACGCGCCGCGGGGGAGGGTGCGATGAGTTCCGACAAGACGAAGTCCTGGTCACAGGGCGGCTCGGCCGGCACCGTGGCCGCCGAGCCGGACGAGTGGCGGCAGAGCACGTCGGCCTCCGGGTACGCGGCCGAGCCGGCCGGCGCGGGCGCCGATGCGGCGGCCCGCTTCTGGTCCGTACGCCGGGTGCCCGCCGCGCTCACCGCCGCCGCGGCCACCGTGGGCATCGGGCTGCTGCTCTACGACATCGTCGCCGTACGCACCGAACGCCCCGCGATGCAGTGGCGCCGCCGCGTCGCCGACGAACTGGCCGCCCGCCCGCTCGACGACGCCTGGGTGCTCACCGCCGCCGCCCTGGCCGTGCTGCTCGGCGCCTGGCTGGTGCTGCTGGCCGTCACGCCGGGGCTGCGCGGCGTGCTGCCGATGCGGCACGCCTCGCCGGACCTGCGGGCCGGGCTCGACCGGCGGGCGGCGTCCGTCGTGCTGCGCGACCGGGCCATGCAGATCTCGGGCGTGCGGTCGGTACGGGTCTCGGTGGGCCGCCGCCGCGTCAGCGCGCGCGCCGAGTCGCACTTCCGCGAGCTGGACGACGTCCGCGCCGACCTCGCCGCGGTCCTCGGCGACGGCATACGCGAACTCGGCCTGGCCCGCAGGCCCGCGCTGTCCGTCCACGTACGCCGGCCGCCGGCGAAGGGGTGAGCGAGATGCTGCGCGTGATCAACCGGATCCTGCTCGCCGTCGTCGGCCTCGTGGCCGCCGGCGCCGGGATCGCCGTGCTCGCCGCCGGCCTCGACCTGCCGCGGCCCGGCTTCGCGCCGTACGCCGACGGCCCCGACGACGTGCTGCTGAGCCGCGGCACCCGGCTGCGGTGGCGGGACGACGGCTGGTGGTGGCCGACGGTGGTCGGCGGTCTGTCGCTGCTCGTGCTCTGCTGCGGCTGGTGGCTCGTCGCCCAGTTGCGCCGGGCCCGCCTCGGCGAGGTCGTCGTCGACACGGGCGGTGCGCTCGCGCCCGGGGGGTCCGGCCCGTCCGGTACGGACCCCGGCCGGGCGGAGGACTGGGCTTCCCCCACGGACCCGGACCCCGAAGGCACGGAGCCCGAGGGCCCCGGCACGCTCACGCTGCCGGCCGCCCCGCGGGCCCTGCTGCGCGGGTCCGCGCTGGAGGAGGTGCTGGCGGAGGAGGCCGGTGCGCTGGAGGGGGTGGAACGGGCCCGGGTGACCCTCACGGGCCGGCGCACGGCGCCGCGCGCCAGCTTCGGTGTGCTGCTGGGCCCCGGCGCGCATCCCGCGGCGGCCGTGGACCACATCGAGGAGCGGGCGCTCGCTCCGGCCCGCGCGTCGGTGGGCCTGGCGCGGCTGCCCGCGGAGATCAGGTTCCGCTCGGCCAGGCACCGCCCGGAGCGCGTCTCGTGACGGCGGGCGCGGGCGCGGGCCCGTGGGTCTTATCCGTGCCGGACCGCGGCGGTCGCGCGGTGCGCACGGCTCGTACCGGCGGTACGTCCCGTACGGCGCACGCGCGACCCGCCCCGGGGCTCCGCGCTCGTCCCGCTCGAGGGTAACCGGCGTAAGCGGCCGGCGTCCGTGCCCGTACGTGCGCTGCGTCCGGCCACCGCGCTCAGATGCTCCGCCGCATGCCGCCGTCGATCGGCAGCATGATCCCGGTCAGGTACGACGCCGCGGGCGACAGCAGGAACGCCGCCGTCCGGCCGAACTCCTCCGGGGTGCCGTAGCGGCCCAGCGGGATCTTCGCCTCCATCCGGGCCCGCGCCGCCGCCGCATCGCCGGACAGCGCGTCCAGCTCGCGGGCCCGGTCGGTGTCGATCCGCGCCGGCAGCAGCCCCACGACCCGCACGCCGCGGGGCCCGAGGTCGTCGGCGAGCGACTTGGCGTACCCGGCGAGCCCCGGGCGCAGCCCGTTGGAGATGGTGAGCCCGGGAATCGGCTCGTGGACGGAGCCGGAGAGCACGAAGCCGATGACCCCGCCCTCCTCCAGCTCGCCCGCGGCCGTCCTGGCCATCCGCATCGCGCCGAGGAAGACGGAGCCGAACGCCGTCTCCCACTCGGCGTCGGTGTTGGCGGTGGCGTTGCCCGCCGGCGGGCCGCCGACGCTGATGAGCACGCCGTCGAAACGGCCGAAGCGCTCCCGGGCGGCGGCGATGAGCCGGTCCGGGGTGCCGGGGTCGGCGTTGTCGGCGGCGACGCCGACGGCCGACTCGCCGAGTGCGGCGGCTGCGCTCGTCACGCGGTCCTTGTCGCGGCCGCTGAGCACCACCTTCGCGCCTTCCGCGAGCAGTTGCTCGGCGACGGCGAGACCGAGGCCGCGCGAGCCCCCGGTCACGACGTAGGCGCGGTCGTTGAGTCCAAGATCCATGGGGGTCAGTCTGCCGCCATCTGCTCGGCGGGCGCCAGGGATGGGGCAGGGTCGTCGTCCGCGGGCCGCCGCGCGGGGCCGTTCGCGGTCTTCCCGGCCGCGTCCGCGGCGATCCCGCCCGGCGCCCGTCCGGCCTCCGCCGTCCCGGCCTCCGCCGCCCCGGCCCCGGCCGCCTTCGCCGCCGCGGCCTCGCGGTCGCGGCGCTCCCGGCGTACGAGAACCCACCAGCCGAACGGCACCGCCGCCGCGAAGATCCACCACTGGATCGCGTACGCGATGTGCACCCCGATGCTGCTGTGGTCCGGCTCGGTCACCGGCTCGGGCTGCCTGCCCGTGGCCTTCGGCGAGGTGCCGACCAGCTCGACGAACCCGCCGAGCACCGGCCCCGGCAGGCCGTCCGCGGCCTCGTCGGCGCTGTTGATCAGCATCACCTGGCGGTCCGGCAGGCCCGCCTTGTCGCGGATGCCGCTGCCGGTCGTCTCGTCGGGGCGCAGCCGGCCGGTGACGGTGACCTCGCCGGTGGGCGGGGGCGGCACCTTGGGGAAGGTGGTGAGATCGGCGCCCGCGGGCACCCAGCCGCGGTTGACGAGGACCGCGGAGCCGTCGGTGAGGCGGAGCGGGGTGACGACGAAGTAGCCCTGCTTGTCGTCGGCGCCGAGCCGCTGCCGTACGACGACCTCCCGCTCCGGCTCGTACGCGCCGGTGGCCGTGACCGTCCGCCAGGTGTCCTCGCGCGGCACGGTGCGCCCCTCACGCGTGAGCCGGTCCACCGGGACCGGCTCGGCCTTCAGGTTGCGGGCGACGAGGTCGTTGCGCGCGACCCGGTCCTCGTGGCGGTGGAACTGCCAGAAGCCGAGCCGGATCATCACGGGGATGAGCAGGACGGCCACCAGGGTGACGATCACCCACTGCCGGGACAACAGGAAGCGGTACACCCCTTGACCGTACTCCCCGGTCCGGCGCCGCCCGACGGGACCCCGCTACCCCGCCCCGCCCTCGGTGTCCGGCAGCGCGTCCGCCGGCTCGACGTCCCGCATGAGGTGGAGGAAGGCGGCCTCGTCGATCACCGGGGTGCCGTGTGCCGCGGCCCGCGTCACCTTGCCCGTCGGCGCGCCGGGGTCGTTGGTGACCAGCAGGCTCGTGTAGCGCGAGACGCTGGCGGCGACGTGCAGCCCGGCCTCGACGGCCCGGTCCTCCAGCAGGCTGCGGTCCACCGAGGTGTCGCCGGAGAAGGCCACGCGCATGCCCTGCTTGAGCCGCCCGCCGCGCACGTACCGCCCCGGGTTGGGATACGGGGACGGGGGCAGCCGGCGGTTCGGCCGCCAGGTGCGCCACTGGTACGCGCCGTGCCCGCCCGGCGAGCGGGTGCCGCCGGTGCTCCCGGAGGGCGCCTGCTCCGACCACTCCGTCAGCGGCTGGCAGGCCAGCAGCGGCAGCCGGGCGCCGGCCTCGGCGGCCTGCCGCAGGCTGGGGCGGAAGATCTCGGCGAGGACGCGGGCGTCGTCCTCGGCGTCGTGGGCCTTGCGCTGGGCGACGCCGAAGTGGGCGGCCAGCGACGCCAGCCGGGCGTTGGGCAGCGGCAGCCGCAACTGCCGGGCGAGCGCGATGGTGCACAGCCGCCGGCGCACGGGAGCGGTGAGCCCGGCGCGGGCGTACTCGCGGGCGATCATCATCCAGTCGAAGACCGCGTTGTGCGCGACGAGCACCCGGCCCTCCAGCCGGGCCGTGAACTCCTCGGCGATCTCCGGGAAGAGCGGCGCGTCGGCGAGCATGTCGCGGGTCAGGCCGTGGATCCACACCGGGCCGGGGTCGCGCTGCGGGTTGACCAGCGTGTACCAGCTGTCCTCCACCGCGCCGTGGGCGTCGAGGCGGTAGACGGCGGCGGAGACGATGCGGTCGTCGGAGCGCAGCCCGGTGGTCTCGACGTCGACGACGGCGTACGCCTCGGGGTAGTCGGCGGGCCAGCGTTCGGCGGGAGCGCCGGGCGGGGGGATGCCGGGGCGCTGCCCGGCATCGGTCGCGCTGTCGGCGGTCCCCGATCCTGCGGTACGCGCCGGGTCCGCGGGCTCCGCGGGGCCGGCCGGCGCGGGCAGCGGGAGAGCCGGCTGCAGCGGGGCCGGATCCGCGCCCGGAAGCGGCTGCTGCTGCGCGACTTGACGGGGACTCAGGGGCGTCGCGCGGTCTTCGAGCATGGGTTCAGAGCATAGAGCCTGCCACCGACACGGCGGCGCGCGCGGGGGCCGCCTGAGCACCCGTCAGCGGTCAGTCCGCGGGCTGTCCGGCCACCGGGCCGCGCGGGGTGACCAGGCCCGTCTCGTAGGCGAGCACGACGAGTTGCGCCCGGTCGCGGGCGCCGAGCTTCGTCATCGACCGGCTGACGTGCGTCTTTGCGGTGATCGGGCTGATGTGCAGCCGGGCGGCGATCTCCTCGTTGCTGAGGCCGCCGCCGACCAGGGTGACGACCTCGCGCTCGCGCCGGGTGAGGTCGCGCAGCGCGTCGTCCGCGTCGGGCACGCCGCCGGCGGGGCGGGAGACGTACTCCTGGATCAGCTTGCGGGTCAGCGCGGGGGAGAGCAGCGCGTCGCCGCGGGCGGCGACCCGTACGCCGTGCAGCAGGTCCTCCGGCTCCATGTCCTTGACGAGGAACCCGGCGGCCCCGGCGCGCAGCGCGCCCCAGACGTACTCGTCCACGCCGTAGTTGGTGAGGATGACGACGTGCACGCCGGCCAGCTCGGGGTCGGCGGCGATCCTGCGGGTGGCCTCGATGCCGTCGAGCACCGGCATCTGCACGTCGACCAGCGCCACGTCCGGACGGTGCCGGGCGGCGAGCCGTACGCCCTCGGCGCCGTCGGCGGCCTCGCCGACCACCTCGATGTCGTCCTCGGCGTCGAGCAGCGCCCGGAACCCGCCCCGGATGAGGGCCTGGTCGTCGACGAGCAGCACCCGGATCACGTGGCCGCGCCCGCCGGCCCGCCGGTCTGCCGCAGCGGCAGCTCGGCGCGTACCCGGAAGCCGCCCTCCGGCCGCGGCGCGGCGTGCAGTTCGCCGCCGAGCGCGGCGACCCGCTCGCGCATCCCCGTCAGCCCGATGCCCGGCTGCGGCGGTGCCCCGGGGTCGGCGGCGCCGTCGTCGTCGACCTGGACGACGACCTTGTCCGGCGCGTACGAGACGTGCACGCCCACCGCCGCCGCGGGCCCGGCGTGCCGCGCGACGTTCGTCAGTGACTCCTGCACGATCCGGTACGCCGCCCGGTCCACCTCCGCCGGCAGCGCCGGCCGCTCGCCCGCGACGGCCACCGTCGCCGGCACCCCCGAGCCCCGGGCCCGCTCCACCAGCTCCGGCAGGCGTTCGAGTCCGACGCCCTCGGCGCCGCCGTCCGCGTTGCGCAGCACGTGCAGCGTGGAGCGCAGTTCGCGCGCGGCGTCGCCGCTGGCCTCCTGGATGGCCAGCAGTGCCGGCGGGGGCTCCTCGCCGCGCTTCTTCGACAGGTGCACGGCCACCCCGGCCTGGACCTTGATCACGGAGATGCTGTGGGTGAGGGTGTCGTGGAGCTCGCGGGCGATGCGCAGCCGCTCCTCGTCGGCGCTGCGCTGCGCGTTCTCCGCGGCCCGCTCCTCGGCCTGGGCGAGCATCGCCTCGTGCTGGATGCGCATGGCCGCGCCCATCGCGCACGCCACCACCCAGCCGAACGTCAGGAACCGCTTCTCCAGCGCCGCGCGCAGCGCCTCGTCGCCGAGCGGGAGCAGCGGCAGCGAACCCAGGCTGACCGCGAGGGAGACCAGGGCGGTGACGGCGAAGAAGGCGCGGTGCCCGCCGCGGATGGAGCGGTAGACGGCGACCAGCATCGGCAGCACCGGGCTGCCGTCGGGGTAGCCGCGGAGCTGGTACGCGACCATCGCCGCAGCCGTGATCACCAGTACCGCGCGCGGGAAGCGGTGCCGGGCCACCAGCGCCGCGCTGCCGGCCAGGCCGAGCACCCAGGCGAGCGCGTCGAAGCCGGTGCGCCCGTCCGGCGCCAGCAGCATCGTGCCCACGCAGCCGAGGGCCACGACGGCGGCGAAGCCCGCGTCCTTGGCGTACGCGCGGGTATCTCGCGCCGTCTTCCGCCCGTCCTCGATCGCGGTCGCGAGGTAGCGGAGCACCGTGTGCTCGCTGTTCGCGTCCGTCTGCGCTGCCGCCGTCATGCCCTGCACCGTAACCAATCGGCGCCGGTCAGGCGTCCTCCGGGAGGCGCAGCGGGCGCTGCTGCACAGGTTGCAGGCGGCGGGGACGTACACCCCTGACCGCAGTGCGGGAGCCACTCGCCGGACGATGACGGGCGGCCGTCCCGGGGCGGATCGTGGGACCCGACGGCGGCCGGCCGTCGGACGGCCGGCACGCGCACGGCGGACGGGAGCCCACCATGCCCCTTTACGGAACGGACGGACACCGGCGCGTCCGGATCCCGCAGCCCGCGGCGGCCCGGGACGCGCCGCGCGACCCGGTACGCCAGGCCGCACCGCCCGCGGTCCGGCACGACGCCGGGCCGTGGGACGCGGCGCCCGGGCACACCCGGCACCTGCTGCTGCGGCTGGCGGAGCCCGCGCGCCGCCCCGGGGCGCGGCGGCTGCTCGCGCTCGTCCTCGACGTGCCCCCGGTGCCCGGCGATGATCCCGCGGTGCTGATCGCCGAGGTGCCGGACAGCCGGCGGGCGGTGGACGTGCTGATCGAGCTGGCGTGGGCGGGGATCGCGCTGGACGGGTTCGTGCTGGACTCCGCGGCATGACGGCCCGCGCCGGGAGCGGTGACGAGGGAGCGCGCTCGGCGCCGGGCAGTCAACTCCGGTGTGCCCATGGTCACTTGACGGAGCTCGCGGCACGTATTGTGTGGCGCGTCCATGCAAAAAAGTGATGGCGCGGGTGAAGAGGGCGGTGACACGATCCCACGGTGGACTCTCGATATCTGCGCGCCTTCGTGACGGTGGCCGAGACCGGCGGGATATCGGCCGCGGCCGAGCGGCTGGGGTACGCGCAGTCGAGCCTCAGCGCCCAACTGCGCCGTCTGGAACAGGAACTCGGCGTCACGGTCGTGGTCCGCACCTCCACCGGCGCCTCCCTCACCGACGCCGGCCGCCGGCTGCTGCCGTACGCGCGCGAGGCCCTGGAGATCGACGAACGCATGCGCAGCGCCGCCGCCGCCTCCCGGCCCCGGCTGCGCATCGGGGCGCCGGAGACGCTGGCGGGCGAGTGGCTGCCGGACATCGTCACCGCGCTGGACTACGGCGCCGGCGGCCCGGACGCGGACGCGGAGATCAGCGTCGTCGTCGGTCCCCGTGAACGGCTGGCGGAGCAACTGGCCGCCGGCGAACTGGACCTGGCCTTCCACTTCGACGACGGCAGCCGCACGGCGGGCCCCAGCGCGGTCGTCGGGCACGAGGAGGTCGTGCTCGTCACCGGCCCCGCGCACCCGCTGGCGGGCGCGGCGGAGGTCACGGAGGCGGACGTGCTGGCCGCCGAGTTCCTCGTCGCGGAGCCGGGCTGCAGCTCGACCGTGCTCTACGACCGCCTCAGCCGCGACCTGCCGGCCCGCACCCGCGCCGCCACCACCGCCGACTCCCTGCCCGCGCTGCGCCGCCTGGCCGCGCACGGCCGCGGCCTGGCGCTGCTGCCCCGGCTGGCCGTCCTACGGGACCTGGAGGACGGCGGCCTCGTCGACCTCCCGCTGGCCACTCGCCAGGGACCGGTGGCGATCGAGGCCCGCTGGCGCCGCGACCCGGGCCAGGCGGAACCGACGCTGCGGGCGGTGCTCCGGCTGGCCCGCCGCCACACCACCCAGCTCTCCCCGGCGCCCGCCCTGCGCCCGGCCCCGGCCCGCACCGCCTGACCCGCCACCGCTCACCAGGTCTTGCCGGCCTGCTCCCGGACCGTGCGGTTGATCCTGTTGAAGAAGTTGGTCAGCGCGATCTCCAGGGTGATCGCGCCCAACTGCTCCTCGCCGAAGTGCTCCGCGGCGGCGTCCCAGACCTCGTCGGTCACCCCCGGTCCGCCGTCCTGGAGCCGGGTGGCGGCCTCCGTCAGGGCGAGGGCGGCCCGTTCCGCGTCCGTGTAGAACGGCGTCTCGCGCCACGCGACCACGTGGTGCAGCCGCTCGTCCGTCTCGCCGGCCTTCTTCGCCGCCTGGATCGTGGCGAAGACGCACGGGCTGCAGCCGTTGATCTGGCTGGTGCGCAGGTGGACGAGCGACAGCAGGCGCGGATCCACACCCCCGGCGTTGATCGCCTTGTAGAGGTGCTGGATCGCCGTGATCACGTCGGGATTGGCCGGGTTCGTCATCCGTGCTTCCATCGGTCCTGCTCCTTCATCGGTTACCTGTGCCCCTGCGGGCCCGTCATCTCCCATGACGGAGCAGAACGGAGGAAGGTAACCGCATGTCCGACCCCACCCCCAACGGCGACCCCGCGGCCGAGGCGTACGAGGTGACCGAGGCGTTCGAGGCCCAGCGCGACCGGCTGCGCTCGGTCGCGTACCGCATGCTCGGATCGCACGCCGACGCCGAGGACGTGGTGCAGGAGGCGTGGCTGCGCCTGTCCCGCCAGGACGCGGCGGCCGTCCGCAACCTCCCCGGCTGGCTGACCACCGTGGTCGGCCGGATCTGCCTCGACGTCCTGCGGGCGCGCCAGGCCCGCCCCGAGGCGGCGTACGACGACGGCCTGCCCGAGCCCGTGGTGACGCTCGACGACGGCGGCGCGCCCGAGGACGACGCGGTGCTCGCCGACTCCGTCGGGCTCGCGCTGCTGGTGGTCCTGGAGTCGCTCGGGCCGGGCGAGCGGCTGGCGTTCGTGCTGCACGACCTGTTCGCCGTGCCGTTCGACGAGATCGGCCGGATCCTCGGCAAGTCCACCGCCGCCACCAAGATGCTCGCCAGCCGCGCCCGCCGGAAGGTGCGGACGAGCGAGCCGCCGCCCGGTGGCGGCCGGGAGCGGCGTGCGGTGGTCGACGCCTTTCTGGCGGCGGCCCGGCGGGGCGACTTCGAGGAGTTGCTGCGGGTCCTCCACCCCGAGGTGAAGCTGACCGTCGACACCCCGTCCGGCGTCGTCGTCACTCTCGGCGCCACCAGGGTCGCCGCCGGCGCGCAGTTGTCCGCCGGTGCCTCCGCGCGGGGGCGCGCGGTGCTCGTGGACGGCAGGCCCGGAATCGTCTCGTGGCACGAGGACGGCAGCGTGCAGGCGGTCCTCGCATTCACCGTCACGGGCGAGCGGATCACCGCCATCAGGGTCGTGATCGACCCGGCCAGGCTCGCGTCGATGGATTTGCCCGACCCGGCACCGGATCCGGCAGGGAACGCGGAGGCCGGCGGAGTTCTCCCTACGGAACCGGCCGGCCTGCGAGGACGCCGGCCGGCCGGTGCGCCGGACTGAGCCCATGGCCGAAGCCGCCGCCGTGCCGACCCGCGGGCCCCGCCGGCGCCCCCGGGTGGGCCGCGGGGCCGTGGCGCGGGGTGCGGCCGGGGTGTTCGCGGCGGCTTCCGCGGCGCATCTGGCCGGGCACCTCGCCGGGGCCGGCTGGCTCGTGGACGGCACGAAGCCGCTGCTCATGCCCGCGCTCGCCGGCTACGCCGCCGCCCGTGGCGCCCCGCGGGCGCTGGTCGCCGGGCTGGGTTTCGGGTGGGCGGGGGACGTGCTGCTGCAGGTGGGCGGGGACGGGCCGTTTCTGGCCGGAATGGGGGCGTTCGCCGCCGGGCACGTGTGCTACCTGACGCTCTTCCGGCGCGAGCCCCGGCTGCCCCGGGTACGGCAGCGGTGGCTCGCCGTCGCGTACGGGGCCGCGTGGGCCGCCGGTGTCGGCGCGCTGTGGCCGGGGCTCGACCCCGGGCTGCGCGGGCCGGTGGCCGCGTACAGTCTGCTGCTCGCCGTGATGGCGCTCGGCGCCGCCAGGTTCGGGCCGCGGGCCGGTGCGGGGGGTGCGCTGTTCCTGCTCTCCGACACCCTCATCGCCACCGACCTCGCCGGCCGGCCGCAGCCGCCCGCCGCCGGGTTCTGGGTGATGGCGACCTACCTGGCCGCCCAGTACCTCCTCGCGGACGGCGTGCTGCGCCGCCGGCGGCCCGGCCCCGTACACGGCGAAGGCCGGGCCGCGGCGCCCTGAGGCACCGCCGCCCGGCCCGGTGGCCGCCGGTGGGTCACGTCACCGGCGGGCCCTCACTGCCGTACCGCGTCGTAGGCGTCGACGATCCCCGCGCCGTAGAAGGCGTTGGTCCGCTTGTTGCCGGTGCACGTGGCGTCCTCGACCCCGTTGCCGTCCGGGTCGTAGAACTCCGGGCAGCCCGGGTTGTCCGCCTGGGACTTCATCATCGTGTGCAGCGCCGTGGGCGACACCCGCGGGTGCTTGCTCTTGATGAGCGCCGCCACGCCCGCGGCGTGCGGGGTGGCCATCGACGTGCCCTGCAGCCAGCCGTACTTGTTCTCCGGCAGCGTCGACAGGATGCGGCCGTTCTTCGACGGCGTGTCCGGGATCTGGTAGCCGTCACCGCCGGGCGCGGCGACGTCGACGACCTTCTGGCCGTAGCTGCTGTAGTACGACTTGTCCTTGTTCACGCCGGTCGCCGCGACGGTCACGATGCCCGGGAGCTGGGTCGGCACGTCCCAGCACTCGGACGGGTCGATGGTGCGCTCCCCGGGCGTGGTGTCGTTCGGGCTGGAGCCGTCCACGATCTCGTCGGAGGCGAGGTCGTGGTTGGAGTTGCCGGCCGCGGCGAGGTGCAGGGTGCCCTTGCCCATCGCGTACAGCGAGGCGCGGTTGACCGCCTCGACGATCGCCCGCTGGTCGGGGTCGTCGAGGCAGTTGTAGAGCCACGGGTCCACGTAGTAGCTGTTGTTGGTGATCTCGATGCCGTTGTCGCCCGCGAAGACGAAGGCGCAGACGACGGCCTCGGCGTAGAACAGCGCGGTCTCGGGCTCGCTCACCTTGAGCGAGGCGATCTGCACGCCGGGCGCGACGCCGGCCACGCCGACGCCGTTGCGCGCGGCGGCGATCTCACCGGCGACGTGGGTGCCGTGGTAGTCGCCCGCCGGGTCGTACGGCCGCCAGGCGCCCTCGCTGGTGTCCGCGACGCCGCCGACGCAGTTGGCGGACTGCTCGGCGGAGAAGTTGGGCTTGAGGTCGGGGTGCCGGTCGTCCACGCCCGTGTCGATGACGCCGACGGTGACGTCACGGCTGCCGGTGGAGATCTTGTGCGCCTTGTCGGCGCCGATCGCCGGCAGGTCCCACTGCTCGTTCTCCAGCGGCTCGACGTCCGGGTTCTGCGAACGGGCCTTGGCGGCGCCCCTGTAGACCTCCGGCGCGCTGGTCTCCAGCGTCCCTCCGGGCGTCAGCGGGGCGGTACGGCTCGCGCCCGCGGACTGCACGCCGCGCACCTCCCGCAGCTCCGCCGCGAAGGCCGGGTCGGTGGAGTGGGCGACGACCACGCCGATCTTCTTGTACGTGGCGACCACCGAGCCGTCCGCGTCGGCGATCGCGTCCTCGACCCGGGCGATCGTCTTGTCGTCGGTCCTCGTGTTGACCACGTACGAAAGCTTCTCGCCGGCCGCGGCCACGGAGCTGCCGCCGGGCTCCGGGGCCGACGCGGCGGAGGCCGCCCCCGGCAGGAGGCCGAGCGCCGCCGCGAGAGTCAGCCCGAGAGGCACTGCCAGCAGGCGCCGACCGCGGGGTCGGAGATGAGTCATGGGATCTCCAGATCATCAGTCAGGAATCCGCCGCGGACAGTTGCCGCGGTCAGGTACACGGCAAGCGAACGTAGCGCTGATCACCCGTGGCCATCAATACATCGCCCTGCAGTGTCTTTTGGCGTGTCGAGCACGCCAGGCGCATCCGGCCCAGTCCTCACGCGCGTACGGCGGAACGTTTCGCCCCGCGACCTCAACAAACTGTTGATTGTCGGTGGCCTGGCGTAGGCTGCCAAGGGTCAGGTACCGCCGTGGGAGGGCCTTCTCCATGCTGCGTGACACCTATGGGCGAGTCGCCACCGATCTGCGCGTCTCGCTCACCGACCGCTGCAACCTGCGGTGCACGTACTGCATGCCCGAGGAGGGACTCCAGTGGCTCGGCAAACCCGAGCTGCTCACCGACGACGAGATCGTCCGCCTCGTCCGCCTCGCGGTCACCGAATTCGGCGTGACCGACGTGCGCTTCACCGGCGGCGAGCCGCTGCTGCGCCCCGGGCTCACCGGCATCGTCGAGCGCTGCGCCGCCCTCACCCCCCGCCCCACGCTCTCCCTGACCACCAACGGCATCGGCCTGGAGCGTACGGCCGCGGCCCTCAGGGCCGCGGGTCTCGACCGGGTGAACGTCTCGCTGGACACCCTCAGGGCCGACGTGTTCCAGCGGCTGACCCGCCGCAAGCGCCACGGCGACGTGCTCCGCGGCCTCGCCGCCGCCCGGGCCGCCGGCCTGGAGCCCGTGAAGGTCAACAGCGTGCTGATGTCCGGGTTCAACGAGGACGAGGCCCCCGATCTGCTCGCCTGGGCCGTCGCCGAGGGCTATGAGCTGCGGTTCATCGAGCAGATGCCCCTCGATGCGCAGCACGGCTGGCAGCGCGACGGCATGATCACCGCAGGAGACATCCTCGCCTCGCTGCGTACGCGCTTCACGCTGACCCCCGAGGGCGAGGCGGCGCGCGGCTCCGCGCCCGCCGAGCGCTGGCTCGTGGACGGCGGCCCGGCCCGCGTCGGCGTCATCGCCTCCGTCACCCGGCCCTTCTGCCGGGACTGCGACCGCACCCGGCTGACCGCGGACGGTCAGGTGCGCAACTGCCTGTTCGCGCGCGAGGAGAGCGACCTGCGGGGCGCGTTGCGCTCCGGCGCGCCGGACGAGGAGATAGCGCGGCTGTGGCGGGCGGCGATGTGGGGCAAGAAGGCCGGCGCGGGGCTCGACGACCCGTCGTTCGTCCAGCCGGACCGGCCGATGTCCGCGATCGGCGGCTGACACGGGGGAGTCGGGGATCCTGCCGCGTACGGCCGGGCGCTCAGCCCCGGGCCGGGTCCGGCCCGCTTTCGCCCCCGGCGTCCTTCTCCGCGCTCTTCTCCGCCTCCTGCCAGTCCGCCAGCGTGACGACCTCCTTGAGGAAGTCCCGTACGCCCAGGAACCGGCTCAGGTATTCGCGGTGCTCCTCGCACGCGAGCCACGTCTTGCGGCGCTCCGGCGTGTGCAGCTTCGGGTTGTTCCAGGCGAGCACCCACACCGCGGGCGCACGGCAGCCCTTGGCGGAGCAGATGAGAGCGGGATCAGCGGTGTTCACGGGGCCCCAGCCTACGTCCCCGAACATGGGCGACGCCGGGCAGCCACGGGGGGAGCCGCCCGGCGTCGGTCCGTCGCTCCGACGGGGGATGCGGAGCGCGTACGAAGTATGTCACGCGAGGAGGGCCGCTCGGCACCGGATGGGCATATTTGATTTGAGGTTTTTCTGAGCTTGCACTGTTGGTGATCAAACGGGCGGCGGAGCGCTGTCGCTGGTCGTCGACTCGTTCCCGGCGGGGGCCCGTTCACCAGGGGCGTCGGGCTCCCGAACGGTCCGCGGCGGCGGGGCGATCACTCTGCGCTGCGGGGTGACGACGAAGGCCGAGGGCAGCGAACGGACGCTTTCGCGGCCCGCGTTCGCGATGATCACCGCGAAGTACGGGATGAACATCCCGAGGATGAGCGCAACCACCGCGATGTGCCGCTCGACGTTCCAGAGCAGCGCGGCGGCCACCACCGAGACCGCCCGGACCACCATGGAGATCACGTACCGCCGCTGCCGGCCGCGTACGTCATCGTCCAGACTCTGCCGCGCGCCCGTGATCCTGAACACGTCGGCATCGCCGTGGCGCTTCCGCTTCACACTCCACCCCCTCGCACCGGGTACGTCCCCAAAATACGCCGGGAAAACGCCTCCCTCGACGCGGGGGCGGGACATACCGCCCCACAACCCGAACGGCCCTGGCCGGAATGCGCCCACAGGGCCGCGACAAGAAACTGGCACGGCAGGCGGACCCCGCCGCACGAGGAGGCGACATGAGCTGGCTGTGGGCCATCATCCTGGGTCTGATCCTGGGCGTCATCGCCCGGATCATCCTGCCCGGCAGGCAGCCCATCCCCATCTGGCTGACCATCGTTTTCGGCATCATCGGATCCAGCATCGGCAACGCCGCGGCCTCGGGGATCGGGGTGGGCGACACCAGGGGAGTCGACTGGATCCGGCACCTCCTGCAACTTGCCGGCGCCGTGGGCGCCGTGGCCCTGGGCACCCCGGTGTACGAGAAGCTGCGCGGCCACAAGACGCGCAGCCCCCGCTAGCGGAGGCTGCGCGTCTCCAGGTCGGCCGGCCGGTCAGCCGGCCGGCGGGGGCGCCAGCTCGATCGCCGCCAGGTTGCGCTTTCCTCGGCGCAGCACCAGCCAGCGCCCGTGGAGCAGGTCCCCGGGGGCCGGCACGGCGTCCTCGGCGGCGACCTTCACGTTGTTCACGTACGCCCCGCCCTCCTTGACCGTCCTGCGGGCCGCCGACCGGCTCGGCGCCAGGCCCACCTCGGCCAGCAGCTCCACCACCGGACCCAGCTCCGTGACCCGCGCGTGCGGCACCTCGGCCAGCGCCGCGCGCAGCGTCGCCTCGTCCAGCTCGCCCAGCTCACCCTGCCCGAACAGCGCCCGCGACGCGGCGATCACCGCGGCGCACTGCGCCGCGCCGTGCACCAGCGTCGTCAGCTCCTCCGCCAGTGCCCGCTGCGCGGCCCGCGCCTGCGGCCGCTCCGCGGTCTGCTTCTCCAGCTCGGTCAGCTCCTCACGGCTGCGGAAGCTGAGGATCCGCAGATAGCGGGAGACGTCCCGGTCGTCGACATTCAGCCAGAACTGATAAAAGGCGTACGGCGTCGTCAGCTCCGGGTCGAGCCAGACCGCGCCGCCCTCCGTCTTGCCGAACTTCGTGCCGTCGGCCTTCGTCATCAACGGCGTCGCCAGCGCGTGCACCACGGCCTCCGGCTCGACCCGGTGGATCAGGTCGGTGCCCGCAGTGAGATTGCCCCACTGGTCGCTGCCGCCGGTCTGCAGCGTGCAGCCGTGCCGCCGGTACAGCTCCAGGAAGTCCAGGCTCTGCAGGATCTGGTAGCTGAACTCGGTGTAGCTGATGCCCTCTTCCGACTCCAGCCGGCGGGCGACGGCCTCTTTGGCGACCATCTTGTTCACCCGGAAGTGCCGCCCGATGTCGCGCAGGAACTCGATCGCGGACAGCCCCGCGGTCCAGTCCAGGTTGTTGACCATCCGGGCGGCGTACGGGCCCTCGAAGTCGAGCAGCGGCTCGATCTGCGCGCGGACCCGCTCCACCCAGCGGGCGACGACCTCCGGATCGTTGAGCGTGCGCTCCGCGTCCGGCTTGGGGTCGCCGATCTGGCCGGTCGCGCCGCCGACCAGCGCCAGCGGCAGATGCCCGGCCTCCTGCAGCCGGCGTACGGTCAGCACCTGCACCAGGTGGCCGACGTGCAGGCTGGGCGCCGTCGGGTCGAAGCCGCAATAGAAGGTGACGGGACCGTCCGCGAGCGCCTTGCGCAGTGCGTCCTCGTCGGTGGACAGGGCCAGCAGCCCGCGCCACCGCAGCTCGTCGACGATGTCCGTCACGTCTCTCGTCTCTCCTCGGTCTCGATCCCGGGTCCCGTACGCGGACGCCGCCTGGGCGGCCGCGTACGGGAGTGCTGCGTACGAGGGTAATGGCGGCTAGACGCCCTGGCTGACCGAGCTCATGTTGAAGTCGGGGATCCGCACCGGCGGCATCGCCGCCCGCGTGAACCAGTCGCCCCACTCCCGCGGCAGCGTCCGCTCCGTGGCCCCGGCCTCGGCCGCGCGCCCCAGCAGGTCGACGGGCGACTCGTTGAAGCGGAAGTTGTTCACCGCCCCGGTCACCTCGCCGTTCTCCACCAGATACACGCCGTCCCGGGTCAGCCCGGTCAGCAGCAGCGTCGCCGGGTCGACCTCGCGGATGTACCACAGGCAGGTCAGTAGCAGCGCGGGCCCGTCGTGCCCCAGATCCGCGACCATCTCGTCCAGCGACTTCGTCCCGCCCGCGTCCAGCACCAGGTTGTCCGCCTCGGGCGTGACGGGCAGGCCGGTGAGGTCCCCGGTGAAGCGGCCGGTCAGCAGGTGCTGCAACGTGCCCTCGCGCACCCAGTCCGTGGGCCCGACCGGCAGCCCGTTGTCGAAGACCGACCAGTCGTTGCCGGAGGCGTGCGCGACGACGAACGGCGCCGACTCCAGGCCCGGTTCCGCCGGGTCGCTGCGCAGCGTCAGCGGCAGCTCGGCCAGCTTCTCGCCGACGCGGGTGCCGCCGCCCGGCTTGCTGAACACCGTGCGGCCGTCGTGCGCGTCGCGCCCGGAGGCCGACCAGAACATGTAGACCAGCAGGTCCGCCACCGCGCTCGGCGGCAGCAGCGTCTCGTACCGTCCGGCGGGCAGCTCCACCGTGCGCTCCGCCCACGCCAGCCGCTGCGCCAGCTCCTCGTCCAGCTCGGCGGGGTCCACGTCGGTGAAGTCCCGGGTCGAGCGGCCCGCCCAGGCGGACTTCGTCCGGTCGGGGGACTTGGCGTTCAGCTCCAGCGTGCCGGTCGGCTGGTCGTGGCGCAGCCGCAGCCCGGTGGAGGTCCCCAGGTAGGTGGAGGTCAGCGTGTGGTTCGCGAAGCCGTAGAGCTGCCGGCCGCCGGCCCGGGCGCGGGCGAAGGACTCGCCGAGCGCCGGCGCGAAAGCGGCGAACACGTCGGAGGAGGTCTCCGCGGGCGGCTCGGCGAAGCCGGCCGAGTGCGGCACCCCCTCGACCAGCGGACGGGCGTCCTCCGCCGGCCCGCTCTCGCGCGCGGCCGCCTCCGCGGCCCGTACCAGAGACTCCAGGTCGTCCGCGGTGACCGCGGCGCGGGAGACGACGCCGGAGGCCGTGCCCTCCCGGCCGTCGACGGTGGCGATGACCGTGAGCGTACGGCCGCGGGTCTCGCCGTTCGTCGTCAGCGCGTTGCCGGCCCAGCGCAGATTCGCGCTCGACTCCTCGTCGGCGATCACCACGCAGCCGTCCGCGCGCGACAGCTCCAGCGCCCGCTCGACGGTCTCGTGAGGCGCGCTCGTCCGGGTCGTCCGCGTCATCGGCCGGCCTCCTGGGTGGTGTTGAGGATGTTGACGTTCCGGAAGAGCGCCGACGGGCAGCCGTGCGAGACGGACGCGGACTGCCCCGGCTGGGCCTTGCCGCAACTGAACGTGCCGCCCAGCACATACGTCTGCGGGCCGCCGATCGCCGACATCGAGCCCCAGAAGTCGGTGGTCGTCGCCTGGTACGCCACGTCCTTGAGCTGGCCCGCCAGCCGGCCGTTCTCGATCCGGAAGAAGCGTTGCCCCGTGAACTGGAAGTTGTAGCGCTGCATGTCGATCGACCAGGAGCGGTCGCCGACGACGTAGATGCCGCGCTCGACCTCGCCGATCAGCTCCTCCGTCGTCGGCCCCTCGGGCGCCGGCTGCAGCGAGACGTTCGCCATGCGCTGGACGGGCACGCGGGCGGGGGAGTCGGCGTAGGCGCAGCCGTTGGAGCGGTCGAAGCCGGTGAGCTTCGCGATGCGGCGGTCCGTCTGGTAGCCGACGAGCACGCCCTCGCGGACCAGGTCCCAGGACTGCGCCTGCACGCCCTCGTCGTCGTAGCCGATGCTGGCGAGCCCGTGCTCGGCGGTGCGGTCGCCGGTGACGTTCATCAGGCCGGAGCCGTAGCGCAGCGTGCCGAGCTGGTCGAACGTGGCGAAGGAGGTGCCCGCGTACGCGGCCTCGTAGCCCAGGGCGCGGTCCAGCTCGGTGGCGTGGCCGACGGACTCGTGGATCGTCAGCCACAGGTTCGACGGGTCGACCACCAGGTCGTACGAGCCGGCCTCGACGCTCGGCGCCGCCATCTTCTCGGCCAGCCAGCCGGGGATCTGCGCCAGCTCCGCGTCCCAGTCCCAGCCGGTTCCGGTCGCGTACTCCCAGCCGCGGCCCGCGGGCGGGGCGAGGGTGCGCATCGAATCGAAGTCGCCGGAGTCGGTGACCGTCACGGCGGTCAGCTCCGGGTGCATCCGCACCCGCTGCTGGGTCGTCGAGGTGCCGGCGGTGTCGGCGTAGAACTTGTTCTCCTGCACCGCCAGCAGCGAGGCGTCCACGTGCGAGACGCCCGGCGCGCCGAGCAGCCGTTCGCTCCACTCGGTCAGCAGCGCGGTCTTGTCCGTGTCCGGTACGTCGAAGGGGTTGACCTCGTACGCGGAGATCCACGTCTGCTCCGCGTGCACCGGCTCCGGCGCCAGCTCGACCCGCTCGTCCGCCCCGGCCGCGGCGATGACCCGCGCCGACAGCTTCGCCATCGCCACCGCCCGGGCGGCGACCCGCGCGGCGGCGTCCATCGTCAGATCGACCCCGGCCGCGAAGCCCCACGCCCCGCCGTGCACCACGCGCACCGCGTACCCGAGGTCGGTGGTGTCCGTGGAGCCCGCCAGCTTGGCGTCCTTCAGCCGCCAGGCGGCGCTGCGCACCCGCTCCAGGCGGAAGTCGGCGTGCTCGGCGCCCAGCGCCCGGGCCCGCGCGAGCGCGGCGTCCGCGAGGGCGCCGAGCGGCAGTGCGAGGAACCCGTCGTCGAGGGAATGGACCGACTTGCTCACGTTCTGCCCTCCGGTCGGTGGTGGGTGGTGGTGCCGCAGGCCGCGTCCCGGCCCCCGGCCGATCATGCCCGAGCGGCTGCCCGGTGCCCAGCGGGTTTATGTCAGAACCCCACAAGTGTCCGCCGCGGGGCTGTGTGGGGGGCGGAATGCCCGTGGCGCGTCCCGTACCGATAGCTTCTCGGGTGAGGCGTCCTGGAGAAAGTCCGGGAGCCACCAGGGAGAAGGGATGGGTCCTTGAGCCGCTCGGTTCTGGTCACCGGAGGCAACCGAGGTATCGGCCTCGACATCACCCGCGCGTTCGCCGAGGCGGGCGACAAGGTCGCGTTCACGTACCGCTCCGGCGAGCCGCCCGCGGCACTGGTGGAGCTGGGCTGTCTGCCGGTGAAGTGCGACATCACCGACACCGAGCAGGTCGACCGGGCGTACAAGGAGGTGGAGGAGGAGCACGGCAACGTCGAGGTGCTGGTGGCCAACGCCGGTATCACCAAGGACCAGTTGCTGATGCGGATGTCCGAGGAGGACTTCACCTCCGTCGTGGACACCAACCTCACCGGCACCTTCCGCGTCGTCAAGCGCGCCAACCGCGGCATGCTGCGGGCCCGCAAGGGCCGCGTGGTGCTCATCTCCTCCGTGGTGGGCCTGATGGGTTCCCCGGGCCAGTCCAACTACGCCGCCTCGAAGGCGGCGCTCGTCGGCTTCGCCCGCTCGCTGGCGCGCGAGCTGGGCTCGCGCAACATCACCTTCAACGTCGTCGCGCCCGGCTTCGTCGAGACCGACATGACGCGGGTGCTCTCGGCGGAGCGGCAGGCGGAGATCGCCGCGCAGGTGCCGCTCGGCCGGTACGCGCGGCCGGAGGACGTCGCCGCCGCCGTGCGGTTCCTCGCCTCCGACGACGCCTCGTACATCACCGGAGCCGTCATCCCCGTGGACGGCGGATTGGGCATGGGTCACTGAGCACCATGAGCGGAATCCTCGACGGCAAGCGCGTCCTCATCACCGGCGTGCTGCTGGAGTCGTCCATCGCCTTCCACGCCGCGAAGCTGGCGCAGGAGCAGGGTGCGGAGATCATCCTCACCGCGTTCCCGCGGCCCACGCTGACCGAGCGGATCGCGAAGAAGCTGCCCAAGCCGACGAAGGTCGTCGAGCTCGACGTCACCGACGACGAGCACCTGGCGCGGATCGAGGGCATCGTCCGCGAGGAGCTGGGCGGGCTCGACGGCCTCGTGCACTCCGTGGGCTTCGCCCCGCCCGACGCGCTCGGCGGCAACTTCCTGCACACGCCCTTCGAGTCCGTCGCCACCGCCATGCACGTCTCGGCGTTCTCGCTGAAGTCGCTGACGATGGCGTGCCTGCCGCTGATGCAGGGCGGCGGGTCCGTGGTCGGCATGACCTTCGACGCGCAGTACGCCTGGCCGCAGTACGACTGGATGGGCCCGGCGAAGGCGGCGCTGGAGGCCACCAGCCGCTACCTGGCCCGCGACCTGGGCAAGGAGAACGTCCGCTGCAACCTGGTCTCGGCCGGGCCGATCGGCTCGATGGCGGCCAAGTCCATCCCCGGCTTCTCGGACCTGGCGGACGTGTGGAACACGCGCTCGCCGCTGGAGTGGGACATGGCGGACCCGGAGCCGGCGGGGCGCGGCGTCGTGGCGCTGCTGTCGGACTGGTTCCCCAAGACGACGGGCGAGATCGTGCACGTCGACGGCGGCGTGCACATCATGGGCGCGTAGCCGGGGGCGCCCGGTTCCCTCACGGCTCGACGCGTACGGCCGGCACCGGCTGTCACACGCTCTGCGGGGCGGACGGGCGGCCCCCGCACGGGGTCGCCCGTTCGGCGTACGCCGGTGGGCCGCGGGCGGGGCGGCGGCGCACGCTGGAGGGGCAGGTACCGTCCCCTTGTGGTGCAGCAGCGACGCTCGTGTGCGGCGTCGCCGTACGGCCGAGGAGGTTTCGTGGTGCGTGAGGGCCCGCGTCGTTCCGGCCACCGCACCCGGGCCTTCGCACGTCCCCGTACGCTCCTGGGCGCGGCGGTCGCCGCCGTCGCCGTGCCGGTGCTGCTGACGGCAGGCCCCGCGGACGCCGCGGACGGCCCCGGCGCAGACGACCGCGGCGGCCCGACGAAGGCCGAGTGCCGCACCACGGTCACCGGCTCGACCGTCACCGCCCGCTGCTACAACGCCGGCCCCTACACCGACGCCGTCCAACTGCACATCGAGTGCGCCCGGTGGTGGGACCCGGACGTGGACGGCATGCGGATGCGCCTCGACCCCGCGGAGAGCGGCGAGATGACCGACCGCTGCTGGTTCGGCGTCACCCGCGCCTGGGTCACCCACGAGCCGATACGGGACGTGCCGGACGGCTGACCGGGCCGCGCCCCGTCAGGCGCCGAGGGCCGGTTCCGGCATGCAGCCGTAGGCGTGGGCGGCTGCTTCCGCCGCCGCCGTTTCGGCGTCGCCGGCGCGGATCGCCGACACCATCCGGGCGTGGTCCAGATGCTCCGCCGGCAGCAGGACGTCGCCCACCTTGGAGCGCAGTGTCGTGCGGACGACCTCGCCCAGGTCCGCGTAGATCGCGGTCAGCACCTCGTTGTGCGACGCCGTCGCCACCGCCAGGTGCAGCGTCGCGTCCGCGTCGACGAAGGCCGCCGCCTCGCCCGACTCCCACGCCTCCTCGCGGCGTCGCAGCAGCAGCTCCAACTGCGCCATGTCCGCCTCCGTACGGCGCACCGCCGCCAGCCGTGCCGCCTGCGCCTCCAGCGCGCTGCGCAGCTCCGCGACGTCCCCCGGCGGGGTCCCGGCGAACCGGCGCTGCATGACGCCCGCCAGCTCGCTCGTGGCGGCGACGTACGTGCCGGAGCCCTGCCGGATGTCGAGCAGGCCGTTGTTCGCGAGCGCCCGCACCGCCTCGCGGACGGTGTTCCGCGCGACGCCGAGTTGCTCCACCAGCTCCGGCTCGGTGGGGATGCGGCTGCCGACCGGCCACTCGCCCGCCGTGATCTGCGTGCGCAACTGGGCGATCACCTGGTCGGTGAGGCTCGACCTGCGCGGCGACGTCAGTGCCATGTCTCTCCCGTGCTCGGACTGAGGAGTGGACAACCATTCATCCAATGATTCTATGATGGTCTCCATGTCGCGCCGCAGCATCCTCACCAAACCCGCCGGGGCACCGGGGCAGCCGACCCGAGACGTGCAGGTCACCGGGCCGGGATCAGCCTCC
This sequence comes from Streptomyces sp. B5E4, assembly GCF_039871555.1. Lineage (NCBI taxonomy): Bacteria > Bacillati > Actinomycetota > Actinomycetes > Kitasatosporales > Streptomycetaceae > Streptomyces > Streptomyces sp. B5E4. The sequence goes on from NZ_JBDPMI010000036.1 coordinate 74,537, forward strand.
GGGTCGTCCTCCGCGCCGCGGGTGACGCCATGGCTGCTGCGGCTGATGATCCCCGCGCTGCTGCTCGCGGCGATCAACCTGCGGCCCGCGATAGCCTCGTTCGGCTCGGTACTGGAGGACGTGCGCACCGACATCGGCATGAGCGGTACGGTCGCCGGGCTGCTCACCTCCATGCCGGCGCTCTGTTTCGCGGTCTTCGGCAGCCTCGCGCCCCGCTTCGCCCGCCGCTTCGGCCCCGTGGCCGTCGTCGCCGGCGGGCTCGTCGCGATCGCCGGCGGTCTGGCGCTGCGCCCGCTGTTCGGCAACACCCCCGCGTTCCTGGCCGCCAGCGCGCTTGCGCTCGGCGGCATCGCCGTGGGCAACGTCCTGATCCCCGTCATCGTCAAACGCTGGTTCCCGGACCGCGTCGGGTCGATGACCGGGCTCTACTCGATGGGCCTGGCCCTCGGTACGGCCTCCGCCGCCGGTCTCACCGTGCCGTTGAGCGAGGCGCTGGGCGGCAGCTGGCGGCTGGGGCTCGGCGTGTGGGCCGCCGTCGCGGCGGTTGCGGTGGTGCCGTGGGCGGTGCTGTCGCACGGCTCGCGCCGTGGGGCGGCGGAGCCCGCGGGGGCGGGCGGGTCTGCCGGGTCCGCGGCGCCCGCGGTGGACGACGGTGCCGAGGGGGCGGCGGAGCCTGCGCGGCCGGTTCGTATCACCGCCAGCCCCACCGCGTGGGCGCTCGCCGTCTTCTTCGGCCTCCAGGCCACCGCCGCGTACGTCACCATCGGCTGGCTGCCGCAGATCTACCGCGACGCCGGTGTGTCCGCCTCCACGGCGGGGCTGCTGCTCGCCCTCGCCATGGGCATGGGCGTCCCGCTGGCCTTCGTGCTGCCGCGGATCGCGGCCCGGCTGCACCACCAGGGGCCGCTGGTCGTGGTGCTCGGCGTGTGCGGCCTCGGCGGCTACGCGGGGCTGTGGCTGGCGCCGGCGGGCGGCGCCTGGGTGTGGGCGCTACTGCTCGCCGTGTCCAACTGCGCGTTCCCGCTGGTCCTCACCCTGCTCGGGGCCCGGGCCCGCAGCCACGCCGGCCTCGTCCGGCTCTCCGCCTTCGCGCAGAGCACCGGCTATCTGATCTCCATCCCGGGCCCGCTGGCCGTCGGCGCGCTGTACGGGGCCACGGACGGCTGGACCGTGCCGCTGGCGGTGCTCGCGGCGTTCATGGTCGCCCAGGTGGCGGTGGGGATCGTCGCCGGCCGCGACCGCGTGGTCGAGGACGAGCTCTGACGGCTGCACGGCCCGCCGGCGTCGGCGACAGTTGCAACGGCAGCGCTCGCGCGGCTCAGGGCGAGGCGATCGTGGCGATGACGCCGATGACCACCGTGATGGCGAGCATCGCGCCGAGCACGTAGAGCAGCTTGCGCTGCCCGTTCTGGGGATTCGGGTCGAGCACGGGCATACGGCCAGTCTCGCATCCCCGCCCCGCCGCCCCGCGCGGGGGCGCCGCCGGGCGCCCGGGGGTGGGGCTAGCCCCACCCTCCCCTAGGGGGCCAGGGTCAGGGGGAACTGGGTGGGTCACCGGATGGGGCGGGCGGCCCCGGGTCCGTAGGTTCGAAGCAGTACGAAGGACTCGGGACGTCAGGCAACCCCACGGAGGCGAAGATGTCAGCCGGTGCCCACACCCAGCCCGCACCGCCGGCGGCGCAGCGCTGGCTGCCGTGGTGGTCCGTCGCCCTGCCCGTCATGGCCTTCACCGCGCTCTTCGCCCTGCGGCTGCTCTGACCTCCCGCCCGGCCGCCCGTCACTCCTGGCGGGAGACCCTGCGAACTGCCCGGACCCCGCGGCCGGTTTCGTGCGAAGCTGAGCTTATGAGCGCAGGAACGCCCCGCAGCATCGTCCTTCTCCGACACGCCAAGGCCGAATGGGCCCAGGACTCCGACCACGAGCGCCCGCTCGCCGAGCGCGGCCGCGCCGACGCGCCCGCCGCCGGGGACTTCCTCGCGGCCCACGACGTCGACCCGGACCTGACCCTCTGCTCCAGCGCCAAACGCACCCGCGAGACCTGGAAACTCGTCGTGGGCAAGCTCCCCCGCCGCCCCCGGACGGTGTATGAGGAGCGGCTGTACGAGGCATCCCTCGGGGAGCTGATCCAGGTGCTGAACGAGGTCCCCGACGACGTCTCCACGCTGCTGGTCGTCGGCCACAACCCCGGCATGCACGGCCTCGCCGACGCCCTGGCGGGCTCCGCCGAGGGCGACACGCTGAGCAGGCTCAGCCGCGGCTTCCCGACCTCGGGCGTGGCCGTGGTGGAGTTCGCCGGCTCCTGGAAGGGCGTGGAGCACGGCGTGGGCCGGCTCACCGAGTTCTGGACGCCGCACCAGCAGTGACTCCGGCCGCCGGCCCGCGCGGGCCCGCCCCGTGCGGGCCCGCGCACCCTGCCCGGGGCCCCGCCCCCCGCGCTTCCGGCCCTCCAGACCTCCCGGCCCTCCCGCTCAGCCCGCGAGATCCCGGCGCAGATACTCCGCCGTCGCCGACCCCGCCGTGCGGGCCAGCTCCGCCGGGGTGCCCTCGAACAGCACCCGCCCGCCGTCCCGCCCGCCACCGGGCCCCAGGTCGACGACCCAGTCCGCGTGCTTGACGACCTCCCGGTCGTGCTCGACCACGACCACCGTGCCGCCCGCGTCCACCAGCCGGTGCAGCAGCGCGATCAGCCCCTCGACGTCGGCCATGTGCAGCCCGGCGCTCGGCTCGTCGAAGACGTACACGGCGCCCGGCAGCCGCAGCCGGGCGGCGAGCTTGAGCCGCTGGCGCTCGCCGCCGGACAGCGAGGCGACGGACTGGCCGAGGGCGGCGTAGCCGAGCCCCACCTCGGCCAGCGGGGCCAGCAGGTGCGCGATCCGCGCCTCCTCGGTGCCGCCGGCCGCGAGGAAGTCCCCGGCCTCGCCCGCCGTCATCTCCAGCACGTCGGCGATGGAGCGGCCCCGTACCGCGTGGGCCAGCGCCTCGTCCCCGAACCGCCGCCCACCGCACGCCTCGCAGCGCCTGCTGACCGGGTCCATGAACGCCAGGTCGGTGACGACGCGCAGCACCTCGTCCCGGATCCGGCCGGAGAGCGCGGCGACGTCCCGCCTGAGGTACAGCCGTCCGAAGCGCTCGACCAGGCCCTCGTACGCGTTCCGTCCGTCCGCGCCGGTGCTCTTCACCCGGCGCGGCACCCGGAACCCCTTGCCGTGCAGGAGCAGCTCCCACTCCCGCGCGCCATAGCGTGCCAGCGGCAGGTCGGGGTCGAACAGGCCCGACTCGGCGTATGTCTGCCACCACACCGAGCCGACGCCGAACGGCGCGAAGCGGATCGCGCCCTCGTTCAGCGACCGCGACCGGTCCGGGAAGCGGTCGAGGTCGAGGCGGACCGCCTTGCCGAGCCCGTCGCAGCCGGGGCACATCCCGCGCGGATCGTTGAACGAGTACGCGCTCGACTCGCCGGCGGACGGCGTGGCGCAGCGGGAGAACAGCACGCGCAGGACGGCGTGGACATCGGTCGCGGTGCCGACGGTGGAGCGGGCGCCGCCGCCGAGCGGCCGCTGGTCGACGACCACGGCGGGCGTCAGGTTCGCCGGCCCGTCGGCCCGCGGGCGTTCGTGCCGCGGCAGCCGGTTGCGCAGGAACCAGCCGAAGGTCTCGCCGAGCTGGCGCTGCGACTCCACCGCGAGCGTGTCGAAGACCAGGGAGGACTTGCCGGAACCCGACACCCCGGTGAAGACGGTGATCTTGTCGCGGGGGATGTCGAGGGAGACGTTCTTGAGGTGGTGCTCGCGGGCTCCGGTGATACGGATGACGTGCCGAGGTGCCATGACCCCGACGCTACGGGCGAAGGAGGCCGGAACATGTCCGCCTTCCCGGTCATGATCGGGGGATGAGCGACACCCCCGCGCGGCTGCTCACGCTGCTGTCCGTGCTGCAGAGCGGGCGCGAGCACAGCGGCCCGGAACTGGCCCGGCGCCTCGGCGTCAGCGTGCGCACCGTGCGCCGCGACGTCGACCGGCTGCGCGCGCTGGGCTACCCCGTGGCCGCCACCGTCGGCGCCGTCGGCGGCTACCGGCTCGCCGCGGGCACCGCGATGCCGCCGCTGCTGCTCGACGACGACGAGGCGGTCGCCGTCGCCGCCGGGCTGCGCGCCGTGGCCGCCGGGGGCGTCGAGGGGATCGAGGAGACGTCCGTACGGGCCCTCGCCAAGCTGGAGCAGGTGCTCCCCGCGCGGCTGCGCCGCCGGGTCTCTGCGCTGCAGCGGGCCACGGTGCCGCTGACCGTGAGCCCGGCGGGCGCGGTGGCGGCGGCCGGGGCGCCGGTGGCCGCGGAGGTGCTGGCGGCGCTGGCCGCGGCGAGCAGCAGGGGGGAGGGGCTGCGGTTTGGCTACCGGGGCAAGCGTGCGGGCTCGGCGGGTCGGGGAGACGAGCCGGCAGGCGGTGAGGCGGGCCGCGTACGCGCGCGTGAGGCGGGCGCCGGGGCCCGCGCCCCGCGACCGGCCGCCGTGCCCGGCGACGAGCCGCCGGGCACGGGCCGTACCGGGCCCGGCGGCGGCATCCGCCGGCACGTCGAGCCGTACCGCCTCGTCAGCACCGGGCAGCGGTGGTATCTCGTCGCGTACGACCGTGACCGCGCCGACTGGCGCAGCTTCCGCCTCGACCGGATCGACGACCCGCAGCCCACCGGCGTCCGCCACCCTCCGCGCGAGCTGCCCGCCCCCGACGCCGCCGCCTTCGTCGCCGAGTCCATCGCAGGACACCGGGGCCGCTACCGCGCCGTCGTCACCCTGCACGTACCCCTCGACGAGGCCGTACGCCGCCTCCCGCGCGGTGCCGGACTGCTGGAGGCCGACGGGGCCGGCCGCTGCACCCTGGTCACCGGCGGCGACGCGCTCGACTGGCTGGCCGTGCGGATCGCGCTGCTCGGCGTGGACTTCGAGGTGCGCGAGCCGCCGGAGCTGGCGGACTTCCTGCGCGACCTCGGCGACCGCATCACCCGGTCGTATCCGCCGCCTCCACCTCGTCGCGCGTGATGCCCAGCAGATAGAGCACGGTGTCGAGGAACGGCACGTTCACCGCCGCGTGCGCGGCCTCCCGTACCAGCGGCTTGGCGTTGAAAGCCACCCCCAGCCCTGCCGCGTTGAGCATGTCGAGGTCGTTCGCGCCGTCCCCGATCGCCACCGTCTGCGCCAGCGGCACGCCCGCCTCCGCGGCGAAGCCGCTCAGCAGCCGGGCCTTGCCCGCCCGGTCCACGACCGGGCCGGTGATCCGCCCCGTGAGCTTGCCGTCGACGATCTCCAGGGTGTTCGCGGCGGCGAAGTCAAGCCCGAGGCGGTCCTTCAGGTCGTCGGTGATCTGCGTGAAGCCGCCGGAGACGACGCCCACCTGGTAGCCGAGCCGCTTGAGCGTACGGATCAGGGTGCGCGCGCCGGGCGTCAGGCGGACCTCCTCGCGCACCTTGTCCACCACCGACTCCTCCAGCCCCGCCAGCAGCGCCACCCGGGCGTGCAGGGACTGCTCGAAGTCCAGCTCGCCGCGCATCGCGGCGGCGGTCACCTCCGCGACCTCGGCCTCGCAGCCGGCGTGCGCGGCGAACAGCTCGATGACCTCGTCCTGGATGAGGGTGGAGTCGACGTCCATCACCACCAGCCGCTGCGCCCGGCGCTGCAGCCCGGACGCCACGACGGCGACGTCCACACCGAGGCGGGCGGCTGCTATGGCCAGCGCGGTGCGCAGTTCCTCGGTGGCGGCGCCGGAGACCTCGAACTCGACGGCGGTCACGGGGTACTTCGCGAGCCGGAAGATGCGGTCGATGTTGGCGTCGGTGCCGGTGATCGCGGCGGCGATGCCGGCGGTCGACTCGGCTGTCAGCGGCTGCCCGAGCACGGTCACGTGGGAGCGGCCGGGAGCGCGCGGCTCGTTGTCGCCGGTGCCGGAGATTATCTCCGCCTCCAGGCGCATCGAGCCGGCCCAGGAGTGGATCGTCGCGCGCAGCTCGCCCTCGGTGGCACCGATCGGGGGCGTGACCAGGGCGCACAGCGTGATGCGGCCGCGGGTGACGATCTGCTCGATGTCGATGACCTCGACCCCGTAGGCGGCGAGGGTGTCGAAGAGGCCGGCGGTGAGGCCGGCGCGGTCGCGGCCGAAGATCTTGACAAGAAGCGTGCGGGCGGCGGTGGTCATGATGCGACCACGGTATCGCGGTGCGGCCCGCGGGCGGCGGGGCGGGTCGGTTTGCGGCGGGCGGCGGCGGGGCCGCTGGGCTGGGAGGTTGCGGCGAGGGATACGTGCGGTTGCGGGCGGCCGAACGGACGGGGGAGGGGCCTCGGGGGGCGTCGCGGGCCGGGGCCGCGCGGAGGGTCCGCGCGGTCGCCGGGGGCGGCGTTCGGGGGCCGGGGAGACCGGGGTCCGAGGGCTCTCCGGCGTGCGGGTTCGGCGGTGTGGCCGGCGGTCGGCGGCCTCCGCCCGACGGTACGGGCCGGGGCCGTCCGCGGCGCCCGGACAGGTCCGTACGCCGGCGTGCGCCCCGCCCGCGCCGGATGCGGCGGCACCGCCGGCCGGATGCGGCGCCCGGCTCGCCGCCGCGATTGCCGTTTCCCCCTCCGGGCGCAATTCCCGGATCTCCTCGCCCGCGTATGCGCGCCGGCACCGTCCGTGAGTGATCAAGTGCCCTCAACATGCGCGAATCGCCCGGGAGCGGGGAGAAGTGGAAGGCGAAAGTCCGCCTTCCTGTCCGACCCGCGTTTTCGTGAAGCGACTGTTACTGAAATAGTTCCTCAGGATGTTCGCCATCCCTAGACTCCTTACGGGCCTGTTGAAGTCAGGTGCCGTGCATGGGGCACCTCGGGGGACAACTTTGTGGGGCATGGAGTGCCTGAACTCGTACTTGAACTGAACGGACAGACATGGACCCTCGACCCGGCGCGGGCGTATCGCGTCGGGCGGGATCCGCAGGGGGACGTGGTGCTGGAGGACGCCAGGGTTTCCTGGCGGCACGCCAGCCTGCGGTGGGGCGGCCGTAGCTGGCTGCTCGAGGACGTCGGCAGTACCAACGGCTCGTACGTGGAGGGCCAGCGGGTCCACCAGATCGAGATCGGCCCCGGCTCGGTCGTGTATCTCGGCAACGCCACCGACGGGCCGCAGTTGCGGCTCTCCGCGCCGGCCGGCGCGGCCCCCCCTGACGTGTACAGCGCGCAGACCGCGATGGCCCAGCCGCCGCCCGGCGCGCAGCAGGCCGCGCCGCCGCAGCAGGCGCCCGGCGCCTGGGGAGGTCCGCCGCAGGGCCCGCCGCCCCAGGGCCCCCCGTTCCAGGGGGCACCGGCCGGCATGCCGCCCCAGCAGCAGCCGTACGTACCGCAGCAGCAGCAGCACTCCGCGCCGCAGCGCCCGCCCGCCGGCGCGGGCCCCGGCGGCGGCTCCGGCGGGCCGTCGGTCTACGGCGACCGCAGCCCCACGACGTTCCACCAGCTCTCGCTGGGCCGCGTCACCCGCATCGGCCGTGCGCTGGAGAACGAGCTGGTCGTCTCCGACCTGCAGGTCTCCCGCCATCACGCGGAGTTCAGGTCCACGCCCGACGGCCGCTCCGAGATCGTCGACCTCGGCAGCCACAACGGCACGTACGTCAACGGTGAACAACTCCCGCAGCGTGGCCGGCGGCCCATCGGCCCCGACGACATCATCGGCATCGGTCACTCCACCTTCCGGCTGGTCGGGGACCGGCTGGAGGAGTTCGTCGACACCGGTGAGGTCAGCTTCTCGGCCCGCCACCTGACCGTGAAGGTCGACGGCGGCAAGGTCATCCTGGACAACGTCTCCTTCGGCGTCCCCGAGAAGAGCCTGATCGCCGTCATCGGCCCGTCCGGATCCGGCAAGTCCACGCTCCTCAAGGCGCTGACGGGCTACCGCCCCGCCGACGTCGGCGAGGTCCTCTACGACAACCGGAACCTGTACAAGCAGTTCGCCGAGCTGCGCCACCGCATCGGCCTGGTGCCGCAGGACGACATCCTGCACACCCAGCTCACCGTCACCCGCGCCCTGCGCTACGCCGCCAAGCTCCGGTTCCCCGGCGACACCGCCGAGGCCGAGCGCGCCGCCCGCGTGGACGAGGTGCTGCGCGAGCTGAAGCTCGACATCCACAAGGAGAAGCGGATCAGCTCCCTCTCCGGCGGCCAGCGCAAGCGCGTCTCGGTGGCCCTGGAGCTGCTCACCAAGCCGTCGCTGATCTTCCTGGACGAGCCCACCTCGGGCCTCGACCCGGGCATGGACCGCGACGTCATGCAGTTGCTGCGCGGCCTGGCCGACGACGGCCGCACGGTCCTGGTCGTCACCCACTCCGTCGCCGAACTCGCGCTCTGCGACCGGCTCCTGGTCATGGCGCCGGGCGGCGGCGTGGCGTACTTCGGCCCGCCCGAGGAGGCGCTGAACTTCTTCGGCTACGAGAGCTGGGCCGACGTCTTCTCCGCCTTCGAGAACTACCGCGAGTACGACTGGAAGGGCCGCTGGCAGGGCTCCCAGCACTACCAGATGTACGCGGCCGACATCGACGCGGTCGCCCCGCAGCCCGTCGCGATGCAGCCGCCGCAGATGCTCCGCCCGTCCAAGCCGCAGGGCTGGGGACCACAGCTCTGGACGCTGGTGAGACGGTACGTGTCCGTCCTCGCCTCCGACGGCGTCTTCATCGCCCTCACCATCGCCCTGCCGGTGGTCCTCGGCGTCGTCAGCATGGTCATCCCCGCCGAGTTCGGCCTCGGCTACGGCCCGGCGAAGATCCACCTGATCAACAGGGCCGCGGGCACGATCCTGCTCATCCTCGCGGTCGGCGCCTGTTTCTCCGGCGCCGCGAACTCCGTGCGTGAGCTGATCAAGGAACGGGTGATCTACGAGAGGGAACGGGCGGTCGGCCTCTCCCGCTCCGCGTACGTGATGTCCAAGGTGCTCGTCCTCGGCGTCATCACGATCTTCCAGGGCGCGGTCATCAGCGCCATCGGCGTCCTCAGCCGCAGCAAGCTGCCCGAGGAGGGCGTGATCCTGTCCGACCTGCCGGCGGTGGAGCTGGCGATCGGCGTGACCACGCTGGGTCTGACCTCGATGATGGTCGGCCTGATCATCTCGGCGCTGGTGAAGACCTCCGAGATGACCATGCCGCTGCTGGTGATGTTCGCGATCGTGCAGGTGGTCTTCACCGGCGTGCTGTTCCAGTTGCACGGCACCCCGGGCGTGGAGCAGCTCGCCTGGCTGATGCCCTCGCGCTGGGCTGTGGCCGCGATGGGCTCGACGGCCGACCTGAACGTGCTGCTGCCCTGGGACAGCGGTGAGACGGACGCGCTGTGGGAGCACACGGCGGGCACGTACGTGCTGAACATCGGCGTGCTGCTCACCATGGGCGTGATCTGCGGCTTCATCGTCGCGCGGCTGCTGCGCAAGCACGAGCCGGAGGTCATGCGCTGAGCGCACCCCGGCACCGCGGACGGGCGGCACCCCCCACCGGGGGTCCCGCCCGTCGCCGTCCGTACCCGGGGGCCGCCCGCGGCGGCCGCTGCCCTCTCGGGGCGCGGCGCACACCCGGGGGGTCCCGCGGGTCGGCACAGCGGCCTAGGACCGGGGGCCGAGACGGGTCGGGACCGCGGCTGGATCACGTGGATCGGCGCGGCGGGTAGCGTGATCGGCATGTCCACACCCGCCCCAGGACCGGTCGCCGGACTCGAAGCGGTCAGCCGCGCACTGCTCGCCATGAGCAGGCAGGTGCAGGTCCGCGACGTGCTCCAGACGATCACGGCGTCCGCGCGCGAGCTGCTCCAGGCCGAGTACGCGGCCCTGGGCGTGCCGGACGACCACGGCGGCTTCGCCCAGTTCGTCGTCGACGGCGTCAGCGACGCGCAGTGGAAGGCCATCGGCCCGCTGCCCCGCCAGCACGGCATCCTCGCCGCGCTGCTGGAGGACGGGAAGCCGGTGCGCCTGGGCGACGTACGCAAGGACCCCCGCTTCGGCGGCTGGCCCAGCGCCCACCCGCGGCTGCGGGACTTCGTCGGCGTCCCCATCGCCGACGGCGAGGAAGTCCTCGGCGCGCTCTTCCTCGCCAACAAGCAGTGCGAGCCGGACGACCTGCCGGGCCCCGACGGCTGCCGCTTCGGCGCCGAGGACGAGGCCCTGCTGCGTACCCTCGCCGACCACGCCGCCATCGCGCTGACCAACGCCCGCCTCTACGAGCGCAGCCGCGAGCTGACCATCGCCGGCGAGCGCGCCCGTATCGCACACGAGCTGCACGACGCCGTCTCCCAGAAGCTCTTCTCGCTGCGCCTGACCGCGCAGGCGGCCGCCGCCCTCGTCGACCGCGACCCCTCCCGCGCCAAGGGCGAGCTGCAGCAGGTGGCGCGGCTCGCCGCGGACGCCGCCGACGAGCTGCGCGCCGCCGTCGTCGAGCTGCGCCCCGCGGCCCTGGACGACGACGGCCTGGTGGCCACCCTGGCGACCCAGGTGCAGGTGCTCGACCGGGCCCACCGCGCCCGCGTCACCTTCACCTCCGCGCACGTGCGCGCCCTGCCCGCGGCACAGGAGGAGGCGCTGCTACGGGTCGCGCAGGAAGCACTGCACAACGCGCTGCGGCACGCCGACGCCGAGGTGGTCGAGGTCGCGCTCACCCGGCACGGCCGCGGCGCCCGGCTGCAGGTGCGCGACGACGGCCGGGGCTTCGACCCGGACACCGTCCGCTCCGCCGGCCGCCACCTGGGCCTGGTGTCCATGCGCGACCGCGCCGCCGGCGTCGGCGGTGCCCTGACCATCCAGTCGGCGCCCGGGCAGGGCACCGTGATCGAGATGGAGGTGCCCGGTGGCTGAGACCGGCGAGAAGCAGCGGCCCGCAGGACCGGACGACACGGACGTACCCGGCCGGATCCGGGTGCTGCTGGTCGACGACCACCAGGTCGTACGGCGCGGGCTGCGCACCTTCCTGGAGGTGCAGGACGACATCGAGGTCGTCGGCGAGGCCGCCGACGGCGAGGAGGGCGTGGTCCGTACCGCCGAGCTGGCGCCGGACGTGGTGCTCATGGACGTGAAGATGCCCGGCACCGACGGTATCGAGGCGCTGCGCCGCATCCGCGAGTCCGGCAGCGCGGCGCGCGTGCTGGTCATCACCAGCTTCACCGAGCAGCGCACCGTCGTGCCCGCGCTGCGCGCGGGCGCCGCGGGCTACGTCTACAAGGACGTCGACCCCGAGGCGCTGGCCAAGGCGATCCGCTCGGTGCACGCCGGGCACGTGCTGCTGCAGCAGGACGTCGCCGGGGCGCTGCTGGCTCCGGAGGCGGGCGGCGGCCCCGCGCAGGGCCGGGGAACGACGCTGACCGAGCGCGAGCGCGAGGTGCTGGCGCTGATCGCCGACGGCCGCTCGAACCGGGAGATCGCCCGCGCGCTCGTGGTCTCGGAGAAGACGGTCAAGACACATGTGTCGAACATCCTGATGAAGCTCGACCTCGCGGACCGTACGCAGGCCGCCCTCTGGGCCGTACGACACGGTCTGAGCGGCTGAGACGACTATCGGGCGGGGCCACCGGGCGTCAGCGGAACGGCGTCTTCCGGTCCGAGATTCATACTGTCGTGTAGTCGTCGCCCGCCCTGCGCAACTGCGCCGGGGCTTCCGCGTTCTCCATGGCGTGCCCCGCCCGCCGGCCCCGGCCACCCCCCGG
>NZ_JBDPMI010000037.1:0-73593 GCF_039871555.1 Streptomyces sp. B5E4
TGTTCTCGGCGCCGGGGGCGGCGGCGCGGGGGTGCCGGCTCTGGTCGCCGGAGTGGCCGGTGTCGTGGGGAAGGCGGGCGTCGGGGTGGGCGGTGTCGTAGGCGAAACGGCCTGACGTGGGTTGTGGAGCATTGGCCTCCCGGCCGCTGGAGCCCAGCCACGTCCCCGGGGGCACCCGGCCCGGCTGCAGCGGCGATCACACGCCGCAGCCCGCGCCCGCCAGTGCCCGGAAGTTGCGCACCCGGGGAAGCAGCGCCCGGCTCCCCGCCCCACGACGTTCGCCCGCCCGGCGACGGCGCGCTCCGGGGTTCTGTGCGGCGTCGAGTGGGCAGTCGTGCGCGCCGCGGGGCAGGACTCGGGCCCTGGGGCCCGATCCGGCCCGGATCCGGGAGGGCTACCGCGAGTTACGACCCAATCCCTCCGCCCGGGCCCTGCGGACAGCGGTTGCCCGGCCTCGGAACGGCCGCGTGCGCGGCGATGGGCGAAAGTCGATCGGTGGGGGTGATTTGCGGGGTTTGTTGGAGGTGTTACCGCGGGTTATGGCTCATTTCCACCGTTTGGTGGCCTCGGGGGGACCGCCCCGGGCGGCTGGACACCACCGACCAGCCCTCGGGCCTGGCCAGGTGGGCGAAAGTCGGGGCGGATGGGCGTTTTGGGCCGGTTTTCGGGGCGGGTTACCGCGAGTTACGGCTCATTTTCTCCGCTTCCGGTGGTGCGGGTCGGGGACCGGTAGGCGATCGCCGGGCGGATATACGTCATGCGGTGGGGAGTTGGGCGCTGCTTCCCCGGGTGGGCCGGTTCCGGGTCCCGGCGGGCGCGGGGTGCTGTGCGTGATCGCCGGTGCTCCCCGGAGCCGGGCCCTTGGGGAGGCGGCTGTCGGGCCGGGTGGGGCCCGATGCTCCAAAACCCACGTTCGACCGTTCGCATACGAGACCGTCCACCCCGACGCCCGCCCTGCGGGACACGGTCGAGGCCATCCGGGCTTCCGGCTTCCAGATCGACCCGGAGCTGTGGGCCATGAAGGATGCCACCGACTGCTCCCAGTGCCATGCCGGGTGCACGGACAGCCCCAACAGCGGGAAGTAGTACTCCACTGAGCGGGGCACCTCCCCTTGGATCCGAGGGGAGTTGTCCCCGTGAGGAAAGGTTCTGCATGGACGTCGTCGATGCTTGGGAGCGGTACGCCCGGGGGCGGACACCCCGGCGGGAGACCAACGCCTCCGGGGCCCGCACGTGGCTGAACTGGACGCAGTACGCGGACCACGGCCCCGATGAATCGGTCCTCGGTGAGCTTCACGGCAGGACCGTCCTGGAACTCGGCTCCGGTACGGGCTGCAACCTGGCCCATCTCTCCACCCTGGGTGCCGTGTGTACCGGCGTGGACATCGCACCGAGCCAGCGCAAGAAGGCCGTCGCCCGGTGGGGGCACCTCCCCGGCCTCGCCTTCCAGACGGCAGACGTGACCGACTACCTGAGCCACGCAGAAGGCCCGTTCGACGTGGTTCTCTCCATCTTCGGACCCGTCTGGTTCACGGACCCTGAACAGTTCCTCCCCCTGATCCGGAAGAGGCTTTCTTCCGGTGGCGTACTGGCTTTCTCCCACAAGCCCCCGGCCGAAGGCATGGAGCCGGTGGGCACGCTGAGTGCGGCCAGGGCGGTAACCAGGTGGGACTACGGTCCGGAAGAGTGGTCGGCCCTCCTGACCGATGCGGGGTACGCAAACCCCCGAGCCGAGGTCATCCCTCCCCCGGAAGGACAAGGCGTCGGAACCCTCCTCGTCAGGGCCTGCGCATAGGCATCGGCACCACCGGGAAAGGCGCCGGCGGCCGTCAGGCGCCCAGAGCCTCCGCCACCCGGGCCAGGTCCTCCCCCGACGCCAGTCCCCCGTGGTACAGCCGCAGTTCGTCCGCGCCCAGCTTCGCCGCGTGGGCCGCGTCCTCCGCCAGCCTCGCCGGGGTGCCGCCGAGACCCGCGACCACCGTGAGGTTCGCCGCCAGGGTCGTGTGCGGGCGGCGGTACGGGACACAGGGTTCCAGGGCCGCGGTGCGGGCGGCGGGGCCGCCGGTGCAGGGCAGGACCAGGCCGTCCGCGAACTGCAGCACCTCCGCCGGGTCCACGCCGGCGTTCGCGCCGCAGGCGTACGGCTCCGGGGTGGCGTGCAGCAGGACGCGGAACGCGGAGTCCGGGGCCTCGGCCCGTACCGCCGCGACCGCCTCGCGCTGCAGCCGGGTGGCCGCCGCGCGCCGCCAGCCCAGCACCGCGGCGGCCCGTTCGGCGCCCAGCAGCCCCACGATCCGGGCCCAGGTGCCCGCCGCCTCCACCGCCTCGGCCGTGGCCGGCGGTGCGGCGGCGGCGCCGTCCCAGTAGGGCCGCAGCGCGGCGGTGACCGCCGACCGCAAGTCGTCGGGTTCCGCGCCGTACGCCGCGTAGCCGTCGCGGCAGCGGTCGCAGAAGCACAGCGACATCAGCACCTGCCCGGCCGCGTCCAGGGCCACGCCGCCGGTCTTGTCGTGCGCGTGCAGATGTGCCAGCCCGTACCACCCGCACGACTCCAGCTCGCAGCCCCGCGCCCCCGGCCGGGTCGCCGCCTCCGCCGCGAGCCGGACGAGGTAGTCGCGCACGTCGGGCCGGCCGATGCAGGGCGCCCAGGGGTAGCGGTCGCCGTGCGCGTTGACCACGGAGGTCTCCGGATGCTCCGCGCCCAGCCGGGAGTTGTGCGCGAGGACCACCCAACTGTTCACCTCCACCCCCGCCCCGGCCAGCGCCTCCGCCGCCTCGCCGAACGGGTCGGCGGCGGCCACCCAGTCCTGGGCGTACGGGCGCAGCGCGCGCCCCGCCCACCGGCGCGCGTCCGGGGGGTAGAGCACCGCGGAGTGCCGGGCGGTGACGATGCGGTGGCGCGGGTGGCGCGGGGTCACGGCGCGGGTGGAGTGGTACGCGGCGGCCAGCGTCACCTGCCGTACGCCCAACTCCGCCACCCGGCGCGCGGCGGCGGGGTCGCCGACGACGTCCCACGGATACAGAAAGACCGAAGCACGAGGTGTCATCATCAGGGTGTACACATTTCTGCCCGGCGTCCATATTGGTGAACAGGCACGCTAAGGCCGCCCCGACGCACCGTCAAGACCGCCTCCCCGCCGCCCCGTCCACCGACGCCCCGCACCACCGAGGAGTCACGATGTCAGCCCACCGCCCACCGCGCACCGTCCTGCTCACCGGCGCCGCCGGCGGCATCGGCACCCTGATGCGCGGCCTGCTCCCCGCCCACGGCCACGAGCTGCGCCTGCTCGACCGCGTCGCCGTCACCCCGGGACCCGAGCGCGCCGTCACCGCCGACCTCGCCGACCGCGCCGCGCTGCGCGAGGCCCTGCGCGGCGTCGACGCGGTGCTCCACCTCGCCGGGATCTCGCTGGAGTCGACGTTCGAGAAGGTGCTGCGCGCCAACATCGAGGGCACGTACCACCTCTACGAGGCCGCCCGCGAAGAGGGCGTCGGCCGTGTCGTCTTCGCCTCCAGCAACCACGCCGTCGGCTTCCACCCCCGGCCCCGCCGCACCGGCCGCGTGCCCGCCGCGGAGCTGATCGGCACCGACGCCGCGCACCGCCCCGACACCTTCTACGGCCTGTCCAAGTGCTTCGGCGAGGACCTGGCGCAGCTCTACTGGGACAAGCACGGCATCGAGACCGTCTCCGTACGCATCGGCTCCTGCTTCCCCGAGCCGACCTCCGTGCGCATGCTCTCCCTCTGGCTCAGCCCTGCCGACGGGGCCCGCCTGTTCCACGCCGCGCTGAGCGCGCCGGACGTCGGCCACACCGTCGTCTACGGCAGCTCCGCCAACACCCGCGCCTGGTGGGACCTCGGCACGGCGCGGGCGCTCGGCTACGAGCCGCAGGACGACTCCGAGGCGTACGCGGACAAGCTCCTCGCCGAGCTCGGCCCCGACGCGCCGGACGCACCGGACCAGGCCAACCTGGGCGGCCCGTTCTGCACCGACCCGCCCATCTGGCCCCACTGAGGCCGCCGTTCGCGCGCGGGCGCCCCTGCCCCCGCGGCCGGAACCCGCGCGCACCCCCTTGACGGCCGTCGCCCCCACCTCTACGTTTCCGGCACCAATTCAGATTCATATCTTTCGTTCAGATAGATGAATCGAGGTCCCGGTGCGGCTCGACGGCATCCTGTTCTTCCCCCTCACCCCCTTCGACGCCGCCGGCGCGGTGCACGAGGACGTGCTCGCCCGGCACGTCGCCGACGGCGTCGCGCAGGGCGCGGGGGCGGTGTTCGCCGCCTGCGGCACCGGCGAGTTCCACGCGCTCGACGGCGCGGAGCACCGGCGGGTGGTCCGTACCGCCGTCGTGGCCGCGGGCGGCCGGGTGCCGGTGTACGCCGGGGCCGGCGCGGACGGGGTGCTGCTGATGCCGCCGTACCTGGTCGCCGCGCCGGAGGCGGGGCTCGTCGCGTACGTGCGCGAGGTCGCCGCCGCCACCGCCCTGCCGCTGGTCGTCTACCAGCGCGACAACGCCCGCTTCACCCCCGCCGGCGCCGCGGAGCTGGCGCGGATCCCCACGGTCACCGGCTTCAAGGACGGGCTCGGCGACATCGAGCTGATGCAGCGCGTCATCCCGGCCGTCCACGCCGCGCTCGACGGCCGCGACGGTCCCGCGAAGGACTTCACCTTCTTCAACGGCCTGCCCACCGCCGAGGTCTCGGCCGCCGCGTACGCCGCCGTGGGCGCGCGGCTGTACTCCTCGGCCGTCTTCTGCTTCGTCCCCGAGGTGGCCCTCGCCTTCCACCGGGCGCGGGCCGCGGGCGACGACGCGCGCGTACGCCGGCTGCTGAGCGGCTTCTACATCCCCCTCGTCCGGCTCCGCAACGAAGTCCCCGGCTACGCGGTCTCGCTGGTCAAGGCCGGCGCCCGGCTGCGCGGCCTGGACACGGGCGGCGTACGGCCGCCGCTGGCCGACCCGCATCCCGAACACCTCGCCGAGCTGGAGCTGATCGTCTCCGCCGGCCTGGAGATCGCCGGGGCCGCCCGATGATGCGGATACGCGAGATCACCGTCACCCCCGTCGCCTTCCGCGACCCGCCGCTGCTCAACGCCGCGGGCGTACACGAGCCGTGGGCCCTGCGCAGCGTCGTGGAGGTCGTCACCGACGACGGCCTCACCGGCCTCGGCGAGAGCTACGGCGACGCCTCCCACCTGGACCGGCTGCGCGCCGCCGCCCGCGCCCTGACCGGCGCCGACGCCGGCCACCACCACGGCCTCTACGCCCGCGTCGCCGCCAGTGTCGGCACCGACGTCTTCACCGACCAGCACGGTCTGACCGGTGCCGGCAGCAACGGCAAGACCGTCGACTCCGTCTTCTCCCCCTTCGAGGTCGCCTGCCTCGACATCGTCGGCAAGGCCACGGGGCGCCGCGTGGCGGATCTGCTCGGCGGGCCGGTGCGCGACGCCGTGCCGTACAGCGCGTACCTCTTCTACAAGTGGGCGGGCCACCCCGACGCGCCCGACGACCGCTTCGGCGCGGCGCTGGACCCGGACGGCATCGTCACCCAGGCGCGGCTGCTCGTCGACGAGTACGGCTTCCGCTCGCTGAAGCTCAAGGGCGGGGTCTTCCCGCCCGACGAGGAGATCGCGGCGGTACGCGCCCTCAGCGACGCGTTCCCCGGGCTGCCGCTGCGCATCGACCCCAACGCCGCCTGGACGCCGGAGACTTCCGTACGCGTCGGCGCCGAACTGGCCGGGACGGTGGAGTACCTGGAGGACCCGGCGCCCGGGATCGAGGGGATGGCCGAGGTCGCGGCGAAGGTGCCGATGCCGCTGGCCACGAACATGGCCGTGGTCACGCACGCCCACCTGCCGCCGGCGATCGCGCAACGCGCCGTCGGGGTGCTGCTGCTGGACCACCACTACTGGGGCGGGCTGCTGAAGTCCGCGCAGGTCGCGGCGCTCTGCGGGACGTTCGGCATCGGCCTGTCCATGCACTCCAACTCCCACCTCGGCATCAGCCTCGCCGCGATGACGCACCTGGCCGCCGCCACCCCCAACCTCGACCACTCCTGCGACACCCACACCCCCTGGCTGACGGTGCGGGACGGGCAGGACGTGATCGCCCCCGGGGCCCTCGCCTTCACCGGCGGCGCCGTACCGCTGCCGCCGGGTCCCGGACTCGGCGTCGAGCTGGACCGCGACGCGCTGGCCGTGCTGCACGAGCAGTACGAGAGGTGCGGCGTCCGGCGCCGCGACGACACCGCGTACATGCGCCGCTTCCACCCCGGCTTCGCCCCCGCGCGGGCCCGTTGGTGAGCGCTCGGCACGCGGCACGCGCACCACCCCCCACCCATCGGAGAAGACACAGGCAGGAGCCGCGATGTCCATCGCTGACTGGATCATGGTCGGGGCCTATTTCTGCGTGATGGTAGGCATCGGCTGGTGGTCGAAGAACCGCGTCCACACCGTGAAGGACTTCTTCACCACCGGCGGCCGCATACCGTGGTGGCTGTCCGGCATCTCGCACCACATGTCCGGCTACAGCGCGGTGATGTTCGTCGCGTTCGCCGCCGTCGCCTACGACCACGGGCTGACGGTGTACGTGTGGTGGGCGCTGACCATCGGCCTCGGCATCGGGGTCGGCGCGTTCCTCTTCGCGCCCCGCTGGGCGCGGCTGCGCGCGAAGCACGACGTGGCCTCGCCGCTGGAGTACCTGGCGAAGCGGTACAACCTGCCGACGCAGCAGGTGCTGGCGTACAGCGGCGCACTGCTGAAGGTCGTCGACATCGCGGCCAAGTGGGTGGCGATCTCGGTACTGCTCCAGGGCTTCGCGGACGTGCCGCTGGAGTGGGGGATCCTCTTCACCGGCGTGGCGACCATGGCGTACATGGCAGTGGGCGGCCTGTGGGCCGACGTGCTCACGGACTTCAGCCAGTTCGTCATCCAGTTCCTGGCCGGTGTGGTGATGTTCTGGGCCGTGCTGGCGGAGCTGGGCGGCTTCTCCTCGCTGTGGACGATGTGGGACGACCTGCCGGACAGCCACCACGACCCGGTCACCGGGCCGGTGACGACGACGCTGGTGCTGGCGTTCCTGCTGGTGAAGACCTTCGAGTACAACGGCGGCATGTGGAACCTGGCGCAGCGGTACATGGCCGCGCCGTCCGGCTCCGCCGCGAAGCGCTCGGCGCTGCTGTCCAGCGGGCTGTGGCTGGTGTGGCCGTTCGTCCTGTTCCTGCCGATGTTCGCGGCGCCGCTGATCGTGCCGGGGCTGGAGAACAGCGAGGAGTCGTACATCGAGCTGGCGAAGGAGCTGATGCCGGCCGGCCTGACGGGGCTGGTGCTGGCCGGGTTCTTCTGCCACACGATGGCGATGGTCGCCTCGGACTCCAACGTGATCTCGGCGGTCATCACCCGGGACATGGCGCCCGTGCTGGTGCCGCGGGTACGGCAGTTGACCGACCGGGCACAGTTGACGTTCGCCCGGGTGACGACGGTGGCGTTCGTGTCGGTGAGCATGGTCATCGCGATCGCGACCGGGGGTGAGGGCTTCGTGCTCGATGTGGTCGTGGACCTGGTGGCGGCGACGATGGGGCCGATCTCGATCCCGCTGATGCTGGGGATGCTGCCGTGGTTCCGGCGTTGCGGCCCGACGGCGGCCATCGTGTCGTGGGCCGGCGGCCTGGGGCTGTGGGCGGTGCTGCACTGGGTGCTGGACGGCACCACGCAGGCCGCGCTCGTGGGACTGCCGCTGCTGACGTCGCTGGTGCTGTACGTGGGCATCGGGCTGCTGCGCCCCGAGGGCGGGGCGGAGCAGGACGCGCTGATCGACTCGCTGGGCTCGGACCCGGAGGAGGGCGCGGCTGCGGCGGACGGCGCAGAGGCCGGGGCGGCGGGCGGTACGGCGGCGAAGGACACCCAGCCGCCGGAGGCGACCGCGGACCTCACGTCGCGCTGAGGGGTCGCCGGGCAACCCCCGTTCGTGCGGCGGGGGTTGCCGACCCGGGCAGCAAGCGCTTTCATGCAGGTGACCACGGACCCTTTCGTACGAACCGAGGGAGCCCGATGCGCCCCGTCCGCCCGCCCGTGCCCTCCCGCCGCGCCCTGCTCGCCGCGAGCGCCGGGACGCTCCTCGTCCCGGCGACCGCCGCCGCCGCGTACGCCGCGGCCCCCGGCGCCGCCGCCTCGGGACCGCCGGCCGCCGCCGCACCCGCCGACGAGGAAGCCCTGCTGGAGCGCGCCGCCCGCATGCTCGCCGGCGACGGCTACGACCCCGCGGACCCCGACTTCGCCGCCGCCCTCGCCGACCTCGACGCCGAGGCCCGCCGCTGGTGGGACACCCTGGACCGGTCGGCGGGACGCACCGCGCTCTGGCCCGACCTCGCCCCCGTCGCCGACGCCGGCAACTTCGGCCAGTGCTACCCGCGGCTGCGCACCCTCGCCACCGCCTGGACCGCCCCCGGCACCTCCTTCACCGGCCGCACCGAGGTCGCCGCCGCACTGCTCGACGCGCTGCGCTTCCTCCACGACACCGCCTACCACCCGGGCCGTACCCAGAGCGGCAACTGGTGGTTCTGGGAGATCGGCGCCCCGCGCGCCCTGCTCGACTGCTGCGTCCTGCTGCGCGCCCTGCTGCCCGCCGCCGACCTCGCCGCGTACCTCGCCACCGTCGACCGCTTCGTCCCCGACCCCGACCGCCGCACCAACGCCCCGACGCTCTCGGAGACCGGCGCCAACCGCGCCGACAAGTGCGTCATCGTCGCGCTGCGCGGGCTGCTGGGCCGTAGCCCGGAGAAGACCGCGCTGGCCCGCGACGGCCTGTCCGACGTGCGCGACGGCGGGCGCAACAGCCTCTTCCAGTACGTGACCTCGGGCGACGGCTTCTACCGCGACGGCTCCTTCGTCCAGCACGGCTCGGTCGCCTACACCGGCACGTACGGCGCGGTGCTCCTGGCCGCCGCGGGCCAGTTGATGGCGCTGCTCGCCGGCTCGGCGTGGGCGGTCACCGATCCCGCGACGACCGTGCTCTTCGACGCGGTCGAGCGGTCGTTCGCCCCGGTGATCACCGACGGGCTGATGATGGACGCGGTACGCGGCCGGGCGATCTCCCGCGAGCGCGCTCCGGACCACGTGGACGGCGCGCTCGCCGTCTCGTACGTCCTGCAGGTGGCGGAGGCCGCGCCCGCCGGCCAGGCCGCGCGCTGGCACGCGGCGGCGAAGGGCTGGATCGAGCGGCAGTCGGCGTACCCGTACCTCTCGCTCGTCGGCCTCCCGCACATCCAGCGGGCGAAGGCCGTGCTCGCCGACCCGGGGGTGCCGGCCGCGCCGCCGCTCACGGGCCACCACTCCTTCGCCGCCATGGAGCGCGTCGTGCACCGGCGGCCCGGCTGGTCGTACACGCTGTCGCTGTCGTCGAAGCGCGTCGCGGCGTACGAGGCGGGCAACGGCGAGAACGCCCGCGGCTGGTACACCGGCGACGGCGTGGGCTACCTCTATCTCCCGGGCGACCAGGGGCAGTTCGGCGACGCCTTCTGGCCCACGGTGAACGCGTACCGGCTGCCCGGCACGACCGTCGACACGCGCCCGCGCGCGAACCTGGGGTCCGTCTGGACGGAGTTCCGCCCGGCGAACGAGGTGTCGGGCGGCGCGGTGCTGCACAGGCGGTACGGGGCGGCGGCGTTCGAGCTGCGCGCGGACGGAAGCTCGCTGCGGGCCAGGAAGACGTGGTTCTTCCTGGACGACGCGGTGGTCGCGCTGGGCGCGGACATCACGGCGGCCGACGGCAGGGTGATCGAGACGACGGTCGAGAACCGCAGCCTGCGCGGGGACGGCGAGCCGGCGTTCGTGGTGGACGGCCGGCGGCAGCCGGGAGAGGCCGGCTGGGAGCGGGACTTCGCACGGGCGCGGTGGGCGCACCTGGAGGGGACCGGCGGGTACGTCTTCCTGGACGGGGGCGCGGGAAACCGCCTGCGGGCGCTGCGCGAGGAGCGTACGGGCGCCTGGCGGGACATCAACACCGGCGCCGACACGGGCGGCTCCACCACCCCGCACACCCGGCGCTATCTGACGCTCTGGCTGGACCACGGCACGTCGCCCGCCGGGGCGCGCTACGCGTACGCACTGCTGCCCGCGGCGAGCCGGGTGGCGACGGCGGCGTGGTCGGCGCGCGGCCCGGTCCGGGTGGCGGCGAACGACGCGGCGGCGCAGGCCGTCGAGATCCCCCATCTGGGCCTGACGGCGGCCCACTTCTGGGCGCCGGCCACGGCGGCGGGCATCCGCAGCGGAGGTCCGGCCACGGTCCTGCTGCAACGCCGCGGCGACACGATCTCCCTGGCGGTCTCGGATCCGGGCCATACGGCGACGGAGGTCCACCTCGAACTCCCGCTGCGGATCCGCGCGGTGACGAGCGCGGATCCGACGGTGGAGGTGGCACCGGGGAGGCAGGGCCGGGTGACGGTGCGCACGGCGGGCTCCCGCGGCGCCACCCACCGGGCGGAGCTGCGGTAGCGCGGGGCGCTGCCGGGGTGACCCCGTGCCTGCGGGACGGGGTCACCTTGCGGGTGGCGCGGGGCGCGGCGGTACGCACGCGCCCGCCCTCGGGCAGCGCAAGGCGCCCCCGCCGCCCGGGACGCCCCCGCCGACGGCACCCACGCAACGCCCGCCGCGGCAAGGTGAGCTCGGCTCCCGTGCTCGCGGCCCCGGCGGGCCGCGCACCCGCGCCCGCGGCGGGCAACACGCGTCATGCGGATCCGTGCGGGCCACGGCCGTGCCGCCCCCGCGGCCCACCGCCCGGCGCGCCGCGTCTGCGACCCGTGCGCTCGTAGGGCATCAGCGCCCGCGGGCGACTGCACCCGCGGGCATCCCCGCCCCTCCCCGCCCCGGCGCTACGGCACGTCCAGCACCAGCTTGCCCCGCGTACGGCCCGACTCGCTGCGGCGGAACGCCTCCGCGGCCTCCGCCAGCGGCAGCGCCTCCACGTGCACCGTCAGCTTGCCCGCAGCCGCGAGTCCCGCCAGATGCGCCAGGCCCTCCGCGTCCGGGCGCACCCACACGACCTGCCCGCCCAGCTTCTTCACCTCGCCGTCCACGATCGACGCCGAGCGCGCCGGGTCCCTCAGCACCTCATGCGAGACCTGCACCGCCCCGCCGCCCGCGAAGTCCAGCGCCGCGTCCACCCCGTCCGGTGCGATCTCCCGCACCCGGTCGGCGAGGCCGTCGCCGTACGTCAGGGGCTCGGCGCCCAGCGAGCGCAGGAAGTCGTGGTTGCGCTCGCTCGCGGTCGCGATCACGCGGGCCCCGCGGACGACCGCGAGCTGGACGCCGAGCGAGCCGACGCCGCCCGCGCCGCCGTGGATGAGCACCGTCTCGCCGTCCCCGGCGCCCACCCGGTCCAGCGAGCGCAGCGCGGTGAGCCCGGCCAGCGGCAGCGCCGCGGCCTGCTGCCAGCTCAGCGCGGCGGGCTTGTGGGTCAGGGTCCGTACGGGCGCGGCGACGTACTCCGCGTACGTGCCCTGCCCGATCTCGTCCCGGCGCACATACCCCAGCACCTCGTCGCCCACGGCGAACTCCGGGGTGTCCGCGCCCAGTTCCTCCACCACGCCGGCCGCGTCCCAGCCGGGGATGAGCGGGAAGTGGACGTACATCATGCTGTCGAGCCCGCCCGCCGCGACCTTCCAGTCGACGGGGTTGACCCCGGCCGCCTTCACCCGCACGAGCACTTGGTCGGGGCCGACCTTGGGCTTGGGCACCTCAAGGAGCCGCAGATTCTCCGCTCCGCCGTAGCCGCTTGTGACGATCGCTTTCATGATCTCCTCCCGAGGTCCGCTCCGTGGGGATTATCCCTCCGCACGGGCCCGTAGAGTCGATGACATGGCTGGAGAGGACGGGAGCGTACGGGTCGACAGCTGGATCTGGTCCGTACGGCTCACCAAGACCCGCTCCGCGGCGGCCACCGCCTGCAAGGCGGGGCACGTCCGCGTCAACGGCGACCGCGTGAAGCCGGCCCAGGCGCTGCGGGTCGGCGACGAGGTACGGGTGCGGCTGGCCGGGCGGGAGCGGATCGTCGTGGTCAGGCGGCTGCTGCGCAAGCGGGTCGGCGCGCCGGTGGCCGTCGAGTGCTACGCCGACCACAGCCCGCCCCCGCCGCCGCGCGAGATGGCCGCCCCGGTCGCCCGTCGCGACCGCGGCACGGGCCGGCCGACGAAGCGGGACCGGCGCGAGCTGGAGCGGCTGCGCGGCAGGGCGGAGCAGCGGGACGAGGACGAGGGCTAGGCCGAAGCCGGAGGGGACGGGTGGCGCCGGCGGGCCCCGGGGCCGCCGGCGCCGTGGCCGTCAGAGCCGCAGGAACGCCTGCACCGGCAGGTGGTCGCTGGGGAACTGGCCGTCGCGCTGGTACGTGTTGATCTTGGCGTACCGCGTCCGCACCTCCGGCGTGACGAGGATCCAGTCGATGCGGTCGCCTTCCGGCACCAGCGGCCGGTAGCCGTGGAACGTGGCGTACGCGTCGCTGCGCCGCTCCGCCGCGTCCCAGGTGTCCTCCAGACCGCCGCCCACGAGCATCGCGTCGTAGACGGGGTTGCGGTGCGCGGGGACGTTGAAGTCGCCGGTGACGACCCGCGGGAGCGAGGTGTCGAACTCCGCGAAGCGGCTGGTGATCAGGTCGGCGGAGCGCTCGCGCGCCTGCTGGTTGACGTGGTCGAGGTGGGTGTTGACGTGGTAGAACTCGCCGCCCGTGACCAGGTCGCGGAAGCGGATCCAGGTGACCATCCGCAGCACGGCGTTGCCCCAGGTGTTGGAGCCGATCAGGTAGGGCTCGTCGGAGAGCCAGTAGTGGTCGAACGCGACCGGGGCCAGCCGGCGGATGTCGTAGAACACCGCCATGAACTCGTCCTTGCTGCCGCCCTTCCGGCCGGTCCCGATCCAGGCGTGGTGGCGGCCGAGGTCGGTGGCGATGTCGAGCAGTTGCGGGTACAGCCCCTCCTGGGTACCGACGAGGTGCGGCTCCTCGGCGCGCAGCAGCGCGCGCATCACGGGGCGGCGCTCGGGCCAGGAGTTCGGCGGGGTGGCGGAGGCGTAGCGGAGGTTGAAGCTCATGACGTGCAGTTCGTCCTCGCCGCCGGCTCCGCGCGCGGGGCCGGCGGCCCGCGCCTCGGAGAGCCCGACGACGGTCGGGGCGAGGGCGGCTGCGGCGGCGGTGCCGAGGGCGCGACGGCGGCTGAGGGGGAACTCGGGCATGGGTCACCTCTCCGTTCGGGGGGTGCGACGTGGGGAGAGTCTCAGGCGGCGAGATGAGAGGGAAGTGACGCGCACACGTCAGTAATACGAACTGAAGATCACCCGGCTGCGGACCGCGCGCGCCCCGCTCCCGTAGCGCTGTGACCCATGTCACGTGCCGTTCCTGTCAGCAATCGCGGCGCTGTGCCGCTCAGGTCTCGGGAGCAAGCGACACACAGGGAGCCGCACATGAAGCACCGCATCGTCGTCCTCGGCGCCGGCTACGCCGGGGCCTACACCGCCGGGAACCTGGCCCGCCGGCTGTCCCCGGCGGACACCGAGATCACCGTGGTCAACGCGGTGCCGGAGTTCGTCCAGCGGCTGCGGCTGCACCGGCTCGCGGCCGGCGGGGAGATCGAGACCCCGCAGCTCGCCGACGTCTTCGCGGGCACGGGGATACGGCTGCGGGTGGCCCGGATCACCGCCGTCGCCCCCGAGAACCGGGTCGTCGCCGTGGCCGACGCCGACGGCGGCGGCCTGCTGCCCTACGACACGCTCGTCTACGCGCTCGGCAGCCGCGTCGCCTACCGCGACGTCCCCGGGGTGGCCGAGCACGCCTTCCACGTCACCGCCCGGCCCGCGGCGCTCCGCCTGCGCGACCGGCTGGACAGCCTGGACACCCGGGGCGCGGGCGGGACCGTCGTGGTCGTCGGCGACGGGCTGACCGGCATCGAGACCGCCACCGAGATCGCCGAGGCCAGGACCGGCCTGTCGGTGACGCTGGTCGCGCGCGGCGAGCTGGGCGCCCGGCTCTCCGCCGGTGCCCGCGCCCACCTGCGCCGGGCCTGCGACCGGATGGGCATCACCGTCCGGGAGCACACCGTGGTCGCGGCCGTGGAAGCGACGCGGGTGCGGTGCACGGACGGCACCGCCCTGGCGTCCGACGCCACCGTGTGGACCGGGGGGTTCGCGGTCGACCCGCTGGCCGCCGCCGCCGGACTGGAGGTCACCGACGACGGGCGGATCGTCGTCGACCGCACCATGCGGTCCGTCTCGCACCCGGACGTCTACGCGGTCGGCGACAGCGTCCGCGCCCTCGGCGACAACGGCAGGCCGCTGCCGATGTCCTGCGGTTCCGCCGGCTACACCGGCAAGCAGGCGATCGACGCGATCGTGGCGCACCTGACCGGCCGCGAGGTCGCGCACACCAAGCTGGTCTACACCTTCAACCACATCAGCCTCGGGCGGCGGGACGGGATCCTGCAGCCCGTCGACGACGAAGCACGGGCGAAGCCCGCATACGTGGCCGGCCGGACGGCGGCACGGGTCAAGGCGTGCATCGTCCGGGGCTCGCTGTGGGGCACCCTGCACCCGACGTACGGCGTGCCCCGGCGCAGGCGCCGGCTGGCCGCCGCGCCGGGGACGGCGCCGGACCCCTCGTGGGACGCGACCGGCGAGAACCCTTCCCTGGCCGCCTAGATGCGGTTGACGGCGGACGTCGGGTCCGCGGAGGTCCCGGACGACCCCGGATGCGGACGGCCTGATGGCCTTTCAGGCGGAGGCGGAGGCCACGAAGACGGGGACGGCGACGAGGAACCGGCCGGCCTCGGCACGTCGGCGCTGTTCGGCGAGCCATCCGTCCGCCCGGTCACGGCCGACGGCGCCGCTCGCGCAGACCGGCTCGGCGAGCCGCGCGACCAGCGACAGCATCGCGGGGTCGGTGAACACACTGGTGTGCACCTCGACCGTGACCTCGTCGAAGCCGCCGGCCAGGAGCAGGCCGCGGTACTGCCGACCGGCGCGGGGCGCGCCCAGGAGGTCGGCGCGGGCGTGCACGATCGTGCGGGTGAGCGCCGGGTCATCCGAATCGATCATGATGGCGTCCCAGTCCTGCCCGACCAGGACGATCCTGCCGCCCGGAGAGAGGACCCGGCGCGCCTCCGCCACCGCGCGCGCCGGCTCCTGAAGGACGTGGAAGACCTTGTCCGCGCGGTAACCGCGCACGCTTCCGTCGGCGAACGGCAGATCCTCCGCCCCGGCCTCCCGGAACTCGGCCTCCGGCCACCGCTCCCGGGCCGCGGCGAGCATCCACCGGCCGGGGTCCACCCCCACCGCGTGGACGCCGCGTACGGTCAGCTCGCCCACGGCTCGTCCGGCGCCGCAGCCGACGTCC
Source organism: Streptomyces sp. B5E4 (assembly GCF_039871555.1). Taxonomy (NCBI): domain Bacteria; kingdom Bacillati; phylum Actinomycetota; class Actinomycetes; order Kitasatosporales; family Streptomycetaceae; genus Streptomyces; species Streptomyces sp. B5E4. The sequence continues at coordinate 15,372 of NZ_JBDPMI010000037.1, forward strand.
ACGACGGTCGAGCCCGGGACGGGAGACAGCAGTTCATAGGAGCGGGCCCGCAGCCGGGTCGCGTCCGGCATCCGGTCCGCGGTGTCGATGACGGCCAGCAGGGCTTCGGTCTCGCGGCGTTCTTCCACCGCTTCCTGATCCATGGACATGGACGCATGCTGCGACTTCATGTCGGCATGAAGTCAAGCGACGGCTGCCGCGCTCGTGGCCGGCGGACCGAACCGCGCGTACGGGGGCATCGTTCGCCGCCCGGACTCCCGGTGGCTCCTTCGCCGGGCGGTGTCCGGGACCGCGGCACCGACTTCATGAGACGGCACACCTAGGGTGGAACGTATGGACGGCACCGCCACCGACCGCTTCGACACCGGACGTTTCGAGGCCAGCCGGGACCGGCTGGCCTCGCTGGCCTACCGGATGCTGGGCTCTGCCACCGACGCCGAGGACGCCGTACAGGACGCGTACCTGCGCTGGCAGGCCGCCGACCGGCGACGGATCGAGGTGCCGGAGGCGTGGCTGACCAAGGTCGTCACCAACCTCTGCCTCGACCGGCTCCGTTCGGCCCGCGCCCGCCGCGAACGCAGCGTCGGCACCTGGCTGCCGGAACCGCTCCTCGAAGGCGACCCGATGCTCGGCCCGGCCGACACCTTCGAGCGCCGCGAGTCGGTGTCCCTGGCCGTGCTCACCCTCATGGAACGCCTGTCACCCGTCGAGCGGGCCGTCTACCTCCTGCACGAGACCTTCTCCTACGGCCACGCCGAGATCGCCGGGATCCTCGACGTCTCCGAGTCCGCGAGCCAGCAGCACCTGCACCGGGCCCGCCGCCGCGTCACCGCCGCGCGCCCCCGCGGCGGCGAGGTCGACCCGGCGGCCGCGCTGCGGATCGCCGAGGAGTTCTTCACCGCCGCCGCCTCCGGCCGTACGGAACGGCTCGTGGAACTGCTCACGGACGACCCGACCGCGATCTCCGACGGCGCCGGCCTGACTTCGGTGATGCTGCAGTACGACACCCCGCAGCGCATCGCGGGCATCGCCCGGGCCGGCTTCGCGCCCTCGGCGGTGAAACGGCGCTTCGCCGGCGGCCTGCCCGCCGTCCACTCCGCGCACGTGAACGGTGGCCCCGCCGTCCTCTTCGTGGTCGGCGACAAGGTCATCGGCGCCGTGACGTTCGACCTCGCCCACGGAAAGATCGCACTGGTACGCGGCATCGCCGACCCCGCCCGCCTCGGCCGCCTCAACGACGCCTGGCGGCGGTACGAACCGGGCCCGCCGGTGCTCACGGCCTGGTGACCCCGGGCCCGCCGGCCTGCGCGCCGCCGGCGGGCACCGCCGCGTACCTGCGGGAACACCGGACACACCGTCGCGGGTTCACCCCTGCATGACCGACGTACTGCGTTACACCGCCTTCGCCACCGACCCCGCCGGGGGCAACCGGGCCGGCGTCGTCCTCGACGCCACCGGCCTCTCCGACGAGCGGATGGCCGCCATCGCGGCCGACGTGGGCTACTCCGAAACCGCGTTCCTCACTCCGGGCCCGGCGGACGAGGCCGGCGCCGGCCGGTCGTTCACGGCCCGCTACTTCAGCCCCGCCGCCGAGGTCCCCTTCTGCGGCCACGCGACCGTCGCGACCGCCGTGGCGCTCGCCGAGCGGCTGGGCGCCGGCGACTTCGCGCTGCACACCCGGCCCGGCCGCGTCCCGGTGGCGGTGACCGAGGCGGACGGCGTGCTGAAGGCGACGCTCAGCAGCGTCGAGCCGCATGTCCGGCAGGCCGCGGACGCCGACGTCGCCGAGGCGCTGGCCGCGCTGCGCTGGTCCGCCGCCGAGCTGGATGCCGCCCTGCCCCCGCGCATCGCCTTCGCCGGGGCGCACCACCTCGTCCTCGCCGCCGCCACCCGCGCCCGCCTCGCCGACCTCGACTACGACTTCGGCCGGCTGCGCGCCCTGATGGAGAAGCTGGACCTCACGACCGTCCAGCTCGTCTGGCGCGAGTCCCCCGCCGTCTTCCACGTCCGCGACCCGTTCCCCGTCGGCGGCGTCGTGGAGGACGCGGCCACCGGAGCGGCGGCGGCCGCCTTCGGCGCGTACGTCCGCGAACTGGGCCTGGCCGCCGGACAGGACCGGCTCACCCTCCACCAGGGCCACGACATGGGCAGCCCCTCGCTGCTGGAGGTCGAGCTGCGCGCGGGCGATCCCCGGGTGCACGTCACGGGCGCGGCGGTCCGCCTCTGACCCCCCTCATGTGATCCACCTCACATTCAAGATTTCCTCCGCTCCGCTGTCGAAATCCGTCCCGCTCGCTCGACGCACGGGTGAGAGGCGCCCGAGGGGGCGCCGGACGGTTGTTTCGGACAAGGAGCACACCTCATGGCCACCGACATCGCGACACGGGCCGGGCGGCGGGAGTGGATCGGGCTCGCGGTGCTCGCGCTGCCCGTTCTGCTCATCTCCATCGACGTCTTCGTCCTGCTGCTCGCCCTGCCCCACCTCAGCGCGGACCTCGGCGCGAGCAGCACCGAGCAGCTCTGGATCATGGACGTCTACGGGTTCATGCTCTCCGGCTTCCTCGTCACGATGGGCACCCTCGGCGACCGCATCGGGCGCCGCCGCCTGCTGCTCACCGGCGCGGCGGCGTTCAGCGTCGCCTCCGTGGTCGCCGCGTACTCCACCAGCCCGGAGATGCTGATCGCCTCCCGCGCGCTGCTCGGCATCGCGGGGGCGACGCTGGCGCCGTCGACGCTGGCGCTGATCACCAACATGTTCCAGGACCCCCGGCAGCGCTCGGCGGCCATCGGCGTCTGGTTCATGTGCTTCATGGGCGGCGCGGCGATCGGCCCGCTGGTCGGCGGGACGATGCTGGAGCACTTCTGGTGGGGCTCGGCGTTCCTGCTCGGGGTGCCCGCGATGGTGCTGCTGCTGGTGCTGGGCCCGATCGTGCTGCCCGAGTACCGCGACACCAAGGCGGGCCGGCTGGACCTGGCGAGCGTGGCGCTGTCCCTGGCGGCGGTCCTGCCGCTGGTGTACGCGGTGAAGGAGCTGGCGAAGGACGGCTGGGCACCGGTGCCGCTGGCGGCGCTCGCGGCGGGCGGCGCGTTCGGGACGGTCTTCGTACGGCGCCAGCAGCGGCTGGAGCACCCGCTGATGGACCTGCGGCTGTTCCGCAACCGGGCCTTCTGCACGGCGCTCGGCGGGATGTTCGCCGGCACGTTCCTGATGGGCGCGCTGATGCTCTTCATCACCCAGTACCTGCAGATGGTGCAGGGGCTCTCGCCGCTGAAGGCGGGCCTGTGGATGCTGCCCGCGGTGGTGACCTCGGGGTTCAGCTTCGGCCTGGCCCCCGTCGCGGCCCGCTACGTCCGGCCGGCCCGGCTCATCGGCGGCGGGCTGAGCGTCTCGGTCGTGGGCCTGCTGCTGCTCGTGGTGGCCGACGTCTCCGGCGGACTGCCGTACGTCGTCACGGGGTTCGCGCTCATCAACCTGGGGGCCGGGCCGCTGGTGACCCTCGGCACCGACCTGGTCGTCAGCTCCGCGCCGCCGGAGAAGGCGGGTTCGGCGGCGGCGATGAACGAGACCAGCGGCGAGTTCGGCTACGCACTGGGCATCGCGACCCTGGGCAGCGTCGGCACGATCGTCTACCGCGGACAGATGGAGGACGGCGTGCCGGCCGGCACCCCGGGCCCGGCCGCGGACGCCGCCCGGGAGGGCATCACCGGCGCGGCCACGGCGGCGGCGGACCTGCCGGCGCGGACGGCGGAGGCGCTGCTGGCCCCGGCGCGGGAGGCGTACGTCAGCGGGATGCACATGGCCGCGATCATCGCGGCGGTGCTGCTGGCGGGTGTGGCGGTCCTGGCCGTACGCCTCCTGAACCACGTCCCGCCCACGGGCGCGGGCCCGCAGGAGCCGGCGCCGGACGACACCGCGCCGGGCCACAACGCAGCGGGCCACTCCGCAGCGGAGGCCGCCGCGGCGGACGGCACCAAGGTGAACGCCGCCGGGTCCGGCGACGACACGACCCCCGCCCCGGAGCCGGTACGCGGCTGACCCCGGCTCCCGCACCCGTCGAACCACCCCCGGGGTGGGCGGTCTTCCCGCCCACCCCGGACCGCTGTCCGCGCATGGGCCGCCGCGCGCACCTCAGCCGCCCGACGACCGGGCCGCCTCGCGCAGCGCCATCCGCGCCGCGACCGTACCCCCGTTCAGCGTCTCCCAGAACGGGTGGATCGATATCTCGATGGACAGGTCGCGGAACCTCTTCCGCAGCACCGTCTCCTGCCGGTCCAGCTCGGGCGTCCACCCGCTGCCCGCCCGGTGCTCGACGCCCGCGCTGTCCGTATACGGGCGCAGCGGGAACTCCTCCAACCGCTGCGCGACGGCGAACCACTCCCGCTTCGCCCGCAGCAACTCCTCCGGAAACTCGTAGTCGCTCACGACTCGCTATCATACGTGTGTTCGATTTCAAGAAGCGAGCCGACGCGCGCGCCACGGGTGCATAGGATCGCCGGCATGGCTCTGCGACCCGTCCAGGTGAACATCAAGGCCCTCGACCACCCGGCGGTCGGCCGGTTCTGGGCGGAGGCGCTCGGCTGGCACGTCCAGGCATCCGGCGCCACCACCTACGTCGGCCCCGGCGGCGGCCTTCGATGGCCGCATCCCGTCGCCCTCGGCATCGACGTCGTGCCCGTCCCCGAACCCAGGACGGCGGCGAAGAACCGCGTGCACCTCGACCTCGCCACCACCTCGGCGGCCCATCAGGAGGAACTGGTCGCCCGCCTCCTGGCGCTCGGCGCCACCCCCGCCGACGTGGGCCAGGGCGAGGTGCCGTGGACGGTCCTCGCCGACCCCGAGGGCAACGAGTTCTGCGTGCTGGAGCCGCGGGACGTCTACCGGGACACCGGGCCGATCGCCGCGGTGGTCGTCGACTGCGCGGACCCGCGGGCCATGGCCCGCTTCTGGGGCGAGGCGACGGACTGGCCGGTGCGGGAGGTGAGCGACGACCACGCGGTGCTGCGCGCGGCCGGGGGCGGGGGCCCGTACCTCGAACTCCTCCGCGTCCCCGGACAGAAGACCGCCCCCGACCGCGTCCACCTCGACCTGCTGCCGTACCCCGGCGACGACAAGGAGGCGGAGGCGGCCCGGCTGCGCACCCTGGGCGCCCGCGACCTCGACCTCGGCCAGGGCGACGTCCCGTGGACCTGCCTGACCGACCCGGAGGACCACGAGTTCTGCGTCCTCGCCCTGCCGTGACGCACCAGCCGGACGACCCCGCCGGCGGCTCGGGCGCCACGCGGTCCGAGATGTCGGGAACCGCGGGTGCCGTGGTCCAGGCCCGGGACATCAGCGGGGGTCTGCACGTCCATCACGCCGACCCCCGGCCCCCGGACGCCGACGTCCCGGTCCCGCGCCAACTGCCGCTCGCTCCCCGCGACTTCGTCGGCCGGGCCGCGCAGTTGCACGAGCTGGACGCGATACTCGGCAGCGCGGCGGGAGCGCCGCCCCTGGTCGTCGTCACCGGGACGGCCGGGGTGGGCAAGACCTCCCTCGCGCTGCGCTGGGCCCACCGGATCGCCGCCCGCTTCCCCGACGGGCAGCTCTACGTCAACCTCCGCGGCTACGACCCCGGCCGGCCGTTGCTGCCGGGTGAGGCGCTGCACCGGATGCTCACCGCCCTGGGCGTCCCGGCACCGGCGATCCCCGCCGACCCGGACGCCGCCGGGGCGCTGTACCGCTCACACCTGGCGGGCCGCCGCGTGCTGACCGTGCTGGACAACGCGGCCTCCGCCGGCCAGGTCCGCCCCCTGCTCTCCGCAGGACCCGACTGCCTGACGCTCGTCACCAGCCGGCGTCACCTCGGCGGCCTGGCCGTACGCGACGGGGCGTACCCACTGACGCTGCGCCCTCTGCCGGAGCCCGACGCGGTCGCGCTGCTGCGCGCCACCACGGCGGGTCGCCGCGCCGAGGACGACGCGCCCGAACTGACGGAGCTCGCACGGCTCTGCGCCCGCCTCCCGCTCGCTCTCCGGATCGCGGCGGAGCGGGCGGTCAGCCGTCCGCACCTGAGCCTGGGCGATCTGCTGGACGACTTGCGGGACAAGTCGTCGCTGTGGGAAACCCTCAGCATGGGAGACGACGAAGACGGGGACGGCGTCCATGCGGTCTTCGCCTGGTCCTATCGCGCGCTGCCGGAGCCGGAGGCCCGGCTGTTCCGGCTCCTGGGCCTGCACCCCGGCCCGGACTTCAGCATCGCGGCGGCCTCCGCGCTGGCCGCGGACTCCGTGAGCGGTACCCGGCGGCTGCTCGACGCGCTCGTCGGCGTCCATCTGCTGGAGCAGACCGCCCCGGACAGGTTCGAACTCCACGACCTGCTGCGCGCGTACGCCACGGACCGGGCGCACGCCGAGATGGCAACCGACGAGCGGGAGGCCGTGCTCGGACGGGTGTTGACGTGGTATCTGCTGACCGCCGAGACAGCACGGCAGAGGGCACGACCGGACGGGATCGGACTGCCCCTGCCGACGCCCGACGACGAGGCCCCACCCCTGACCTTCAGGGATTACGACGCGGCCGTGGACTGGATCGAACGCGAGCGCCTCAATATCTACGCCGCCACGCGGGCCGCCGCGGGGGCGGAACTCCACGACCTCGCCTGGCAGCTCCCGGTCGTGCAGTGGCGCGGCTCGACCCACGCCAGGCCCACCACCGAGTGGACCGAGACCGCCCGCCTCGGGCTGTCGTCGAGTCACGCCCTTCACGACCGGTTCGCCCAGGCGTGGGTGCTGCGGTGCCTGGGCGAAGCGCACGTACGCAACAACCGGCTCGCGGAAGGAGAGGAGTGCCACCGCCAAGTCCTCGCCCTCCGCCGCGCACTGGGGGACCGGAGGGGCGAGGCCGCCACGCTGAACTCGCTGGGCCTCGTCTTTCTCGCCCGGAGGCGACTCGACGCCGCCGTCACCCACTTCGCCCAGGCGCTCGACGCCTTCCGGGAGCTGGACGCGCCCCGGGGGGCGGCCGTCGAGCTGTCCAACCTCGCCAACGCGTACTACGAGGCCGGGGCCCTGGCCGATGCCGACGCCTGCGCGCGGCAGGCCCTCGCCGTCTATCTGGATCTGCACGACGAACTCGGCGAGGGCAGCGCGCTGCGCAGCCTGAGCAACATCCAGCGCGAGCGCGGGGAGCCGACCGCGGCCCTGGAGTCGGCGCAGAGAGCCGTGGACATCGCCGTCCGGCGCCGCATGTCCGCCTCGGAGGGGCTGCGTCTGCTGGTCCTGGGGGCGGCACAGCAGGCCAACGGGCTGTTCGACGAGGCCCTTTCCACGTACGACCGGGCGGCCGCTCTGCACCGCCGCATCGGTGACGGCGGCCGGGAGGCGCTCGCCTGGCACGGGAGCGGTGAGACCCACCGGGCGCTCGCCCGCCCCGACGAGGCCGCCGCCTGCCACCGCCGGGCCGCCGCCCGCTTTCACGAGCTCGGCGACCGCTGGCACGAGGCCGTCGCGCTCGACGGCCTCGCCGCCGCGGTGCGGGCGGGCGATCCGGACGGGGCGCGCGGCCACTGGGAGACGGCCCTCGCCCTGCTCGCCGGCTACGACGATCAGCGGACGGCCGCGCTCCGCGACAGCATCGCCGCACGGCTCGGGGCCGGCGGCTGAGCTGTGCTGCCGCCGGGCGTGTGCAACGGGCTTGTGTAAGGGGCCCGTTCCAGGTGCCCTGCCTCTTACGGCAGCGCGCCCCGTCCTACGGCACCAGCACCAGGCGTCCCCGTATGCCGCCCTCCGTCAGCCGGGCGTGCGCCTTCGGGGCGTCGGCCAGGTCGTAGGTCTCAGCGACCCGGGGGGTCAGCACGCCGTCGTCGACGAGCCGGGCCAGTTCCGCCAGCCGCGGGCCGTCGGCGCGGACGTCGAGGGCCGCCGTGCGGATGCCGCGGACCGGGGCCGGGGCGGTGTTCGGGATGACCGCGGCGAACGCGCCGCCGTCGCGGGTCCAGGGCAGCGCCCGCTCGCCGCCGAGCACCGCCGCGTCGAGCACGGCGTCGTAGGCGGCGGGGACCGGGGCCGTGGTGAACGCCGCGCCGAGGGCGCGGACCAGTTCCTCGTCGGACACCCGGGCCAGGCCCGTCACCGTGACGCCGCGGGCGGCGGCGAGCTGGATCGCGTACCCGCCCAGCGCCCCCGCCGCACCCGTGACCAGCAGCGAGGTGCCCGGCGCGGGGTCGAGCAGGCCCAGCGCCTGGTCGGCGGCGAGCGCGTTGAGCGGGAACGCCGCGGCGTGCACGGCGTCCACCGTCGTCGGGGCCTGGGCCACCGCCGCACCGTCCACGACCACGTACTCGGCGTGCGAGCCCAGCGGCTTCGCCACCCCGTGCACCAGCGCCACCACCGCGTCGCCCACGGCGAACCCCGCGCCCGCCGCGTCCACCGTCCCCGCGACGTCCCAGCCGAGTCCCGTGTACGTCCCGCCCGGCGCGGCGCCGAAGACGCCGGCGCGCGTCCCGCCGTCCACGGGGTTGACCGCCGCCGCGGCCACCTTGATCCGCACCTGCCCCGCGCCCGGTTCCGGCACCTCCACGTCGGCGATCGTCACGGCCTCGGGGCCGCCGAACTCCGTCACCACTGCAGCACGCATGGCCAGTTCTCTCCCTGATCGGTATCGATCTCTGCTGCCGCAACCCTAGGAAGAGTTAGTATCCATCGGTAAGTAGTTACCTGAGAGTGCCTAGGCCACCCGGAGGAGAGCCATGGCGACCACGACGGCGGCCCAGCGACGCGAGCAAGCGCGCTTCGCGTACGACGCGTTCATGCGGGACTGTCCCACCAACCAGCTCCTCGGCCGCCTCAGCGACAAGTGGGTCAGCCTCGTCGTCGCCGCCCTCGCCGGCGGCCCGCGGCGCTACAGCGACCTGCGCCGGAAGATCGCCGGCGTCAGCCCGAAGATGCTCACCCAGACCCTGCGCACCCTGGAGCGCGACGGCATCCTCACCCGCGCCGTCACGCCCTCCGTCCCCGTCCGCGTCGACTACGAACTGACGGCGCTCGGCCGCAGCCTCGCCGGGCTTCTCACGGCGGTGAAGGACTGGGCGGAGGAGCACATCGAGGAGGTGCACGCCGCCCGCGAGCGCTACGAGGCGCAGGAGGGCTGAGCGTTCACGCGTACGCCTCCGGGTCGCGGACGCACTCCCGTACCGCCGCCAGGAAGTCCGCCACCGGCGGGCTCGTCCGCTCCCGCGGCCAGGCCACCGCGATCCGCAGCGGCTCGATGTCGCGGACCGGCCGCCAGACCAGCTCCGGGTGCGTGTAGTACGTGGTCATCGACTCCCCCGCGAAACACACCGCCCCGGTCGCCGCCGCCTGCTCCAGCATCTCTTCGACGTTGTCGTTCTCCGGTCCCCACACCGGCTCCGAGCCGTCCGGCCGCGGGTTGACCGCCCACCAGTCGACCCACGCCTTCGGCGCCCTGCGCGTCCACATCAGTTGCTGGTCGCCCAGGTCCGCGATGCCCACGTCCGGCCGCGCGGCCAGCGGGTGCGCGCGCGGGAGGGCGACCCAGCGGCGCTCGGTGGCGACGGTGCGCGCGTGCAGCCCCGTCAGGTCGGCGGGCAGCCACACGAACGCCACATCGGCCAGGCCCCGGCGCAGGCCCTCGGCCTCGCCGCCCCAGTCGAACCGCTTCGGTTCCAGCACCGCACCGGGCCGCCGCGCGGCGAAGGCCGCCCGCGCCCGCGGCCCCAGCGGTCCCGCGCCGGTGGCGACGAAGCCGAGCCGCAGCACGTTGCGGGCGGCCGCCGCGGCGGTACGGACCTCGCGTACGGCCGCCGCCCAGTCGCCGGTGATCCGGCGCGCCGCCGGCACCAGCGCCTCGCCGGCCGCGGTCAACCGCACCTCGTGCCCGGCGCGTTCGAACAACTCGGCGCCCAGGTCCGCCTCCAGCCGGCGGATCTGCCGGCTCAGCGAGGGCTGGGTGACGTACAGCTCGCGGGCGGCGGCCGTGAAGCTCAACCGCTCGGCCACGGCGAGGAAGTAGCGCAGCACGCGCGTGTCCACGTCCGTCGCCGGAACCTCGGTGACCGGCCGCTCGTCCATGCCCGAAGCGTATGGGTGCAGGCATTGGACCCGCCCCGAACTCCGGTGTTTCGGTGGTCCCGACCGGAAGACGAGCCGGTACGGGCCGAGCCCCGCGGCCCCACCCGTACCGCGGAGAGGAGCCCGCCCATGACCGCACCGGACTTCGAAGCCACAAGGCCCGACCCTGCCCGCCCCGACGCGGGCCGGCCGGCCCCCGATGGGCCCGGCGCCCACCGGCCCGGCGCCCACCGGCCCTCGTCCAGACGCGCCCTGCTCCGGACCGGCGCCGCCGGCCTGACCGCGGGGCTGGCCGCCGGAGCCGTCGGGACCGGGACCGCGCGGGCCGCGTCCCCGGCCGCCGGCGACGCGAGGAGCGCCGGTGACGGTGAGTTCGACGGCAAGGTGGTACTCGTCACCGGCGCCACCTCCGGCATGGGCGAGGCCGCCGCCCGCGCGCTGGCCCGCCGCGGCGCGAAGGTCTTCTTCTGCGGGCGCCGGGCCCGGCTCGGCCGCGAGATCGAGGCGGACATCCGCCGCACGGGCGGGGAGGCCACGTACATGCGCACGGACGTGCGCCACGAGGACCAGGTACGGGACTTCGTGCACGGCTGCGTGCGGCGGTACGGGCGCGTCGACGTCGCGTACAACAACGCGGGCATCGAAAGCCCGCGCGCGGCGCGGCTGCACGAGCAGACGCTCGCGGACATGGAGGACGTGTGGCGCACCAACGCCGCCGGGACGTTCCTCGCCATGAAGTACGAGATCCCGCAGATGCTGGCGCAGGGCGGCGGTGTCGTCGTCAACACCGCCTCGATCTCCGCGGAGGTGGGCTTCGCGACCATCTCCCCGTACAACGCCAGCAAGCACGCGGTGGCGTCGCTGACCAAGGTGGCGGCGCTGGAGTACGCGCCGGAGGGCGTGCGCGTGACGGCGTTCGCCCCGGGGGCGGTGGACACCCCGATGCTGCGGCGGGCGGCGGAGGCGTTCGGCCTGACGTACGAGGAGATCGCGCAGGACTACCCGATCCGGCGCATCGTGCGGGCCGAGGAGATGGCCGCGGTGATGATGTGGCTGGGCTCGTCCGCCGCGGCGCCGGTCGTGGGCACGGACGTGGACGTCTCGGGCGGCTGGCTGACGGCCTGAGGGCGGCGGGGGCGGGAACGGTTCCGCGGGCCGCGGCGTTGTTCGAACGAGCCGAGTCGCGGGAGGCGCGGGGATGAACATCGTTGCGGAGCTGTTCGCGCCCAGCCATGCCCACGCCCGGCGGGCGCGGGAGCGGATGGAGCTCGTCGTGGACGACGTCGGCTCGGGCGATCCGCACCGCGGGCCGATAGACCTCACGTCGGGCAAGGTCGTCATCGCCCTCGGGGAGGCGGCGAAGCCGGCCGCGGAGCCGGCGGACGCGGTGCCTTCCGACGCCGTACGCACCGACGCGACACCGGCCGACGCCGAGCCCGCCGACGCCGTACCGGCCGATGCCGTCCCCGCCGACACCGTCCCCGCCTACGGCGTCCCCACCGATGCCGTACCGGCCGGCGCGATCCCGCCCGCCGCCGTCCCGCAGCAGGCCACCCCCGCCGACACCCCGCGCCCGTAGCTGACCGAGAATCGCACGCATGACGAAGGTTCTCGTGGTGCAGAACGGCCGCAGCGGCGGCGCCCGCCGTTTCGGCGCGTGGCTGGAGCAGGACGGCGTCGCCCTCGACGTCGTCCACGCCTACGCGGGCGCACCCCTCCCCCGCCGCCTGGACCACGCCGCGATCCTGCCGCTCGGCGGCGGCCCCATGCCCGACGACGACACGGCGATGCCGTGGCTGGCGGCGGTGCGCGAACTGGTCGGCGAGGCGCTGGAGCGGGACGTCCCGGTCTTCGGCGTCTGCCAGGGCGGCCAGCTTCTCGCCCATGTCGCCGGCGGCCGGGTCACCGCCTCGCACGGCGAGCCGGAGCTGGGCAGCACGCCGATCACGCTGCGCCCGGAGGCCGCGGACGACCCGCTCTTCGCCGGGCTCCCGCCGCGGGTGACCGCCGTCCAGCGGCACGTCGACGCCATCACGGAGCTGCCGGCAGGCGCGGTGTGGCTGGCGGAGAGCGAGCGCTGCCCGCACCAGGCGTTCCGCCACGGCGACCGGGCGTGGGGCGTGCAGTTCCACCCGGAGGCCGGCGCCGACCGCGTCCACGCGTGGAGCGACGAGTCCATCCGCGCCCGCGGCTTCGACCCGGCCCGGCTGCGTGCCGAGGCGGACCGCGACGAGCAGGAGTCGGCACAGGTCTGGGAGCAGGTGGCACACCGCTTCGCGCAGGCGGTACGAGCCGAAGGCTGACCCCGCCGAGGCAGGCCCTCCACCCCGTACCGCCGCCCGCGGACCTGCCCGCGGGTCCGGCACCCGCGCGCGGCCGGACCCGCTCGCGGCCGACTCCGCGGACCCGCCGCCGGATCCCGCCCCGGCCCTCCCCGCGACCCACCCCCATACCTGGCATACCCGGCAAAACGGCCACCGCTTGCTACGTTGCCCGCATGACCACCGCCACCGACCCGGCCCAGGCCCTCCGCCCGCCGGGCCGTGCCCGGCGGCTGGCCACGCCGCCGCCCCCCGTGCCCCGCCCCCGCCGCCGCGGCGCCGAACTCGGGCTCCTGGTCTGCGCCGTCGGCGTCATCGCCTACGGCTACGCCGCCGTCGGCTACGCCACCTCCGGCGCGCTGCCCGCGGACCTGGCCACCCACCTCGGCGGCCTCGCCGGGCTCGCCCTCGTCGCCCACCTCGTCGTCCGCCTCCGCGCCCCCCGCGCGGACCCCGTGCTGCTGCCCGTGGCGCTGCTGCTCAACGGCCTCGGCCTGGTCCTCATCCACCGCCTCGACCAGGACACCCCCGGCGACCGCGCCGCACCCACCCAACTCCTCTGGTCCACCGTGGGCGTCGTCCTCTTCGCCGGCGTCCTCCTCTTCCTGCGCGACCACCGCGACCTGCGCCCCCGCGCCGCGAAGTACGCGTTCACCGCCCTGTGCCTGATGGCCGCGCCGATCCTCTTCCCTGCCGTCAACGGCGCCAGGATCTGGATCCGGATCGGCGGTCTCTCCCTCCAGCCCAGCGAGTTCGCCAAGGTGCTGCTGGCGATCTTCTTCGCCTCGTATCTCGCCGCCAACCGCCACGCCCTCACCTTCACCAGCGGCCCGCGCATCCGGCGCCTGCTGCTGCCGCCGCGGCGCGTGCTCGGGCCGATCGTCGCGGTGTGGGGGATCAGCCTGGCGCTGCTGATCCTGGAGCGGGACATCGGCGCCTCGCTGCTGTTCTTCAGTCTGTTCGTGGCGATGCTGTACGTGGCCACGGGCCGGTTCGGCTGGCTGGCCGTCGGGCTGCTGCTGGCCGCGGCGGGGGCGGTGGCTGTCGGGGCGCTGGAGCCGCACGTGCACACGCGGGTGGAGGACTGGCTGTCGCCGTTCCGGGCCATCGAGGAGGGGCACGGCCCCGGGCAGTTGGCGCAGTCGCTGTTCGCGTTCGCGGCGGGCGGGGCGCTGGGCGCGGGGCTCGGGCAGGGGCACTCGCTGCTGATCGGCTTCGCGGGCAAGTCGGACTTCATCCTGGCCACCGCGGGCGAGGAGTTGGGGATCGCGGGGCTGACCGCGCTGTTCCTCCTCTACGCCCTCTTCGTCGCCCGCGGCTACCGCACCGCCATCGCCATCGGCGAGCCGTTCGGCGCGCTGCTCGCCGCGGGGCTGGCGGCGATCATCACGCTGCAGGTGGTGGTGATCGCGGGCGGGGTGCTGGGGCTGATCCCGCTGACCGGGATGGTGACGCCGTTCCTGGCGCAGGGCGGTTCCTCCGTGGTGACGAACTGGGTGATCGTCGCGCTGCTCGTACGGCTCAGCGACGAGGCCCGTACGCCGCCGGAGGAGCGCCCGGCACCGGAGCCCGCGCCCGCGCGGCCGGAACCGGAACCCGAACCCGCGCCCGCCTGCGCGACCGTCCCCCTCGTCGTCCCCGTGGTCGACGAGGCGCACCCCGCGGACGGCGCCCGGTGATCCGCAACACCCGTATCGCCGCCGCCTGCAGCCTGCTGCTCTTCCTCGGCCTCCTGGTCGGCGCCGCCCGCGTCCAGGTGCTCAACGCCCCCGAGTACGACGCCAACCCCGCCAACCGCCGGCACGCCCTGGAGCGCTACGCCCAGCCCCGCGGCGACATCTACGCCGCGGGCCGCCGCCTCACCGGCTCCGCCGACACCCGCCAGGGCCTGCGCTACGAGCGCTCGTACGCGAACGGCCGCCTCTACGCCCCCGTCACCGGATTCGCCTCCCAGCTCTACGGCGCCACCCTCCTCGAAGACACCGAGGACCGCGTCCTCGCCGGCACCGACGGCCGGCTCGCCCCGCTGCCGCTCTGGGGCGACCTCACCCGCAGCCGCCAGCCCGGCGGCCAGGTGCACACCACCGTCGTACCGGCGGTGCAGAAGGCGGCGTTCCGCGGGCTGCGCGGCCGCAAGGGCGCCGTCGTCGCCCTCGAACCCGCCACCGGCCGCGTCCTCGCCCTGGTCAGCAGCCCCGGCTACGATCCCGCGCTGCTCTCCGGCAACTCCCCCGCCACCACGCTGGCCTGGAACCGGCTCACCGAGGACCCCGCCCAGCCGCTCCTGAACCGGGCGATCCGGCAGACGTATCCGCCCGGCTCCACGTTCAAGGTGATCACGGCGGTGGCGGCGCTGGAGTCCGGTACCGTCACCGACATCGACGCGCCGACCCGCACCCCGAGCCCGTACCGCCTCATCGGCAGCACCACGCTCCTGCGCAACGAGTCGCGCGGCTGCGCCGACGCGCCCCTGCGGGAGGCGTTCGCGGAGTCCTGCAACACGGTCTTCGCGAAGCTCGGCGCGACGGTGGGCACCGAGCAGATCGTGGAGACCGCGGAGGCGTTCGGCTTCAACGACGGCGGTCTGTCGCTCCCCTCGCCCGTGCTGCCGAGTCACGTCAACACGCGGATGGATCCGGCGCAGGTCGCGCTGTCGGCCATCGGGCAGTACGACACCCGGGCGACGCCGCTGCAGATGGCGCGGGTCGCGGCGACGATCGCCAACGGCGGCCGGTCGATGCGCCCGTACCTGGTCGACCGGCTCGCGGAGGCCGACGGCGAGACGGTGGCGCGGACCCGTCCCGCGTACGAGGAGACGGCGATGACGCCGGGGACGGCGGCGCTGCTGCGGCAGATGATGATCGACGCGGTCAGCGACGGCACCGGCGGTCTGGCGGCGATCGACGGGCTGACGGTCGGCGGCAAGACGGGCACGGCGCAGCACGGGGTGGACAACTCCGAGAGCCCGTACGCCTGGTTCATCTCCTGGGCGCAGCGTCCGCGGACGGCCGTGCCGGGGGTGGCGGTGGCGGTGGTCGTGGAGGACGCGGAGGCGGACCGCGCGGACATCAGCGGCGGCGGCAGCGCGGCCCCGGTCGCGCGCGGGGTGATGCGGGCGGCGCTGCGCTGAACCCGGCGGCGGGCCACGGCTTTCGGTCCGTACGGCACAGACGTGCGCCGCCGTCGTACGAAGCGGGCCGGGGAAGCCCGGGACCGCTCCCCGGGCGCGCTTCTACGATGCCCCGGGTGAAGGAGATCCTGATCGGCATCCTCATCGGCCTGATCTTCCTCATCGTCGGCGGCGCCTTCTTCTGGCTCCTGGCCTCCAGCAGCGACGCGAACCGGGAGGAGTGCGAGGAGCAGGCCGAGCGCTCCCACGGCCGGGTCACGTGCATCGTCACCGTCGAGTGACGCCCGCCGCCCGCCTGTTGGCCACCTTACTCATGCGTCAACCAAACGCGTCCGGGGCATTGACGGGCTTGCTGACAAGTTGTCTCATAAGAGGGACCGCCGGTAACTCTCCCAGGAGACGCGATGACCACGACGACGGGGCACCTCGCCCTGACGGACGCGCTCGGCCCGCTCAAGGACCGCGAGAAGGTCGCGGAACGACTCCTCGCCGCGTCGGAGAAGCACTCCTTCGACCCCGACAGGGAACTGGACTGGGACGCCCCGGTCGAAGAGGGCAAGTGGTTCTGGCCGCCCGAGCTGGTCTCCCTCTACGACACCCCCCTGTGGCGGCGGATGTCCGAGGAGCAGCGGAGGGAGCTGGCCAGGCTGGAGGCCGCGTCGCTGGCCTCGCTGGGCATCTGGTTCGAGATCATCCTCATGCAGTTGCTCGTCCGGCACATCTACGACAAGCCGGTCACGAGCAACCACGCGCGCTACGCGCTCACCGAGATAGCCGACGAGTGCCGGCACTCCATGATGTTCGCCCGGATGATCACCAAGGGCGGCGCGGAGCCGTACCCGGTCACCCGGTTCCACCACAACCTCGCCCGTATCTTCAAGACCTTCTCCACCACCCCCGGTTCCTTCACCGCGACCCTCCTCGGCGAGGAGATCCTCGACTGGATGCAGCGGCTGACCTTCCCCGACGAGAGGATCCAGCCGCTGGTGCGCGGCGTGACCCGGATCCACGTCGTCGAGGAGGCGCGGCACGTCCGGTACGCGCGCGAGGAGTTGCGCCGGCAGATGCTCACCGCGCCCCGCTGGGAGCGGAACCTCACCCGGCTCACCTCCGGTGAGGCCGCGCGCGTGTTCTCCGTCTCCTTCGTCAACCCGCAGGTGTACACGGACGCGGGCCTGGACCGGGCGGAGGCGGTGGCGCAGGTGAAGGCCAGCCCGCACCGGCGCGAGGTGATGCAGACCGGCGCGAAGCGGCTGACGGACTTCCTCGACGACATCGGGGTGATCCAGGGCGTCGGGCGCAGACTGTGGCGCAGCTCGGGCCTGCTGGCCTGAGCGGGCCGGTGCGCACGCAGCGGCCGGAGCCGGCGCATCCGGCGCGCACGGGGCAGGCGCGGGCGGCGGGAGTGCAGCCGGAGGCATCCCAGCAGGTCGCACGGGACCCGGACGGGCCGGGGCGGCCGTCGCCGGCCCGGCGGGCTACGCTGCCGGACATGAGCACTGCGTCCGACCGGGGAGCCCGCCCCGCCGCGTCCCAGCCGGCGGTCGCGTACCGCAGGCTGAGCGTCTCCCAGCGCCGCAGCCAGTTGCTCGACGCCGCGCTCGGCCTCTTCGCGCACCGCGCGCCGGAGGACGTCTCGCTGGACGACGTCGCCGCCGCCGCGCAGGTCTCCCGCCCGCTGGTCTACCGCTACTTTCCCGGCGGCAAGCAGCAGCTCTACGAAGCCGCCCTGCGCAGCGCCGCCGACGAGCTGGAGCTGTGCTTCCGCCAGCCGCCGCAGGGTCCGCTCACCCGGCGCCTCACCCGCGCCCTGGACAGCTACCTCGGCTTCGTCGACGAGCACGACGCCGGCTTCAAGGCGCTGCTGCAGGGCGGCAGCGTCGTCCAGACCAGCCGCACCACCGCCATCGTCGACGAGGTGCGCCGCTCCGCCGCCGAGCAGATCCTGCTGCACATCGAGGTGCCCGAGCCCGGCCACCGGCTGCTGACCATGATCCGCACGTGGATCACCGCGGTCGAGGGCGCGTCCCTGATCTGGCTGGACGAGGGCAAGCAACCGCCGCTGCCGGAGCTGCGCGGCTGGCTCGTCGACCACTTCGTCGCGCTGCTGGTCGCCACGGCCGCGGGCGACGAGGAGTGCGGCCGGGTGCTGCGGCGGGCGCTGGAGCTGGAGACGGCGGACGGCCCCGCGGGCGACCTCGTACGCCGCATCGCGCCGTTCCTGCCCGACGCCGCGCACCTCCTCGGCGAGGACTGACCGTGCGCACGGAGGACACCGCGTTCGTCGGGGGCCCGCTGGACGGCCGCACGCTCGCCGTGCACGTCGGCGCGACGGGCCGGCCGCCGAAGGTCTACGAGGTCCCGGTGCCCGACCCCGCCGGGGGCCCGCCGACGGTGCACGTCTACCGACTGGAGCCGGCGAACCTCAGCCCGCGGCTGAAGCTGCCGCGGGGATGGGTCTACACGTACGACCCGGAAGGCGTGCCGGAGCGGCGCCCGTGGCCGTGGTCGCGCTGACGGGCCGTCAATCCTCACGAGTGATGGTATTACTCGGTTTCGCCCAGTGCTGACGGGAAGGCGGCGACGGCGGGGGAAGCCTTGCGTACATGTCACGCATCCGTCGCCCCGCCCTCACCACCGCCTCCGCCGTCCTCCTCGCCACCGTGCTGGCCCTGCCCGCCGACGCGGCCCCCTTGCCGGACGTACCAGGCGTACCGGATGCGGCTGACGCGCCGGACGCAGCAGATGCGGCAGATGCGGCAGATGCGGCAGACGCACCCTCAGGCCCCGCGGAACCGGCGGCAGAGGGCGCGGAGCCGGCCGCCGACGCCCCGCTCGGCGAACTGCTCACCCGGCTCCAGACCCTCCACGGGCAGGCCGAGCGCGCCACCGAGGCGTACCACGCGACCGCGGAGGACCTGAAGGACGTACGCGCGGAGACCGCCCGGCTCGCCGGCGACCTCGCCGACACCCGCGCCGACCTCGCCGCGGCGCGCCGCCGCGCCGGACTCCTCGCCCGCGCGCAGTACCGGGGCCCCGGGCTCGCCCCGTACCTGCAACTCCTCGTCGCGCGCGACACGGAGACCGCGCTCGACCGCAAGCAGGTCATCAGCCGCGCCATCGGCAACCAGGCCGCCGTCGTGACCCGCCTGGAGTCGGGCGCCAAGCGGCTCGGCGCGCTGGCGGACACCTCGCGGGAGGCGCTCGACCGGCAGCGGGAGCTGACGGGCGAACGGAAGCGGCGCCGGGACCGGGTGGACGACCGGCTGGTGGAGGTGGCGGACGCGCTCGCGGAGCTGACTCCCGCGAAGCTGGCGGCGCTGGACCGGCTGGAGGTGCGGGGGGCGGAGGCGGACCGGCGGGAGCTGATGGCGCCGGACGAGGAGGACGGCGGCGGCCCGGACGCGGTGGCGGACGGCAAGCCGGGCGGCTCGCGTCCCGGCGCTTTTGGCGGTACGGAACGGGCGCGGGAGCCGGGTGCGTGGGGGGCGGCGGAGCGGGAGCCGTCACGCGCCGGGCGGCGGGCCGTGTCGTACGCCCTGGACCAGGTCGGCAAGCCGTACCGCGCGGGCGCGGGCGGGCCGCGGGCCTTCGACTCCTCCGGTCTCACGCAGCGGGCGTGGCGGGAGGCGGGCGTCCGCATCCCGCGTACGGCGCGGGGTCAGTGGCGGGAGCTGCGCCGGGTGCCGCTCGCCGGGATCCGGCCGGGGGACATCGTGGTGTACCACCGGGACGCCTCGCACGTCGCCCTGTACCTGGGGCACGGCCGGGTGGTCGAAGCGCCGCGCACGGGGCAGCGGCTGCGGGTCGTCCCCGTCACCATCCGCCCCCTGCGCGGCGCCGTACGCCCCGGCTGACGGCGGCGGTTCAGCCGGTCAGCTCGCCGCGCAGACCGGGGGTGAGGACGTGGCCGACGCGGCCGACGAACAGCTCCATGTGGTACGCGGCCACGCTCAGGTCGCAGTCCGGCTCGGTCAGCACCCCGAGCAGCGAGCCGTCGCCGGCCTGCATCACCACCAGGCAGCCGTCCTCCATCGCCACCATCGTCTGCTTCACCCTGCCGCCGTCCATGACGTCCGCGGCCCCGCCTGTGAGCCCGCCGATGCCGGAGACGACGGTGGCCAGTTGCTCGCCGGCCGACGCGGACTGCGGCGGGGCGGCGAGGAGGGGGAGCCCGTCGACGGAGACGACGACCACGGACCGTACGCCGGGCACCTCCGCGGTGAAGTTGTCGAGCATCCACCGCAGACTGCTGATGGTGTCCCGGTGGTCCTGTGTGCTGTTCACGTACTGGCTCCCTGCTCCTTCGCGTCCCATGTCGCGGCCTCCGCGGCGGCGGCCCGCCGCCCGTCCCGAGACCCCTGCTGCAACCCCCCGAGCAACCGCCGCACCTCCCGCGCGTCCACGCCCCGCCGCTCGGCCTGCGCGGGCACGGTGACCACGGCACGTACCGGGGCCGCGGACCACCCGCCGGTGGACTCGGCGCCGCGCTGCGGGGCGACGGCACGGGCGGCCGGAGCACCGGGGGCCGGACTCCCGACGGCGGCCCGTCCGGCCGGGACGGGGCTGAGCGCCGCGGAGCCGGTCGCCGGACGGCCGGGCGCGGGATGGAGCGTCGCCGGGTGGCCCGGGGCCACCCCGCCTCCGGCCGGGTGGCCGGACGCGGGGTGCTCGAACGCCGGGTGACCGGGCGGGGCGTGGTCGGCTGCCACGTGTGCGGACGCCGCCTGACCGGCGGTTGCCGCACGGCCGGGCGCCGGTTGACCGGGCACCGCACCGTGCACCGCCGCACCGGCGGTCGTCCCGCCGCCGGCCGGCAGGGGGGCGCCCGCCGCCGTACCGTGCGGGACCGCCGCGACCGCGCCGCCGGAGACCGTTCCGCCGGGCCTGCGCCGCGGCAGCATCCCCGCCTCGGCGCGCACCCATCCCCCGGTCCGCGGCGCGACGGCGGGCCGGGCCGACGCGAACGGCGGCGGCGACGGCCCCACGCCGCCGGGCGGCGGGGCGGAGCGCAGCGGCCCGAGCCGTACGGGCGCCGCACCGCCGTCCCGAACGCCCAGGACCCCCGCGCCCGTTGCCGGACCCGGCTCCGGGCCCCGCGCTGCCGCTGCGCTCCCCCGCCCGCCGCCGTCCGCGCCGACCGCCGCGGACACGGGCACGGGGTGCCCCGCACCACCGGCCGCCGCGGCAACGCCCCCGGCAGCGACCACCGCGGCGGCCGCCCCACCGGCCAGCGCGGCGCCACCGCCGCCCGCCGTACCGACCCCCGCGATCCCGGCGGCACCGCCGCCGTCGACCGCGCCGACCGCCGCGCCGCCCACCAGCAGCCGCGCCGGCAGCCGCACCTCCGCGTCCAGCCCGCGGTCCCGGGGCCGCAGCTCCACGCCCACCCCGTGCCGCGCCGCCAGCCGCGCGACCACGTACAGCCCCAGCCCCAGCGCCTCGCGCGGCGCGGGACCCGGGTCGACGTCGGCGAGCCGGGCGTTGAGGTCGTCGACCCGGCCCGCCGGGCTGATGCCGATGCCCTCGTCCCGTACGACGAGCAGCAGGTCGCCCGTCCCCAGCAGCCGCCCGGTCAGCAGCACTTCGGACTCCGGCGGGGAGCACGACGTGGCGTTCTCCAGCAGCTCCGCCAGCAGGTGGCTCGCATCCCCGGAGGCGAAGCCCGTGACGTGCACCTGCGGCACCTCCGGGGAGAGCACCACCCGCTGGTACGACTCGACCTCGCCGACCGCCGCGCGCAGCACGTCGATCAGCGGGACGTTCGCGCGGCGCGTCCCGCGGTGGTCGGCGCCGGCGAGCACCAGCAGGTTCTCGCTGTGCCGGCGCATGCAGGCCGCGAGGTGGTCGAGCCGGAACAGGGTCTCCAGCGTGCCGGGCTCCTGTTCGTGCGCCTCCAGCTCGTCGATGAACGACAGTTGGCGCTCCACCAGCCCCAGGGTGCGGCGCGACAGCCCGACGAACGTGCCCTGGACGCTGGCCTGGAGCCCGCCGATGCGCTCGGCGAGCGCCGCCCGCTCGCGCAGCAGCGAGTCGCGCTCGGCGACGTGGTTCTCCTTGGCCACCGCCAGCTCCGCGCGTACGGCGGCGAGTTCGGCCGCCGTCCGCGCGCCGCGGTCCGCCGTGTCGGCACCGTCGGATGCGCGCACGCCGCGCGCCGCGTACACGACGACGCCCACGGCCAGCACCGCGCACAACGCCAGCAGCGCGCCGTGCACTTGCAGCGCGCTCGCCGCCTGCGCCCGCCCCTCCGGGTCCGGGCCGCGGACGGCGCGGAGCGCGCCGACCAGGCCGGGCACGCCCGCCGCGAGTACCGCGGCGCCGACGACGAGGTACGCCGCCTTGGCGCGCGGCGACGTCCGCGGCGCGGGGCGCGCGCCGTGACGGCGCCCACTGCCCCTGCCCTCCTGCCGATCCGGCTGCACGGGGGTCCGCAATGGCCCTCCTTCGACTCTTCGTCCCGCGGCACCATGTCCTTGCATTTCGGACTGTTGGTGGCTGAGTCCTGTTGTGCCTCGGGCCCGCGGCACGACCTTGGCAGCAGGTGTCCTATGCAGGCTGACTTTGCCCCGGTGCTCACTCGAACGAGCGAACATGTTGTGCCGGGGTGCCGCCGGGCCGTCCGCTCGGCGTCACGGGCCGCACGGCCCGTACAGGCAGACTGGGATCATGCGCATCGAACTGGCCAGCGACCCCGCCGCACCCCCCGCCCCGAACGAGGACTACGCCGCCGTGGCCCTGCCCGCCTCCGGCGCCGGCGGGGCCGTGGTGGTGCTGGACGGCGTGACGCCGCCGCGGGACGGGGACACCGGCTGCGTCCACGGGGTGCCGTGGTTCGTGGCGCGGCTCGGCGGCGCGTTCCTGGAACTGGCCGGCACCCGCGAGACCCCGCTCGCGGACTGCCTGGCGGAGGCCGTCCGCCGCACCGCCGCGGCCCACGGCCCGGCCTGCGACCTGACCCACCGGCGGACGCCGCAGGCCACGGTGGCGGCGGCGCGCTGGGACGGCGAGACGGTGGAGCACCTGGTGCTGTGCGACGCGGCGCTGCTGCTGGAGCGGCCGGACGGCGCGGTGCGGCCGGTGCTCGACCTGCGGCTGGCGCAACTGCCGCGCAGTCGCCCGGCGGAGGAGATGCGCAACGTCGAGGGCGGTTTCTTCACCGCCGCCGCCGACCCGGAAGTGGCCGCGCGGGCGGTGGTGGGCAGCGTGCCGCGTACGGAGGTGGCGGCGCTGGCGGCGTTGACGGACGGGGTGACGCGCTGGACGGAGGTGTTCGGCTTCGGCGACTGGACGGCGCTGCTGCAGCGGGCGCGGAAGGCGGGGCCGCAGGGCGTGGTGGCGGAGGTACGGGCGGCGGAGGCGGCGGACGCGGACCGTAGCCGGTACCGCAGGGGAAAGGTGCACGACGACGCGTCGGCGGTGCTGGTGGAGCTGTGACGGCTGACGGCTGACGGCTGACGGCTGACCGGCGTCCGGACGGCCCGCGGCCCGGGCTGCTGGGGAAGCGGCCCGGGCCGAACGGAGGGGCGGGAAGGGGCGGTACGGACTCACTCGGTGCCGAACGCGCCGCGCAGGACGGCGACGGCCTGCGCGATGGCGGCGTCCGCGGCCTGGGTCTCGCGCAGGGCGTCGAGCATCACGAAGTCGTGGATGACGCCCTGGTAGCGGGCGGCGGTGACCGGCACCCCGGCCTGGCGCAGCTTGTTCGCGTACGCCTCGCCCTCGTCCCGCAGGACGTCGGCCTCGGCGGTGATCACGAGCGCCGGCGGCAGGCCCGTGAGCTGCTCGACGCTCGCCCGCAGCGGGGAGGCGGTGATCTCGGCGCGCTGCGCCTCGTCTGTCGTGTACTGGTCCCAGAACCACCGCATCGCGTCGCGGCGCAGGAAGTAGCCCTCCGCGAACCGGCGGTACGAACCGGTGTCGAAGCTCGCGTCCGTGACCGGGTAGAACAGCACCTGCTGCACCAGCGGTACGTCCCCGCGCTCCTTGGCCTGGAGGGTCAGGGCGGCCGACATGTTGCCGCCGACCGAGTCGCCCGCGACGGCGATCCGCGCGGGGTCGAGCCCGTGGGCGGCGCCGTCGGTGACGATCCAGCGGGCGACCGCGTAGTTCTGCTCGATGGCGACGGGATAGCGCGCCTCGGGCGACAGGTCGTACTCGGGGAAGACCACCGCCGCCTTCGCACCCACCGCCAGCTCGCGCACCAGCCGGTCGTGGGTGTGGGCGTTGCCGAACACCCAGCCGGCGCCGTGCAGGTAGAGGATGACGGGCAGCGGCCCGGCGGCGTCCGCGGGCCGGACGATCCGGGCGCGTACCGAACCGGTCGGCCCGCCCTGCACGGTGACCCACTCGTCGGCGGCCTCGGGCTTCTCGATCTCGCCCGACTGCACCTCGTCGACGGTCTTGCGGCCCTCGGCCGGGCCGAGGTCGAACAGGTAGGGCGGGTTCGCGGTGGCCTCGGCGAAGGCCGCGGCGGCGGGTTCCAGGACGGGGGCGGCGGGGGTGTAGGCGGCGGGCTTCGGGTTCTCGGACACGGCGGTTGCTCCTCTGCGGGTCGGTCCCTCTCGGTGCCATAACACTAGAGCACGATTACCTTGCACACAAGTCAATCGTTCGTAATTCACTTGCGGACTCCCGGACGGGTACGATGACGGTACGAGCAGAGAGAGGGGCCCGTATGGCCACCACCGACACCCCGGCCGAGGCGCCGGGGGCCGAGGAAGAGTTCCGGAAGCTGGACGAGTTCATCTGCTTCGCCCTGTACTCCGCGCAGCGGGCGATCATGAACGCCTACCGCCCGCTGCTCGACAAGCTCGGCGTGACCTACCCGCAGTACCTGGTGCTGGTCGCCCTCTACGAGAACGGCCCGTCGCTGGTCAAGAGCCTCGGCGCCGCCCTGCACCTGGACTACGGCACGCTGACCCCGCTGCTGAAGCGGCTGGAGGCGAACGGGCTCGTGACGCGGCGGCGCCGCGCCGACGACGAGCGGCTGGTGGAGGTGTCGCTCACGCCGGAGGGCACGGAGCTGCGCCGGAAGGCGAACGTCGTGGTGCCGTCGCTGGACGAGGCGATGGGGCTGACGGAGCAGGAGCAGGAGCAGACGAAGGCGCTGCTGCGGAAGATGACGGGGAACCTGGCGGCACACGGCTGACGGCGAACCCGGCGGCGGGCGCGCGGCCGACGGCGCACGACCGACGGGGAAGCGGCCGCACAAGAGCCGCGCCGCCGGAGACGGCGCCGGCGGGCGAGCGAGCGCCCGGCCCTACCGCCGCCCGCCCCCGCCCGCGCTCAGCTCGTTGAACCGCCCCAGCAGCCGGGCCAGTTCCGCGACCTCGGCCGGGTCCCATCCGGCGAGCTGCTGCACGTACTCGGCGTGCCGTGCCCGCCGTACGCTCAGCACCCGCCGCCGCCCCTCCTCCGTCAGCCGCACGAGCGCGGCCCGGCCGTCGGCGGGGTCGGGCTCGCGGTCGACGAGGCCCAGTTCTTCGAGGGCGTGCAGTTGCCGGCTGACGGTCGCCTTGCCGATGTTGAAGTAGGCGGCGAGCTCGGTGGCGCGCCGCCCGGCGCCCTCCAGTTGGGCCAGCAGGGCGTACGCGCCGGGTTCGAGCCCGGGGTCGACCTGGCGGGCCATGTCCGCCGCGATACCGCGGGCCCGGCGGTAGAAGACGGCGAGTTCCCGCTCCAGATCGAGGAAGACGTGGTCCACACCATTTCCCTCGTCCTCCCGCTCGCCTCCGGGGGTTTCGGCCTTGTGCACGTCAGGGGCCCTTCCGGCTTTCCACGGGCTGAAAGTTTTCTTCAGAAGCGGCAGAAGCCGCAGCTCCCCCAGTATTTCGCAGGCGTAGACCAAAGGCACCTGCCGGACCCTCTTTCCCTCCCCGCGCAGTGCGCTTACCTTCGGCGCAGCACGTAGTGACATGGCCACACCAAGGGCCGGGCAAGGCCCCGCAGGCGTACGAGGACGGGCCACTGCCGCCCCGCCACTCCCGCCACACCCCCGAGCCGGCAGCACCACACGCCCGGCACCTCCGCACCCTCCGCCTACCGGCACC
This sequence comes from Streptomyces sp. B5E4, assembly GCF_039871555.1. Classification (NCBI taxonomy): domain Bacteria; kingdom Bacillati; phylum Actinomycetota; class Actinomycetes; order Kitasatosporales; family Streptomycetaceae; genus Streptomyces; species Streptomyces sp. B5E4. The sequence continues at coordinate 40,943 of NZ_JBDPMI010000037.1, forward strand.
ACCGGAATCACGGCTTACCGGAACCACGGCACCACCGGTACCACCGGTACCACCGGCAAATCCGGCACCACCGAGGAACCCCCACACCCGGAGGAACGCATGTCATCCGCAGTCCGCACCCGCCGGCGCATCGGGCGCCGCTCCCTCGCCGCCGCCATCGCCACCGCGGCGACCTCGCTCTCCCTCGTCGCCGGCCTGACCAGCCCCGCCGCCGCGGCCGGCGACCGGCTCAACCCCAACCCCCGCGACCTGGAACGCGGCGAGGCGTACATGGGCGCCGGCATCCGCCTCCACGAGGGCACCGGCGCCCCCGCGGGATCGGCCGGCGCCGCCGGCCAGGAGGCCGGTCCGCTGGCGACCGTCGAGGGCGTCGACGTCTCCAGCCACCAGGGCAACGTCAACTGGTCCACGCTCTGGAACGCCGGCAACCGCTTCGCGTACGTCAAGGCGACCGAGGGCACGAGCTACAAGAACCCGTACTTCGCCCAGCAGTACAACGGCTCGTACAACGTCGGGATGATCCGCGGCGCGTACCACTTCGCCCTCCCGAACGGCGCCAGCGGCGCCGCCCAGGCCGACTACTTCGCCAGCAACGGCGGCGGCTGGTCCCGCGACGGCAAGACGCTGCCGGGCGTGCTGGACATCGAGTACAACCCCTACGGCGCCACGTGCTACGGCCTCAGCCAGGCCTCGATGCGGAGCTGGATCAGCTCCTTCCTCACCCGCTACCGCGAGCGCACCGGCCGGTACGCGGTGATCTACACGAACACCAACTGGTGGACCCAGTGCACCGGCAACTACGGCGGCTACGCGGGCAACCACCCGCTGTGGATCGCCCGCTACGCCTCCTCGCCGGGCACGCTGCCGGCCGGCTGGGGCTTCTACACCTTCTGGCAGTACACCTCGACGGGCCCGACGGTCGGCGACCACAACAAGTTCAACGGCGCCTACGACCGCCTCCAGGCCCTGGCCAACGGCTGACCCGCCCCGCCAACCCCCGCCGGGCAGACACCCGGCACCGACGAGCGCCCGCCGCAGATCGACCACCATGCCGGGGGTGACGTCCTCCACGGGCAGCGGAAACCAGAGCAGCGCTCCCCCGGCCCGCGCGGCGGCCTGGACGCCATGGGGGAGTTCGGCGCGCTCGATGCCGTCGATGTATGTGGGCCCCAGATACGTGATCCACCCAACGTGCGGACGGACCGTCATCCAGTTCCCCTGGCCCTCGCGTTGTCCGCGGGTTGCGCACAACGCGTATTCAGGACGCCAGATATCGGCAACCCAGTGCACTGCGTTGCGCATGCCGCCCGGGTCGTAGAGCCCGCTCGGAGCGTACTCCGGCAACGGCAGGGAAAAGGACACCGCGTTCCCCAGACGTGGGATCGCACTCTCTCCAGCCCGAAAACTCAGCGTTGACATGCTGTCCGCACCTGGTCCGCTGTGATAGTCGGGGAACTGCTCGCTGTGAAAGCCGATGGAGTAGCCGACACCCTCCAGAGATCCTTCATCGGAATGTCCCCTCCGGGCCGCGACGACCGCGTTCCGGAACCATGGCGAGCCAGGCTCGACAGGTTCCTCGCGGTCTTCCCACCACCAGGATCCGAGAGCTGGGTGCACGTCGCCCAACGCCCGCAGAGTCTCACCGATGCGCGCGGTGACCTTTTCCGCGCTCTCGTCCCGTGCACCCCAATACGCCCCGAGATGGAGGTCGCCGGGATCTGGCCTGTTCATGACGGCATTCCCCTCACGGCTTGTAGACGACTTCAATCGGGATATCTCTCTCTAGGAACAGCGCCCGGTAGGCGTGGTAGGTGGGCTCGTGCGTGACAACGTAGCGGACCGGCTCGCCCCCGGCCGCCGTTAAGGCCCGCTCCGCCTCGGCGACCTGTTCCTTCTCCATAAAGGGGTAGAACCTGTCGGTCTCCTTGCTGATCAGTTTCTCGTAGCTCGCCTTCGCGTCGACCAGGTGCCCGTCCTCGTAGTTGTCCCACCGCTTGCCCCGGTACCTGTACGTCCACGGCCACTTCACGCCCGTGGCCCGCTCCTGCGCCTCCGCCGTCTCGACCGACATCGACTCCCGCCGATCGTCCGACCACTTCCCCGGCCCGCGGTCCGGGGGCGGCGGGCGGTGCGGGCGCTGGCCCTCCGGCGTGTTCTGGATCCAGGTCTTCGCGTACAGCCGGCCCTCGTCCAGGGACCCCGCCCCGTACGTGCCGAACGCGTAGCTCCCCGAGTACGCCGACACCGCCGCCCGGTCCCCCGCCAGAGCCCACGCCGCACCCGGGCCGCCGGGTGTGCGTACGCCCACCATCATCAAGGTGAGCTCCGCCCCGACGTCGGTGGCGCCGTCGAGGGTCTGCGCCGTGATCGCACCGCCGGTCTCCAGCGCGCCGTCCAGGATCCCCTCGACCCGGGCGCGGTAGTGCAGCGCCGTCTCCCACCAGGCCGGGTCCCTCCCGCCGGGCATGGTGTCGGGCGGCTGGACGTCCCCGCGGACGGCCCGGACCAGGTGGTACTTCAGGGCGTCGTGCAGCTCGTCGAGGAATCTCGCCAGGACGTTGTCGAAGTCGCCCTTCGCCTCCGCGGCGGCCTCGTGATGCCGGAGGAGTTCGTGCGCGGCCTGCTCCGCCGACTCCTGCCGCCGGCCGCGCTCACGTAAGTCCCACGGGTCCACGCGCCCGCCGCGCCGTTCCAGTGTCTTCTTCTGCTCGTAGTACGCGGCGACCTGCTCCATGGCCGCGGACATCCGTCCCGTGGTCATCCGGGCCTGCTGGAGTGCGGCATCCGCCCGCTCCTGGATCGGCCCGGCGGCCCTCATGAAGGCTTCGAGTGCCTCTCCGGCACCCATGTAACCCCTGGCCTCGCTCTCCAACTGCCCGTACATGAAGGCCAGCCGGCCCAGGAGCGCCTTCTTCCAGTCACCCGCAAGACCGGCGTCTTCCACCCGCACGATCAGGCTGTAGGTGCGGTCGGAGGCGCGGCGGGCGTCGTCTTCCCGCGCGGAGCAGAACTTCTTGAACTTCCGCAGGGTCTCCACATCAGCCGGTACCGGGTCTCCCGGCAGGCCCACCACGGACCAGTCGGCCGGCCTGTCTCCCACGTGCGCCCTCCGCTCCCCCCGCCGTGTTGCCGAAAGCCCGTCCGCCACCGAACACATCGGAGAGGCACGGCAACCGGAACGAGTCGTTATCAAGGCAAGGAGCCTCCGTGGGTGACAAGTTGACGATCAGCTCGGAGGAGTTGGCGGAAGTCCGCATCGCGCTGCGCCGTACGAGGCCGCGCGACGCCTCCCGGCCGCCCGAGCCCGAGTCGAACGCCGTCGGCGGCGAGGAGGCATCCGACCTGCTGGGGCGGCTGATGATGCTGGGGTCCACCATCGTCGAGGGCAGGGAGCTGGCCGTCACGGTCCTTGCCGAAAGGCTGACCATGAGCGAGTTGCAGACCTGCATCACCGACCAGGCGCTGGGCCGCGCCTTCGTCTTCACCGAGGAGTGACCGGGGCCGGAAGCGTCCCGGTCAGCGCACCACGGTCTGGATCTCCTCCACCGTCACGTCGTACGTCGTCTCGAAGAGGCCGTCCGGCAGGTCCCCGCCCGTATCGCCCGAGCCGGTCCAGTCGACCTCCCAGGTGATCGACGCCTTCAGCTCGTAGGAACCGCCGACCGCCTCGCTGGAGCGGTGGTACGTGATCCCGCACGGCGGCACCGCCTCGGCGTCGCCGCTGCGGTACTTCCTGCCGACGCTGCCATCGTCGTTGATCGCACACTCCCCGACCTCCGGATGGACGACCGCGTCCTGTGTCCCCGGGTCGAGCCGCAGGCTCGTGGGGGTGGCGGTGGTCTCGGCCCACAGCCCGGTGCCGGGCAGCTCCGCCCGCACCCGGACCTCCTCGAAGGCGGCGGGCTCCTGCCAGATCCAGGTGGGCAGGTTCACCTTCAGCCGGTCGTCGGCTGGCTGCATCTCGATCTCGGTGCCGGGCACCTTGACGGAGTCGTAGGCATACTCGGCGAGCATCTCGGGGGTGATGGCGGTGGGCACGTCGGGGGCGGTGCCGTTGTCTGCCCAGAACATGAGCTGCTGGTCGCACTCGCCGGCCTCGATGTCGTCCTCCCGGTGGGGATTGCGCACCGCGCGCCACCACATACCCTCGCCCTGCTTGTCGAGGTTGTAGTTCTCGGGATTCCCGTCGCCGCCGTCGCGGTAGTGCTCGTGCATGAGGTCGACGCCCCACTGCAGGCGGCTGTTGACGGGCACGAGGTTGCCGTTCTCGATGGCGTCTACCGCCTGCTCCAGCTCCCGCGGAGTGGCAACGGGCTCGTGCCAGCACGGCGGCGGCGTCCAGTTCGTGTCCACCGCGCTGATGGGCTTGCCCCCTTCCGCCCCGCCGGTCTGCGTGACGACGACCTGAGTGGCGGTGGCGCTGATGGTGCCATCGTCGGGATCCGACTCGCCTCGGGCGCCCGAACCCGGAGGGTCCGCTCCGGCGTGCGCCGGACTACCCGTCAGCAGGATGCCGGTCGACAGTAAGACGGCCGATGCCCCTAAGACGAGCGGGTGGATCGTCTTCATCGCCTGGGTCCTCACCTGTCACACGAGCCGCGCTTGCCGTTGACGTCCGAGACCTGCCAGACCTCCTTGTCGTTCTTCTGCAGTACGAGGTCGTACAGCACCACGTCACCCGGCTTCGCCGAAGACAGCACCTTGTCCGATTTCCGCTCGACCGTTTCCACTTCGCTCTCGTCCGCGCAGTACCTCAGGGACCCGGTGATCCCGTTGTCGTGCACCTCAACCCTCGGTGAGACGAACCGGACCGTCCCCTCAACGGTGGCGTCCGCGTCCTTGAACTCGCCGATCCACTCCTGGGTCTCCGTCAAGGCGCCGGTGCCCTCGGCGTGGTAGTACGCCACGTACTCCGAGTCCGGATTGGGCGGGTCCTGGGTGATGGCCTCGTACGTCGCACGCTCGCTCTGCGCACCGGAGTCCAGCACCGCCTGCTCCTCCGGGTCGTCCGACTCCCAGCCCTCGAAGACCAGTTCCACACTCCCCGGCAACTCGATCTCCGGCCCGGCCTTATCCGCCCCCGCGTCCGGCGCCGACGCCGCCGGGCTGCTCTTCTCCGCGCCCTCGATCTTGTCGTCCGACGACGGCGAGTCGTCGCCCCCGCACGCGGTAACCAGCAGGGTCGCGGCGGCCAGCGCCGCGAGGGTGGTGACTGAGCGGTATCGGCGGGCCACGATCGACTCCTGTACTGACTCGGGTGCGTTGAGTGACAGGACGCTACCAACGCCCACGCAGTTCCGGGACCCGGTCCCTGCGAGCCGAAGGGCGCACGCCGAACGGCCCCTCCCGGGTGGGTGGTCGGGAGGGGCCGTGTTCGAGGGACGGAGGCGGCGGTGCGGGTCAGGCGGCCACCGGGACCTCCGGGTCCGCGGTCGGCGACGCGGCGCCGGCCGGGGTCAGGGCCAGGTCCAGGACGTGGCGGACGTCGGAGACCGGGTGGACCTCCAGCTTCTCCAGCACCTCCGCCGGGACGTCGTCCAGGTCCGGCTCGTTCCGCTTCGGGATGATCACCGTGGTGACCCCCGCCCGGTGCGCCGCCAGCAGCTTCTGCTTCACGCCGCCGATCGGCAGCACCCGGCCCGTCAGCGACACCTCACCGGTCATCGCCACGTCCGTACGCACCTGCCGGCCGCTCAGCAGAGACGCCAGCGCCGTCGTCATCGTGATGCCCGCGCTCGGCCCGTCCTTCGGGACCGCGCCCGCCGGCACGTGCAGGTGGATGCCCCGGTCCTTCAGGTCGCCCACCGGCAGTTCCAGCTCCGCGCCGCGCGAGCGCAGGAAGGAGAGCGCGATGTGCGCCGACTCCTTCATCACGTCGCCGAGCTGTCCCGTCAGGGTCAGTCCGGAGGCGCCCGACTCGGGGTCGGCCAGCGACGCCTCGATGTACAGGACGTCGCCGCCGGCGCCCGTCACCGCCAGGCCCGTCGCCACGCCCGGAACCGCCGTGCGGCGCTCCGCGGGGTCGGTGGCGGACTCCGGGGTGTGGTGCGGACGGCCGATCAGCGGGCGGAGTGCGTCGACGCCGACCGCGTACGGCAGCTTCGCGTCGCCCAGTTCGTGCTGCGCCGCGATCTTGCGCAGCAGCCGGGCGAGGGCGCGCTCCAGGTTCCGTACGCCCGCCTCGCGGGTGTACTCGCCGGCCAGCTTCCGCAGCGCGTCGTCCTCGAAGGTGACCTCGCCGGCCTCCAGACCCGCGCGCTCCAGCTGCCGTGGCAGCAGGTGGTCGCGGGCGATGGTGACCTTCTCGTCCTCGGTGTAGCCGTCGAGGCGGACCAGTTCCATCCGGTCCAGCAGCGCCTCGGGGATGGCTTCGAGGACGTTCGCGGTGGCCAGGAAGACCACGTCGGACAGGTCCAGCTCGACTTCCAGGTAGTGATCGCGGAACGTGTGGTTCTGCGCCGGGTCCAGGACTTCGAGCAGGGCCGCGGCGGGGTCGCCGCGGAAGTCCGAGCCGACCTTGTCGATCTCGTCCAGCAGGACGACCGGGTTCATCGAACCGGCCTCCTTGACGGCCCGTACGACGCGGCCGGGCAGCGCGCCGACGTACGTACGCCGGTGGCCGCGGATCTCCGCCTCGTCCCGGACGCCGCCGAGCGCGACCCGGACGAACTTGCGTCCCATGGCACGCGCCACGGACTCGCCCAGCGACGTCTTGCCGACGCCGGGCGGGCCGACGAGCGCGAGCACGGCGCCGCCGCGCCGGCCGCCGACGAGGCCCAGGCCCCGCTCCGCGCGACGCTTGCGCACCGCCAGGTACTCGGTGATGCGCTCCTTGACGTCCTCCAGGCCCGCGTGGTCGGCGTCCAGGATCTCCTTGGCGCCGGTGATGTCGTACGCGTCCTTCGTACGCTCGGTCCACGGCATCTCCAGGACCGTGTCGAGCCACGTCCTGATCCAGCCGCCCTCGGGCGAGGCGTCGGAGGTGCGCTCCAGCTTGTCGACCTCCTTCAGGGCCGCCTCGCGGACCTTCCCGGGCAGGTCGGCGGCCTCGACCCGGGCGCGGTAGTCGTCGGACTCCTCGCCCTCGGGCTCGCCGTTCAGCTCGCGCAGCTCCTTGCGCACGGCCTCCAGCTGGCGCCGCAGCAGGAACTCGCGCTGCTGCTTGTCGACGCCCTCCTGGACGTCCTTGGCGATGGACTCGGCGACGTCCTGCTCCGCCAGGTGCTCCTTGAGCCACTGCGTGGCCAGCTTGAGCCGGGCCACCGGGTCGGCGGTCTCCAGCAGCTCCACGCGCTGCTCGATGGTCAGGAACGGCGAGTAGCCGGAGTTGTCGGCGAGCTGGCCGACGTCGTCGATCTGCTGCACACGGTCCACGACCTGCCAGGCACCGCGCTTGCGCAGCCAGTCGGTCGCGACCGCCTTGTACTCCTTCGTCAGCTCCGTGACGGCGCCGGGAACGGGGTCGGGTACGGACTCCTCGATCTCCGTGCCCTCCACCCACAGCGCGGCGCCGGGGCCCGTGGTGCCGGCGCCGATACGGATCCGGGCGACGCCGCGGATCAGCGCACCGGGGTCGCCGTCGGCCAGCCGGCCGACCTGCTCGACGCGGCCGAGGACGCCGGTGCCCACGTACGTGCCGTCGACCCGCGGGACGAGCAGCACCCTTGGCTTGCGTCCGCTGTCGCGTGCCGCGGCCTGCGCGGCCTCGACCGCGGCCCGTACCTCGCGGTCCGAGAGGTCGAGCGGCACGACCATGCCGGGGAGCACGACCTCGTCATCGAGCGGCAGGACGGGCAGTTCCAGCGGCGTGTTCGAGCCGGACTCAGTAGCCATTGATCTCCCCTTCGGCATGCAAGTTGAGTTACATGCGCTCAACCCGGAGGGGTGCCGGGATGTTCCCGGGCCTCTGTTCGCTGTGAGCGATCGGGCAGGATGGGGCCATGAGCAGCGAGAACGACGCGGCGAGCGCGGTGACGCTCGACCGCAGGTCCGGTCCGTACGGGGAGGTCGTGCTGCGCCGGCGCGGTGCGCACCACGAGATCATCGCCAACGGCGTCTTCCTCATGGACACCTCCGACGGCCGCTCCGAGCGGCTGCTGATCCGGGCCGCGGCCGAGGCGCTGGACCCCGCGACGGCGGCACCGGCGGTGCTGATCGGCGGGCTGGGCGTGGGCTTCTCGCTCGCCGAGGCGGCGGCGGACCCGCGCTGGGGACGGATCACGGTGGTCGAGCGCGAGCCGGCGGTGATCGAGTGGCACACCGGACCCGCGGCCGGCCCTGCTGTCGGCGCCGCGCCTCTCACGTGCCTCAGCGGCGCGGCCCTCGCCGACCCCCGCGTCGGACTCGTCGAGGCCGACCTCCTCGACCACCTCGCCATGGCCCCCCACCGCTACGACGCCGTCTGCCTCGACATCGACAACGGCCCCGACTGGACCGTCACCGAGGGCAACTCCGGTCTCTACGCCCCCGCCGGCCTCGCCGCCTGCCGCGACCGCCTCACCCCCGGCGGCGTCCTCGCCGTCTGGTCCGCCCGACCCTCCCCCGACTTCGAGGCCGCCCTCCGCACCGCCGGCTTCACGGACGTACGCACCGAGGAGATCCCCGTACGCCGCGGCGCCCCCGACGCCGTCCACCTCGCCGTCCGCCCGCCGGACGGCGCGCGGGGAACGCGGGCGGGGGCTCCCCGTTCCCCGTAGCCGAGGCGTGTCACCTCCCCATACGCTGCTAGCTGAACCGGAGGGCCTACGGGGAAGAGACGGCGAGGGCCACGAACACATGGCAGACAGACAAGCCCTGAACGGCCGCGCCGACCACGCGGCCGCAGTGACGCCCGGTGCCCAGCGCAGGGTGCTGGTCGTCGAGGACGACCCGACCATCGGGCAGGCGATATCGGCGCGGCTGCGCGCCGAGGGCTTCCAGGTACGTACGGCAGGCGACGGCCCGGCCGCGGTGGCGACCGCCGCGGAGTGGGCACCCGACCTGCTCGTGCTCGACGTGATGCTGCCCGGTTTCGACGGGCTGGAGGTGTGCCGCCGGGTGCAGGCCCAGCGGCTCGTGCCGGTGCTGATGCTGACCGCGCGGGACGACGAGACGGACATGCTCGTCGGCCTCGGCGTCGGCGCCGACGACTACATGACCAAACCCTTCTCCATGCGCGAGCTGGCCGCGCGGGTGCACGTGCTGCTGCGCCGCGTGGAGCGCGCCACGCTGGCGGCGGGCACCGCCCGGGACGACACGCTGCGCCTGGGCGAGCTGGAGATCGACCACACCGAACGGCGGGTGCGGGTCGGCGGGGACGACGTCCATCTGACGCCGACGGAGTTCGAGCTGCTGGCCTGTCTGGCCAACCAGCCGCGGGCGGTGCTCTCCCGCGAGCAGCTCCTGGTGGAGGTCTGGGAGTGGGAGGACGCCTCGGGGACGCGGACGGTCGACAGCCACATCAAGGCGCTGCGCCGCAAGATAGGCGCGGAGCGGATCCGTACGGTGCACGGCGTGGGGTACGCGCTGGAGACCCCCGTCACATGACGGTGCCGGACGGCGGCGCGGAGCCCGGCTTCTGGCACCGGGTGTGGGACGCGCTGCGCCCGCTGGACCCGGTGCGGTCGGTGAACGCGGCACTGGGCGCCCTGGTCATCGGCTCGGTGGTGATCGCCACCGGTCTGGTGTGGGTGGCGATCCGCTCCTCCACCGAGGTCCGGCTGATCACGGTCTTCTCGCTCATCGCCTCGCTGCTGATCACCCAGTTCGTGGGCCAGCGGCTGACGTCGCCGCTGGTGCAGATGACCGCGGTCACCCGCGCCATGGCGCACGGCGACTACACCGCCCGGCTGGCCACCCGCCGCCGGGACGAGTTCGGCGAGCTGGCCCAGACGTTCAACCGGATGGCGGCCGACCTGCAGTCCGTCGACCGGCACCGCAAAGAGCTGGTCGCCAACGTCTCGCACGAGCTGCGCACCCCGATCGCCGCCCTGCGCGCGGTGCTGGAGAACGTGGTGGACGGCGTCTCCGAGGCCGACCCCGACACGATGCGCACGGCGCTGCGCCAGACGGAGCGGCTGGGCCGGCTGGTGGAGCAGCTCCTCGACCTGTCGCGGATCGACAGCGGGGTGGTGCCGCTGCGGCTGCGGCGGTTCGCGGTGGAGCCGTATCTCGCGGGTGTGCTGAAGGAGGCGCACTTCGGCAGCGGCGCCCACGGCGCGGCCGGCGCCCCGGAGCCGGCCGGCGACGTGCCCGGCCCCCGCGGGCGCGGCGACGTGAGGCTGCACCTGGACGTCTCGCCGCCCGAGCTCGCGGTACGGGCCGACCCCGAGCGGCTGCACCAGGTGATGGCGAACCTGATCGACAACGCCGTGAAGCACAGCCCGTCCGGCGGCCGGGTCACCGTGCGCGCCCGCGCCGGGGCGCAGCCGGACGCGCTGGAGGTGGAGGTGCTCGACGAGGGCCCCGGCATCCCGGCCGCCGAGCGGCACCGGGTCTTCGAGCGCTTCAACCGCGGCCGGGAGAACGGGGTGCTCGGCGACCACGGGGCGGACGGCGGCGGCACCGGGCTGGGGCTCGCCATCGCACGCTGGGCGGTGGATCTGCACGGCGGCCGGATCGGGGTGGCCGAATCACCCCGTGGCTGCCGGATCAAGCTCACCCTTCCGGGTTAACGCTCGTTCGGGACTTGACCTACACTTGACCTTGGCCGAGTGCGGTAACGGATCCGCAACGGCGGCAGAGCAGCCGGTGAACGGACCGGAACGAGGACGGGACGCGGCGCCACCGCCTCGATGCCCCCATGCCGCACGCAGGCAAACTCAGTTTGTTTCCCGCCAAATCCGGGGCCCAAACCACGTTCGCATTGTGACTTACGCGACCTCCGGCGGGTGCGGCCTGCACGTACCAGCTCCAGGGGCGTAGCCTTGTTTTCCGCTGTCCATCACCTTGTGAAGCGGAAGAGGGCGGTTGCCGCCGTGTCGTCACAGTCCCCTAAGAGCAGCTCGTCGAGCGTCCGTACCGAAGAGCCCAGCCAGGGCCGGGACCCTGCTGCCGCCTTCGGTCCCAACGAGTGGCTCGTCGACGAGATCTACCAGCAGTACCTCCAGGACCCCAACTCGGTGGACCGGGCCTGGTGGGACTTCTTCGCCGACTACAAGCCGGGCACCGCCGGCCAGAACCAGGGGGCGGCGACGCAGACGGCTCAGCCCGCGACCGCCGCACCCCCGGCTCCCGCCGCGCAGGCGGCCCCGGCCGCAGCTCCGGCCCCGGCCGCGCCGCCGCAGCAGGCCCCCGCGCCCGCCGCGCCGCCCGCCGTCGACGGCCGGCCCGTGGCCCGGCCGCCGGCCAAGCCCGCGGCGGCCGCGCCCGCCCCGCCGGCGGCGAAGCCCGCGGCCAGGCCGGCCGCGAAGCCCGCCGCCGCGGCGCCCGCCGCCGCACCCGAGGGCCCCGAGCTGGTCACCCTCCGGGGCCCCGCCGCCGCCGTCGCGAAGAACATGAACGCCTCGCTGGAGCTGCCGACGGCCACCTCGGTCCGCGCGGTCCCGGTGAAGCTGCTCTTCGACAACCGCATCGTCATCAACAACCACCTGAAGCGCGCCCGCGGCGGGAAGGTCTCCTTCACGCACCTCATCGGGTACGCGATGGTGCAGGCGATGAAGCTGATGCCGTCGATGAACCACTCCTTCGCCGAGAAGGACGGCAAGCCCACCCTGGTCAAGCCCGAGCACGTCAACCTCGGCCTGGCCATCGACCTGGTCAAGCCCAACGGCGACCGCCAGCTCGTCGTCGCGGCCATCAGGAAGGCCGAGACGCTCAACTTCTTCGAGTTCTGGCAGGCGTACGAGGACATCGTCCGCCGCGCCCGGTCCAACAAGCTCACGATGGACGACTTCACCGGGGTGACGTGCTCGCTCACCAACCCCGGCGGCATCGGCACCGTGCACTCCGTGCCGCGGCTGATGCCCGGCCAGTCCATGATCCTCGGCGTCGGCGCGATGGACTACCCCGCCGAGTTCCAGGGCACCTCCCAGGACACCCTGAACAAGCTGGGCGTCTCCAAGGTCATGACGCTCACGTCGACGTACGACCACCGCGTCATCCAGGGCGCCGCCTCCGGCGAGTTCCTGCGGATCATGAACCAGTTGCTGCTGGGCGAGAACGACTTCTACGACGAGGTCTTCAAGTCCCTGCGCATCCCGTACGAGCCGGTCCGCTGGCTGCGCGACATCGACGCCAGCCACGACGACGACGTCACCAAGGCCGCCCGGGTCTTCGACCTGATCCACTCCTACCGGGTCCGCGGCCACGTGATGGCCGACACCGACCCGCTGGAGTACAAGCAGCGCAAGCACCCGGACCTCGACGTCACCGAGCACGGCCTGACGCTCTGGGACCTGGAGCGGGAGTTCGCCGTCGGCGGCTTCGCCGGCAAGGCGATGATGAAGCTGCGCGACATCCTCGGCGTCCTGCGCGACTCGTACTGCCGCACCACCGGCATCGAGTACATGCACATCCAGGATCCGAAGGAGCGCAAGTGGATCCAGGAGCGCGTGGAGCGCCCGCATGACACCCCGGAGCGCGAGGAGCAACTGCGCATCCTGCGCCGGCTGAACGCCGCGGAGGCGTTCGAGACGTTCCTGCAGACGAAGTACGTCGGCCAGAAGCGCTTCTCGCTGGAGGGCGGCGAGTCCGTCATCCCGCTGCTGGACGCGGTCATCGACGCCGCCGCCGAGTCCCGCCTCGACGAGGTCGTCATCGGCATGGCACACCGCGGCCGGCTCAACGTGCTGGCGAACATCGTCGGCAAGTCGTACGCGCAGATCTTCCGCGAGTTCGAGGGCAATCTCGACCCGAAGTCGATGCACGGCTCCGGCGACGTGAAGTACCACCTGGGCACGGAGGGCACCTTCACCGGCCTGGACGGCGAGCAGATCAAGGTCTCGCTCACGGCCAACCCCTCCCACCTGGAGGCCGTCGACCCGGTCCTGGAGGGCGTGGTCCGCGCCAAGCAGGACATCATCGGCAAGGGCGGCACGGACTTCACCGTGCTGCCGCTGGCGCTGCACGGCGACGCCGCGTTCGCCGGCCAGGGCGTCGTGGCCGAGACGCTCAACATGTCGCAGCTGCGCGGCTACCGCTGCGGCGGCACCGTGCACGTCGTCATCAACAACCAGGTCGGCTTCACCGCCCCGCCGGAGTCCGCGCGTTCCTCGATGTACGCCACGGACGTGGCCCGCATGATCGAGGCGCCGATCTTCCACGTCAACGGCGACGACCCCGAGGCCGTCGTGCGCGTCGCGCGGCTGGCCTTCGAGTACCGCCAGGCGTTCAACAAGGACGTGGTCATCGACCTCATCTGCTACCGCCGCCGCGGGCACAACGAGGGCGACAACCCGCAGTTCACCAACCCGCAGATGGTCGAGCTGATCGACAAGAAGCGCTCGGTGCGCAAGCTCTACACCGAGTCGCTGATCGGCCGCGGCGACATCACCATGGAAGAGGCCGAGCAGGCCCTGCAGGACTTCCAGGGCCAGTTGGAGAAGGTCTTCACCGAGGTACGGGACGCCACCGAGACGCCCGCGCCAGCCGAGGTGCCGCCGCACGCGCTGCCCGGCTTCCCGGTGACCGTGGAGACGGCCGTCTCCGAGGAGGTCGTCAAGCGGATCGCCGACTCCCAGGTCAGCCTGCCCGACCAGGTCTCGGTGCACCCGCGGCTGCTGCCGCAGCTGCAGCGCCGGGTGTCGATGGTCGAGGACGACACGATCGACTGGGGCATGGGCGAGACACTCGCGTTCGGCTCGCTGCTGATGGAGGGCACCCCGGTCCGGCTCGCCGGCCAGGACTCCCGCCGCGGCACCTTCGGCCACAGGCACGCGGTGCTCGTCGACCAGAAGACCGGCGAGGACTACACCCCGCTGAACTACCTCGCCCCGGACCAGGCCCGTTACAACGTCTACGACTCGCTGCTCAGCGAGTACGCGGCGATGGGCTTCGAGTACGGCTACTCGCTGGCCCGCCCGGAATCCCTGGTGCTCTGGGAGGCGCAGTTCGGTGACTTCGTCAACGGCGCGCAGACCGTCGTCGACGAGTTCATCTCCTCCGCCGAGCAGAAGTGGGGCCAGTCCTCCGGCGTCGTGCTGCTGCTGCCGCACGGCTACGAGGGCCAGGGCCCGGACCACTCCTCGGCCCGTATCGAGCGGTTCCTGCAGCTCTCCGCGCAGAACAACATGACCGTCGCGATGCCCACCCTGCCGTCGAACTACTTCCACCTGCTGCGCTGGCAGGTCCACAACCCGCACCACAAGCCGCTGGTGGTCTTCACCCCGAAGTCCATGCTGCGGATGAAGGCGGCGGCGTCGCGGACGGACGAGTTCACCTCGGGCGGCTTCCGGCCGGTCATCGGCGACGACTCCGTCGAGCCGGCGGCGGTCCGCAAGGTCGTCTTCTGCTCCGGCAAGATCTACTACGACCTCGACGCCGAGCGGCAGAAGCGCGGCGCCCAGGACACCGCGATCGTCCGGCTGGAGCGGCTGTACCCGCTGCCCGGCGCGGAGATCCAGGCGGAGCTGGCGCGCTACAGCGGCGCTTCGACGTTCGTCTGGGCCCAGGAGGAGCCGGCCAACCAGGGCGCGTGGCCGTTCATCGCGCTCAACCTGGTCGACCACCTGGACCTGATCATCGGCTCCGGGCCGGTGCCGAACGCCGACCGGCTGCGCCGGGTCTCGCGCCCGTCGTCGTCCTCCCCGGCGGTCGGCTCGGCCAAGCGCCACCAGGCCGAGCACGCCCAGTTGATGGCCGACGTCTTCGACCTCTGAGTCCCCGGCGGGGTACGGGCCGGGCCCGTACCCCGCACCGCAACGTGAGAAGGGCCCCGCACGCGCGCGTGCGGGGCCCTTCTCACGTACGGGTGCGAAGCCTCGGCCTCGCGCTACGTCGGCTGCGGCTCGAAGTCCCAGTACGGGCGCTCCCGGCGGCGCGACGCCAGGGTGTGCGGGTGCTCGGCGCCCAGCGTCTCGCTGAGGTTCTGCATCGCCTCCCGCTCCACCTTCTTCGCCTCCTG
This sequence comes from Streptomyces sp. B5E4, assembly GCF_039871555.1. NCBI lineage: Bacteria > Bacillati > Actinomycetota > Actinomycetes > Kitasatosporales > Streptomycetaceae > Streptomyces > Streptomyces sp. B5E4. The sequence continues at coordinate 55,983 of NZ_JBDPMI010000037.1, forward strand.
CGCACGGCGCAGCGACCGCAGGTCGTCCGCGAGCGCCATCATCGCCGACAGCGCCATGGGGTGCCGGGCGCCGAGGACTTCCTTGACGGTGTCCGCCGTCTGCCGGCTCAGCTCCTCGGCGTGGTCGGGGGCGTCCATCCGGTTGCGGGCGGCGGCCGCGTTCAGCGCGCAGCCCAGCGTCCACGGGTGCGCGGGCCCGACGGCGGCGGTCATCCGGGTGAGCGCCAGCTCGGCGATCTCGGAGGCCTCCTGCCAGTCGCCGGTGGGCCAGAGGGCGAGCCCGACGTTGCCGAGGGTGCCGGCGGTGTACGGGTGCTGCTCGCCGAGCATCGCCTCGTACCGCCGGTTGACGGACTCGGCCAGCTCCCGGGCCCGGTGCAGGTCGCGGTGCTCGCGTAGGAAGGTGGCGTAGTCGGCCTCCACCATCAGGGTCTCGGGGTGCCGGGGACCCTGGACCTGGGTGAAGCGCTGGACGACCGACTCCATGAGGGTGTCGGCCTCGGCGAGTCTGCCGAGCCGGCGCAGGCACTGCGCGAGATTGTGCTCGGCGCGCAGCGTCTGCGGGTTGTGCTCGCCCATGATCTGGCGGTGCAGCTCGGCGTTGCGATATTGCCGGGAGTACGCCTCTTCGTACCGGCCGAGCAGGCGGAGCATGAAGGCGTAGCGGGTTCCGGAGGACATGGTCAGGTAGTGCCGGGCGCGCAGCCGCTTCTCCCGGAGCACCACCAGGCCGCGGTGGATCTTCAGCGCCTCCTCATACTGCCCCAGCAGGCCGAGCGCGATGCCGAGGTTGCTGCGCAGGGACATGGTCCTCGGGTGATCCTCGCCCAGCAGGTCGGCGTACTTCTGCCGGGCGTCGTCGAAGAGGTCGCGGGCGGCCTCGAACTCGCCCAGCCCCAACAGCGCGCCGCCCAGGCCGTTTCGGGCCCGGAGCAGGTCCGGATCCTCCTCGTCACGGAGCGGGCTGAGCACGTCCACGAGCCGGCGGCTGGCGGCCTCGGACTCGCGGTAGCGGCCGAGGTTGCGCAGCACCTCGGCGTGGCGGTGCACCAATGTGATCATCGACCGGTGCGTGGAATCGAGCCGGATACTCCAGTGCGACAGGGCGAGCTCGCACAGCTTCAGGCCGGTGCGGTACTCGCCACGCTGGATCAGGTAGTCGATGGAGTGGAGGACCAGTTCCTGCACCGCCGGGTCGGAGCTCTCCATCGCGCCGGCCGGCTCCAGGTGCGGCAGCAGCTCGGCGTACCGTCCCCACTCCCGGGTGTCCGTGGGCCGGCGGGGGTCGGCCGCCGCGAGGATCCGGCACGCCGTCGCCGACATCGCCTCGCGCTCGTCCTCGGGCAGATCACTCCGCAGGAAGCGGTGGTACAGGCGGTGCATTTGAACCTTTTCGACCTCGGTCTCCGTAGAGGGGTCGGACAGGTAGTCGATCGTGACGGCCGTGGACTCCGACAGTTGACGCAGCGCGGAGTGCCAGCTGATGGGGTCGTTGGCCAGATCCGCCAGATACGGCGGCAGCTCGTCGCTCCGCTCGATGATCCGGGAGACCGGGATGCTGTCGGGGGAGAAGAACGCGAGGAGATTGAGCATCGCGGCCGCCGCCGGAGCCTTCTCGCGCATCCCGTTCAGCGTTATCGACCAGCTCGTCAGGAAGCCCATGGGGTAGTCGGAGCCGATGCTGATGCCGACCTTGCCGGGTTCCTTCTCGCGCAGCAGCTCGATGTAGTCGGCCGGTGCCATCGTGCTGGAGTCGAGCCACGCCGCGGTCTGGCTCAGCACCAGCGGCAGGTCCTGCACGGCCTCGGCGAGCCCGTCGGCCTCTGTCTCGGTCAGCCGGGGGGCGCGGCGGCGCGCGAAGGCGGTGCTCTCCGCCCGGGTGAAGTGCGGGACCTCGATCTCCTGGGCGCCACCGCTCACCGCCCAGTCGCGGGTGCGGGTGGTGATCAGCACATGCCCGTCGCCCTCGGGGACGATGTCGTCGAGCAGCTCCATCTCGTCGGCGCTGTCGAAGACCAGCAGCCAGCGGCGGTACGGGCGGCCGGTGCGCAGCGCCTCGCGGACCCGGCGGACCCGGTCGCCGATGTTGCTGCCGACCGGGAGGTTGAGCCGGACGGAGAGGTCGGCGAGCTGCTCGCGGGCCGTCATGCGGTAGTTGGCGTTGACGAACCAGACGACGTCGTAGTCGTTGCCGAACCGGTGGGTGTACTCGATGGCGATCTGGCTCTTGCCGACGCCGGAGATGCCGGACAGCGCGATCCTCGCACCCTGGCCCTGGCTGCCGGAGCCGCTGGCCAGCGTGCCGTGGAGCCTCTCCAGGATGGCGTCACGGCCGGTGAAGCGGTAGTTGCGGCGGGGAGTGTTGAAGACCACCGGCGGATCGTTGGGGAATCGGGGGGCGCGCTCCGGCTCGCGGTCGGGGCGTACCGGGGTGTCCGGGTCCAGGCCGAGCCGGGTGAGGATACGGCGTCTGGCCTCGTCGGTGCCGAGATCCCGAAGGTCCACGGGTGCGAGCGCCGCCGCCGCGGTCGGCATCCCGGTGGCCACGCTGGCGGCGGCGAAGCGGTGTCCGTGCTGCGGGATGACCGTCCGCAGCGCGTCGTTCCACTCGTCCTCGCCGCGCGGGCCGAGACCGAAGAACCAGTCGTCGAGCACCAGCAGGATGCGGTCGGGCGCCTCCAATAACCCCGTCAGCTCGTCGACCAGCGGCCGACCCGGCGCCGGGCTCCAGCGCAGCATCGCGGTGGGAAGTCCGAGCAGTTCGAGCTGATGGGCGATCCAGGCCGCCCACGGGCGGTTGAATCCCGCGTAACTGATGCTGATGGGTTCGGCCATGCGACCGTCTCCCTCCACAGTCCCGGCAGGCCGTATCTTCCGCACAGTATCCCATCTGGCAGCCCGTCAGCTCATGCATGGCGGGCCGGCCGGCACCCTTCGCTGCTCCGCTACCGCGGCATCCAGCCGGCACGCCACGTGCCGGATGAGCCGTTCCAGGTCGGCGCAGTACACGGACGGGTTACGGAACCCCTCGCCGGCCCGGTAGCGGTGCGCGTAGTTGCCGCCGCCGCACACCCGGACCACCGGGCAGCGCCGGCACTGCTCGGCCAGCGCCCGCAGGCCCAGTTGCCGGGCGGCGACGCCGGGGTGGTTCAGGGCCTCGTCGAAGGAGTTGCGGAAGACGTCGAGGCCGGTGCCGGAGGCGCCTTCGTACACGGACTTGAGCGAGTCGATCTGTTCGATGGCACCGTCGGTCTCCACCACCAGCGCGGTGACGGGCGACAGGCCCACGGCCTCGGTGCCGCTCGGCCGGCCCAGCAGCAGGCCGAGGATCTCGGTGAACAGCCGCACCCGGGGTGACGGCCGGGGCAGGTCCCACCACAGGTCGAAGACCTGGCAGAGCCAGTCCCCGTACGGCGTGGTGCTGCGGCCCCGCACGGGGAGGGCCGGCGGGGCGGACCAGTTGGCATGCGGCAGCAGGAAGTCCAGCACGGGCGGGCGGAGGGAGCACAGAGACGACAGGACGGCGGCCGGCGAGGCGGTCACGTCGACAGTACAGAGAATGCCGCTGTAGCTCTCGGGGTGCCGCTGCAGCAGCCGGGCCGCCCGGGACAGGGCGGGCCACGAGGGGCGCCCGGCGTGATCGACGCGGCGGCTGTTCAGCTCCGGCGTGCCGCCGTCGGCGCTGAGGCCCACGCGGATGCCGCCGGCGGCGAGCGTCTCCAGCGCGGACCCGGTGAGCAAGGTGCCGTTGGTCTGCACGCCCGCGACGAGGGTGCAGTCGGCCGGCAGCGCGGCGCGCACCTGCGCGGTCTGCCGGACGAGCGACGCGGCGCCGGAAAGCAGCGGCTCGCCGCCGTGCAGTTCGACGCTGACCCGGCGCAATCCGTGGGCGCGTACGTGCTCGGCGATGCGCTCGGCGGCGCGACGGGTAGTGGCCTCCGGCATGCGCGCCGGGCGGCGGCGCCATCCGCTGTCGGCGCCGTGGTAGACGTAGCAGTACGTACAGGCCAGGTTGCAGCGGCTGTGCATCTTCAGGATGAACTGGCGAAACGGTACGCCTCGTACTCCCGACGCGCGGAGCCGGCCGACGTCCAGCAGCCGCCCCGGCCACGGAGCCTCCTCTTCCGCGCCCGTGCTTCCGTAGCCCATGCCGCTCCCCGGTCCCCCGAATATGGACGGTGACGGACCGCCGCCTTTGAATGCATGGCGCACATGTCACACGGACGAAACCCAGGGGATGTCCACCTGACCATTTCTGTGCGTAATCTGCCGCGATCCGGCCCCTCTGGTCATCGACGGCGTCGCTGGCGTCGGCAGAGGCGTGTACGAGCGCTACGCGTCGGTGGCGCCGTTTTCGAAGTGAGCACCCGCCGCTTCCTCGGCCGGCCAGTTGCGCAGCATGTGCGCAACGGCTCCGGCGAGGACGGGGGGCTCGCCGCGGGCCGCGACCGCGTGCACGTCCACGTCGCTGAAGTCGGGAAGGCACGCGGTCGAGGGAACGGCTGACGGTCTCCCGTCCGGCGCCGCCGACAGGGGGTTCTCCACGCTGTAACTCCTCCGGAAGGGTGTGAGAGTCCTTCCCCGAACAGTCGTGCAGCAAAACGGCGGCGGGTCAGCCGCCGGCTTCGAGGGTACGGATCTGCTCGCGGGTCAGCGCCGCCTCCGCACTCTCCGTCTGCTCCGCCCGGGTCCACTGCTCCCAGGCGTCCCGGTACGCCCTGAGCGCCACCGCGCGCCCCGCCGTCGGCTCCAGCATCTGCCCGCGCTTGTGGTGCGCACGGGCGGCTTCCGCCGCGTCGCCCGCCTCTTCGGCCAGGAGCGCCGCGCGCCGGTAGCAGTCCGCGGCCCGCTCCTGCCGCTGCCGGAACTCGGTCCTCATGTCGAGCAGCAGTTGGACGTCCCCCAGCTCCAGCCACGCCTGCGCGCGCACCCGCGCGGGCGCGTCGTCCTCGCGCGCGGCCCGGTCCAGCACCCACTCCGCCTCGTACAGGTCGGTGCGGGTGCCGGACGCCTCGTAGCGCAGCCGCAGGGCCCGGCCGAAGAGCAACTGCCGCCGCGGCAGGTCCGGATGGCGCTGCGGCGTCTCCGCCAGCACCTCGCGCAGCACCGGCACCGCCCGGCCGCGCAACCCGGTGTCGTCCGGGGCCAGCCGCGCGCGGCGCAGCAGCAACTCGCCCTGCTCGGTCAGCACCTCGCCGTACAGCGCCGCCCCGGGCGGCAGCAGCGCCAGCGCGTCCGTCAGCCAGCCGTCGGCCTCGACCAGCAGCTCGGCGGCCCCGCCGCGGGTGAACTCCGCGATCCGCACCCGGGCCTTGCGGCGCAGGCTCTCGGCCTGCAGCCGGTAGTCGTCCAGGACCGCGCCCAGCCGCCCGGCCCGGTCGAGCGCGGCCAGCGCGCGGCCGGCGCCGGCGTCGCCCGCCGCGGTGGTGTGGGCCTCCGCCAGGTCGATCAGCGCCTCGCACTCCTGCCGCCGCAGCTCGGGACCGCCCTCCATGCGCAGCAGGTCGACGCCGGTACGCAGGTCGGCCGCGGCGCGCAGCCCGTACGCCCGGGTCTCGTCCACCGTGCGCTCGGCCTGGGCACGGCCCAGGGTGACCCGGCCACGGGCGAGGAACAGCCGTGCGGGCACCAGCTCCTCGTCGGGCCAGCCGGCCAGCAGCTCGTCTATCGTCTCCTCGGCCTCGTGCAGCGCCGCGCCGTCGCCGGTCAGGGAGTGCAGCCGGCGCAGCACCTCGGCGAGCAGCCCGCCGCGCTCGCGCCGGGCGGCGTGCGTGGTGGCCAGGGCGCGGCTGTCCCGGAGTTGGGCGGCAGAGGTGCGGAGCGCAGCGACGGCCTGCTCGTGCTCGCCGTCGGCCACGCGCTCGCGGGCCACCTCCCACATCACCTCGGCGTAGGTGAGCCGTTCGCGCAGCGGCGGGGCCTCTGCCGGCACCGGCACGCCACCGCCGGCCGCGGACGCTCCGGAGCCGTCCGCGGTCAGGGCGCTACGGGCCCACTGCTCGGCCTCCGCCAGCGCGTCCGGCTCGCGCAGCCGCTGCCAGTGCAGCAGCAGCGCCCGGGCCAGCAGCCCCTGCTGCGCGGTGTCCCGCTCCTCGACGACGGCGCGGCGCAGGGCCCGTACGGCGTCCAGCAGGTCGCGGACGCTGCGGCTGTCCTCGTACTGCCGCAGCAGCTCGGCGCCGCCCGCCTCGGCCGGCCCGCGGTAGGCGGGCTGGAAGGCGCGCAGCACCTGCTCCGAGACACGGGCGAACTGGTCGGGGACCTTGGCACCGCCGAGTTCGGGCTCGCGGTCCTCGCCGGAGAGGTACGCGACCGCCACGGCGGGGAAGTTGCGCGCGCCCTGCCCGAAGGTCCGCTCGATGTAGAGCGAGCAGTGCTTGAGCACCAGCGCCGCCTCGCCGTGGCTGAGCCGGCGCAGCAGCAGGTCGCGCACGCCCGGACGGAAGTCGAACCACGGGTCGTCACCCACGGGTTCGCGCGCCGGCTCACGCTCCCGTCCGCGCGCCGGGTCGCGCGCCACGACCAGCTCGCTGAGCAGGATCTCGGCGGTCTCCGCAGGCCCGGTGTCGGGGAACAGCGCGCGCTGCACCAGCCGGATCACCGGCAGCACCAGCGGCACGGCGGCCAGGTGGATGGCCAGCAGCCGGGCCGCGGGCGAGGCGGTCGCATCGAACGCGGCGAGCGTGGCTGCCGGGTCGGGGCGTACGTCGGCGGGGCGGGCCGCCGCGGCCGGGGCGGCGGCGTGGTCGCGGCGCACCCAGCCGGCGGCGCCGGGCAGCGACAGCCCCTCGCCCGCGGCCAGCAGCCGGGCCCAGGTGCCGACGGCGGCGGGCTCGGGCGCGAGCACGGGCAGCGGGCGGGCGCCGGGCGGGGGCACGTCGCCGCGGGTGCCGGGGCGGAACTCCAGCGCGGGGTACGGGCCGGGGTGCCGGACGAGCAGCCCGGGCAGCGCGGCGAACGGCATTTCGCGCCACCGCCGGTGCGGCAGCGGCTGGACGACGGCGACGGGGGCGGTACCGAGCCAGCCGTGCAGCATCCGCTGCATCCGGCCGTCACGCCACATCGGGCCCGCGCAGTCGCTGAGCACGAGCGTCAGCCGGCGCCCGCCGGGGTCGTGCAACTGGCCGGCGTCCTGCAGCATCGAGGGCCAGCCCTGCTCGCCCGCGCAGCCGACGCCGCCGTCCGGCAGCGGGTGCAGGCGGTGCACGGTGACGTCACGGAACGCACCGGAGCGCTCGGCGACCGAACGCAGGTCCTCCAGCAGCCGGCTCCACACCTCCATGGCGGGCGAGGCGTCCATGAGCAGTTGGAGCGTGGCGCGCCGCCGGGGCGTGCGCAGCACGGGGATGACCAGGTCGGCCCGCGCGCTCAGCTCCGCGGTCTCGTCCTCGTCCAGCTCGCCGGGCGCCACGGCCGCGACCCGCGGCTGGTAGCGCCGCAGCGGGCGCAGCGCGCGCTGCAGCGGCACCAGGGCGGGCAGCGCCGGTGGCTCCGGCACGCCGACGCGGCCGACCTGCCGGTACGCGGGGGCGTCCACCGCGTCACGCACAGGCGTACGCGGCAGAAGTCCCGGGCCCGCCGCGAGCCCCACGCGCCGCTCGGGCGCCGCGTGCGCTCCCGCGCCGGTCTCGTCGGCGCCGTCCCCGGTGCCCTCGGCGTGCGCGGAATCGGGGTCTTCGGGAGGGTCGGCGGTGTCCGGAAAAGTGGCTGATTTGATGCGGGTCGCCGCGTCCGGCGCATCGGCGCGCGGATCCGCGCCGTCCGCCGCCTGCATGCTGCGCGCCAGCTCCTCCGCGAGCCACAGGACGTCGGCGAGGCCACGGGCGTCCGGCGGCAGACCGGCCGCCAGGAGCCGGCCCACCAGCTCCTCGGCCTTCCCCTGCCCGTCCGCAGCACCCCCGCGCCCCGCCATCGCGCTCACCGCGGCCTGTTGATGGGCCGCATCAGCTCCTCGGTGACGCGCCGGGCGGAGCCGTCCGCCTGATCCCAATCGGCCTGCCGGGTCAGCTCGATCGCGTTGAGCAGTTGATCCACGGCCCGTACGTCGCCGGGCCCCGCGGCCAGGAAGCGGTCGATCAGCTCGGCGAACCGCTCGTCGTCGCCCTCGGGGAAGTGCGCCCGCACCATACCCGTCAGCCGCGCCCGGTCCGGCACCGGCAGTTGCAGCTCGATACAGCGGCGGCGCAGCGGCGCCGGGAACTCGCGCTCGCCATTGCTGGTGAGCACGATGAACGGGAAGGCGCCGCAGCGCACCCGGCCGCCGCGCACGGGCACTTTCGTACCGTCGTCGCTGAGCACCTCGACCACCGGCGCGCGGTCGGCGATCCGCTCCAGCTCGGGGATCGTGAACTCGCCCTCCTCCAGCACGTGCAGGAGGTCGTTCGGCAGGTCGATGTCGCTCTTGTCCAGCTCGTCGACGAGCAGCACGCGCGGGCGCGCGGAGGGCAGCAGCGCGGTGCCCAGCGGCCCGAGGCGGATGTAGCGCCCGATGCCGCCGCCGGGCTCCTCGGCGCCCGCTGCTTCCGCCGCGCCCGCGGCGTCGGCCCGGCGGGCGGCGCGGTCGAGCTGGGCGTCCTGGAGGCGGCCGATGGCGTCGTAGGCGTACAGGCCGTCGCGCAGTGTGCTGCGGCTGACGATGGGCCAGGTCAGGACCCGGCCGAGGCCCAGCTCGTACGCCACGGAATGCGCGAGCGTGCTCTTCCCGCTGCCGGCCTGCCCGGTGACGAGCAGCGGGCGGCGCAGATAGAGCGCGGCGTTGACCATCTCGCACTCGCGGGTGCTGGGACGGTGGTGGCTGGCCTCGCGGCGCCGCTGGCCGAGCCTGCGCTCGGAGGAGGGCTCCAGCGCGGCCGGCGGAGGCACCGGTGGACCGCCGTCGAATTCTCGCCAGGGAGGCGGCGCCGGCAGTCTCTCCATGCCGTCGTGGGGGGCGCCGGTGCCTCGGTAGATGAGCCACTCGCTCACGTCGTAACCCCTTTGTCGCCGACCGGGCAGCGGGCTTGCCCCACTGTCTGCCCGGGGACGGACGAGGGCAACCCTCACGGGGATAAGAGGCTAGCCGGGTGCGCTGACGCCGGGTGCCGAATCGGCCAATCCGCGTGGTGGCGGGCCGGTTTCGTCCAACTGCGCAGCCGGTGCGCGACGTTCGTGCCCGGCGCACACGGACGCCCGCGCGCCGTTCACCCGTTCACCGGCCAACTCACCCATTCACCACCACCCGTACGCCGTTCACGCCCCCCAAGGCGCGGCGCACCGACGGGATGCCCCGGCCCACGCGCGCCACCCGCGCCCCACCGGTCACGGCGGCAGGCCACCCGGTTCGCGCGCACCCGGCCACCGCCCCGGCGGCGTCAGCCGCCTGCCACGCCCGAACTTCCACCCCGCTCACCGCACCCGCGCACCGCCCGCGCCATCCGCCGCCCGGTGGCTCAACCCCCGGCCCCGATCGCGTCGTCCGCGTCGTCGTAGAAAAGGATCACGTCCGCCGCGCACCCCCGCCCGGACTCCAGCGCCTCCCGGCGCACCTCGTGCAGCCGCTCCGGCAGATCGCGCAGGACCGTTCCCGCACCGTCCGTCAGCAGCGCCGCCAGCTCCTCGTGGTACGCCGCGCACTCCGCGCCGCACTCCTGGCCCTCGTGGCCCCCCGCGCGCCACAGCGCCACCGCCGTGCCCTCGTCCAGCAACTGCCCCACGACCGCCGCCCGCCCGCTGCCCTCGCCCAGCGCGTGACAGAACACCGGCACCCCGCCGTCGCCCGCCCCGCGCCCCCAGCCCGGCGGCCCGGCCCGTACCAGCCGCTGCCGCGGCGCCCGGCTCATCCGCCGCCACCGGTCGCGCCACAGCGGCTCCGGCTCCGGCCCGGCGCGCGCCGCGTCCCGGTGCACCACCGCCCGCACCGTGCCCGCCGGCGGCCGGGCCGCGGTCGCCCGGCCGGAGGCCGGCAGCTCCCAGCGGTACGTGGGCTGCGCCTGCCGCTCCTCCGGCAGCGCCACCTCCAGCCGCACCCGCGTCTGCGCCTCCGCGTCGGCACCGAGCAACTGCGGCGCCAGCGCCTGCAGCACCTGCGACTCCGCCTCCTCGAACGACCCGCCGGCGTACGACTGGTCGAGCGCGACGTGCTCCCACTCCCCCTTGCCGTAGCCGCGCCGCACGGTCCAGTTGTAGCGGGGCACGGACCCGGCGGCGGGGTCGAGGAACGGCAGCTTGTCGAACGTGACGAGGACGCTCACCGGCGCGCGCCGTACCGCGCGGATCTCCTGCCGCTGCCGCGGCGGCAGCTCGCCCGCGCGCTCCGCCACCCACGCTTCGAGGGATTCGACGGCGGCGCGCGCCCCCGGGCCCTCCCCCGCGCCGGATCCCGCGCCGATGTCCGCGGCGGCCTCGCGGGCCACGAGCTTCAGGTACAGCAGCATGTCGCGCAGCGCGCGCTCCGGCGCGGCCTGCCGGTGCAGGAGCCCGTGGCCGTCACGCCAGTCGCGCAGCCGCCGGGCGCCCAGGGGGCGGCCCTGGATGTCGAGCACCTGGTGCACCAGCCGCTCGACGACCTCCGGGTCGCGCGGCGCGGGCAGATCGGCGAGCCGCCACAGCGCGCTCAGCCGGTCGAGCGCGCCCCAGGCGCCGAACCGCGCCGGGCCCAGCGCGCGCTGCAGGTCGGTCCAGGAGGTGCGTTCGTCGTCGATGCCGTGGTGGCGGTGCCAGTGCCAGGCGTCGTGCAGCCGCATCAGCTCGCGGTACGGCTCGGGGCCCAGGCCCGTCGCGCCGGGCAGCAGGTGTTCGGGTGAGAGCGCGTGCAGTTCGTCGAGGGACACGGCGGTGCCGCCGCCGGTGCCGCTGCGGTAGCGGGCCTTGACGACGCCGACCACCTCGCCGCGGCCGAGGTGCAGAACGGGCCCGCCGGAGGCGCCCTTGCGGATGGGGGTGGGGGTGCCGAGCAGGATCTGCTGCCCGTTGCGCCCGGCGAACTCGGCGCTGAGCAGCGCCGCGTCGGCCCCGTCGGCGCTCCCGGCGCCGGCGCGCCCGTGGGCGCTGAGGAGGACGGCCTGGTCGAGGAAGTCGTCGTAGCGGTCGCCGAGCCAGACGGGTTCGCTGCCCGCCGGGGGCTTGGCGGGGTGCCCGCGCTCGGCCCCGGACTGCGCGCCGGGCTGGACACCCGTCTGGGCACCGAACAGGGCCGCGTACGGGAGCCCGTAGCGCGCCTCGCCGCCGGGCGCGCCCATACCCGCGCCCGCCCCGTCGGCCCGCACCGGCAGCAGCCGTACCAGGGCCAGATCCGGCCCCACCCGCATCACCGCTTCGGCGAACGCCTCGTCCCGTACCTCCGGATCGCGGCCCATCCGCGCGGCCGTGCTGTCCGGCGACGGCATGCTGTACTCCACCCGGCCCGGCACCGTACGCCCGCCCACGACCACGCCGATCAGCTCGCCCGGCGCCGTACCGCGCCGCCAGCCGTCGGGGTGGACGAAGACGTGCGCGCAGGTCAGCACCCACTCCGGCGCGACGAGGAACCCGCTGCCCCACAGCGACCCGTCCTCCGACCCGGGCGCCGCCCGGATGTCGACGGTCGCCGCGGCGGCCAGTTTGCAGAGCTGGTAACGCGCGTAGTCCGCGGCCTCGCCGCCCTCGTTCGGAACCCTCATACCGGTGCAGACGCCGTGGAAGACGTGCCGGATGCACCAGATGCAGCCGTATCGGGCGCCGTAGCCGATGCGGTGGGGGACGCGGCCCCGGCGGGGTCGGCCGGGCGGGAACCGGGCTGCCAGGTCAGCGTGACCGACAGCTGGGCCGTGGTGTTGGCGTCGGCGAGCAGCGCGATCGCCTTGCCCGTCCCCGCGGAGATCTCGACGCCGAAGGTCACGCTCACCTCGTGCGGCGCGGCGGCCGCGGTCGCGGCCCGTACGGAAGCGGCCACTCCGCCGACGAGGGGCGTGAGCCCGGCGAGCCGGGCGGTCAACCGGCCCCAGTCGGCGACGTCCTGCAGGTCGTCGTCGGCGTCGATGCCGAGGTCTGCCTCCGCGTCCGGGTCGACGTCCAGCCCGACACGCTCGCGGGCACCGCCGGGCGCCGGAACCCCCGCCCGTGTCTGCGCCGCGACCCGCTCGTCGAGCGGCGACGCCCGGACCCACACCTCGGTGCCGTCCGGCAGAGTCACGCGCTGCGGCAGGTTGCTGCTCATCCGGTTCCCCCGACTACGCTCGGTGCCCAATGCACCGACATTAGTCCGCCGACCGCCGCCCCGCGACGGTACCCGCGGCCGTACGCCGGTCATCCTCCGTGGTGAGCGATACTGAACCGGTCACCTTCCCCCCTTCCGGAGCACCCACCATGTACTTCACCGACCGCGGCATCGAGGAGCTGGCGAAGCGGCGCGGCGAGGAGGAGGTCACCTTCGAGTGGCTCGCCGAGCAGTTGCGCACGTTCGTGGACCTGAACCCGGAGTTCGAGGTCCCGGTCGAACGCCTGGCCACCTGGCTCGCCCGCCTCGACGACGAGGACGAGGACGAGGAGTAGCCCCCGGGGTTCACGCTTGACTTCCCGGCACCGCGATATATCGTGTCTTGGCAGAGACGCGATATGTTGCGTTAGGTGTGAGCGCTCGCCAGAGCCCGAGTCAGGAGGCCGTGGATGTCGGTGCAGCTTGTGGCCGATCCCCAGACCCTCGCCTTCGAGGAGCCGGTCACGGCCCTGAAGGTGCGTATCGTCAACGGAGCCGTGCACGTCGTCGGTACCCACGACGACGCCGGCCGGCCGGGCGCGGCCCGCCTGGAGGTCAGCGAGATCGAGGGCCCGCCGCTGCGCGTCTCCCTGGAGAACGGCGAGCTGACGGTCGCGTACGAGGACCTGCCCTGGCGCGGCTTCCTGAAGTGGCTCGACCGCAAGGGCTGGCGCCGCCGCGTCGTCGTCTCCCTCGCCGTGCCCGCCGCCGCCCGCGTCGAGGTGGGCGTCGTCGGCGCCGACGCCGTCGTCTCCGGTATCGCGGGCCGTACGGACGTACGCGGCGTCAGCGGCGGCGCCACCCTCGTCGGCCTCTCCGGCCCGGTCCGCGCCGACACGGTCTCGGGGGAGCTGGAGGCCCAGGCCCTCGAAGGCGACCTGCGCTACAACTCCGTCTCCGGGCCGCTCACCCTCATCGACGGCGCCGGCGGCCGCGTCCAGGCCGACACCGTCAGCGGCGACATGGTCATCGACCTCTCCCCCGCCGCCCGCGCCGCGGACGTCCGGGTCAACACGGTCTCCGGCGAGATCGCCATACGGCTCCCCGAGGAGCCCGACGTCGAGGTGCACGCGAGCACGACGAGCGGCGCGGTCTCCAACGCCTTCCCGGCGCTGGACGTCAGCGGCCAGTGGGGCGCGAAGTCCGTCGACGGCCGCCTGGGAACGGGCAAGGGCTCGCTGAAGGCGACCACCGTCTCGGGCGCCCTCGCCCTGCTCTGCCGCCCGGAGGGGGTCGACGACGAACCGGAGGACGCGCCGCCGGGCGCCGGCCCGGCGGGCTCGGCGGGCCCGGACGACGCGACAGGTCCGGCCGACTCCGCCGGTCCGGCCGACAAGAAGGTGCTCTGACATGCCTCCCGTCTTCGCCCACGGCCGCCTCCGGCTCTACCTGCTGAAGCTGCTCGACGAGGCCCCCCGCCACGGCTACGAGGTGATCCGCCTCCTCGAAGAACGCTTCCAGGGCCTGTACGCCCCCTCCGCCGGCACCGTCTACCCCCGGCTCGCCAAGCTGGAGACCGAGGGCCTGGTCACGCACACCTCCGAGGGCGGCCGGAAGGTCTACGCGATCACCGAGGCGGGCCGCGCCGAACTCGCCGCCCGCCAGGCGGAACTGGCCGAGCTGGAGCTGGAGATCCGCGATTCCGTCGCCGAACTGGCCGCCGAGATCCAGGCCGACGTCAGCGGCACGGCCAGCGACCTGCGCCGCGAGATGCGCCAGGCCGCCAAGGAGGCCCGGACGTCGGGCGGCGCGAACGCGGGCGAGAAGGAGTCGTGGCGGCAGGCGAAGGAGGAGTTCAAGCGGGCGAAGCAGGAGTTCAAGGAGCAGGCGAGGCGCGCGAAGGACGAGACGCGGCGGGCCCGGCAGGACGCGGAGCAGGCGCGCAAGCACGCGCGTGAGACGCAGGAGCGGGTGCGCAGCGAGGCGGAGCGGATCGCGCGGCAGGTGCAGGAGCAGGTGCAGACGAGGGTCCGTACGGGCGACTGGCAGGGCGGCTTGATGGACGGCCTGGCGGAGCTGACACGGGAGTTGGGCAACCTGGGCGGCTTCGGCGGCCGCGGCACGGAGACGGAGGCGGAGAGCGGTACATGGACGGACGCGGGTACCAAGTCGGGTAACCGGCCCCGCGCGGGCGGGGACTCCGGCACCGGACCCGAGCCCACCACGCCGTCCGACAGGATCGCGGACGCGGCGGCCCCCACCCCGCCCCACGGCGGGATGCCCACCGCCACGGGAACCACCGGCGTGGGCGGCATCAGGACACCCTGGCCGTCGTACGTCAAGCCGGACCCCGCCGACACCCCGGAGTGGGCCGAGGAGGACACCCCGCAGGACGCCACCCCCGCCGAGCTGGCCCGCGAACTGGAGCGCCTGCTCGACCGGTTCCGCGACGACGTCCGCGACGCCGCCCGCGACAACGGCGTCTCGCCGGACCAGCTCCGCGGGGCCCGCCGCCACCTGTCGACGGCGGCGGCTCACCTCACGGCACTGCTGCGGGCGGGCGTCGACAGGGACGGCGACAGGGACGGCAAGAAGGACTGAACTGCGGGGCGCTGCCGGCGTCTTGAAATGTACGCGGTGAGTGTGCGAAAAAGGTCTGGACCTTTGCTCGCACGATGAGAGGCGTCCCTGTGAGGCCCACCCCCACGCTCGCCGCGCTGAGCACCACCGCCGCCTGCCTCCTGGCCCTGACCGTGACCTCCTGCGGCTCGGACGACGGCGCCGCCGCCGAACCACCCGAGACGCCCACCGTGCCGACCGGCGTCACCGTCTACACGAGCACGTCCACGTCGGTGCACGTCATGTGGAACAAGGCGGCGGAGGCGGAGAACGTACGGCGGTACGAGGTGTATCGCAACGGCAAGAAGATCCAGAACGTCCCGGCCGAGAAGCACATGATCGACGTCACCGGCCTCAAGCCGTCGTCCTCGTACACCTTCTCCGTACGCGCACGGGACGCCGACGGCAAACTCTCCGGCCCCGGCCAGGCCGCAGCGGTCACGACCCCGTCGGCGGACGCCGACGACACCACGCCGCCCACGCGGCCGGCGAGCCTCAAGGCACGGGCGGACGGCCCGCGTTCGGCGACGCTGACCTGGACGAAGTCGGAGGACGACAAGGAAGTCACGTCCTACGACATCTACCAGGAGGGCACCAAGATCCACAGCGTCGGCGGCGCGGAAACCACCGCCGCGGTCACCACCCTCCGTCCCGGCACCCACTACACCTTCACGGTCAAGGCCCGCGACGCCGCCGACAACTCCGGCCCGGCCAGCCCGTCGGCGAGCGTCACGACGGATCCGGAACCGGGCGGCAAGGCGGGCGCGGAGGTCCCGACGGACCTCCAGGCGACGGCCCGCCAGGACGCCGGCGCGTGGAACCTCGACCTGGTGTGGAACGCGCCGAAGGCGGGCGGGGACATCACGGAGTACGAGGTGTACCTGGACGGGAAGTTCGGCTCGAAGCTGGTACTGGGCGAGTCGGCGCCGAAGGACACGGGGCGGATCAGCCTGCCGCTGGAGAAGACGGGGAAGGCGACGTACGCGGTGAAGGTGCGGGCGAAGCTGCCGGACGGGAAGTGGGGACCGTTCACGAAGGAAGTGACGGTGAAGGCGGGTGGATAAGCGGTCGCCTTGAGGCGTCGGTCTCTCAGGGCGCCGGCACCTGGGGCACCGGTCGCCCGGGGCGTCGCCCCCTCTGAAGGTCGCTTCTTCGGGGTGTGAGTCCGTCGGGGCTTCAATCCGGCTGGGCGCCCGGGCCCACACGGCTTCGCCGGCGGCTCGCGTTCGTGGTGGCGGATGAGGGCTCACGTCCGCTCGTGTCTCACGTCCGCTCGTGTCTCACGTCCGCCGCACGTCCCCTCACACCCGCCCAAGGGTATGCGGCTGGTCTGACAGCGTGGGGAGCGCCGGCGCTGTGAGCTGGCCTGACGTGTGCGGGGGCAGGTACGGGGGTGCGGCATCGGGGCGGGCCGTGGTGCGTGGGGTGTGCCGGTGTACGGGGGAGCGGCGAAGGGAGAAGGGCGTCGCGTGGGCTCCCCCCGGGCCACCCCACTCCTGATGATGCGGGCCTCCGCCCGCCGTCAAGGGCGCTCCCTCCGCTTCGCTGCGGGAGCGTCGCTGCGCGATGGGGCTTCGCCCCACCCTTGACACCGGACTCCGGCCCGAAAGACCGGCGGCTATGGGTGGCCCGGAGGGAGCGGGCACCCTCGAACTGGCACTACGGAAGCGAAGCCCGGCGGACGGGGACCGGGACGCCGCGAGTTGACCAGCCCGATCGCGGACCGACGCCGCACCGGGCAGGGAGGAGCAAGGAATCGGCCCGCTCGCGGATGCCCCCGGTGGACGGGGACCGGAGCGCCGGAGGCCGGCCTATCCCGATCGCGGGCGCCCCGGGGCGGCGGGGGCGCCAGCCCAGTGTCGGGCGGCCCTGCCCCGATCCGAGCCCGGAGGCCGACCCCGCCACACCGCGCGCATCCACCCGCCGTATGCCCACCCGGCCGACCCCGCCCGCACCGCCTCAGCGGAGAAGAACGGGCGTAAGGGCGTGCAGATCAACAACACGCTTCTTTACGCCTCGGTAGCGCCGACCTCGGTGCTTGCTGGATGCCACGTCGCTGCTGGCCAGCCGGTCGTAGCACAAGTCGCTGTCACAGAACCGGAATCGGCGTGTTGTTGATCTGCACGCCCTCACTCGCGGTAACACCAGACGAACCAGGCTGAATCAGCTCTCCAGCGCCGACTTTCGCCCACTCACGCTCACCACCCGTCGACAGCCCACCACTCGCCGCCCCAGACCGCGCGGAACGCGTGCCGCAGAGACAAACTCGCAGTAACTCCAGCCCAAAACCTACCCAAACCGCCCACCAGGCTCGACTTTCGCCCACCCGCAGGCGCTCACCAGACCCCAGGCGCCCCAACCGCCGCCCGGGCCCCTCCGAATGAACGCCACTGATACGAACTCACGGTCACCGCCTTGGCGAATGGGGGCAAACCGCCCTCGCGGGCCGACTTTCGCCCATCGACACGCACCTGGCCGCCCAGAAGCCCGGCCACCACCGTGCGCAACGCCCCCCAGCGGAGAGATTGGGCCGTAACTCGCGGTAACAGCCCCGCATCCGGCCCGAACCAGGCCCCGGAAGCCGAACTTCGCCCATCGAGGCACCCACCGGCCGGGCGGCCGACGCCGAACTACGCCCACCCGACGCCGCACCGACAACCCGACACCGCTCCCCCAAAGCGGGTCCGCCCCGCGGACGACGGTCACGCCCACCCCGTACGACGCCCCCACCTACGCACGGCCCGGGCCCGCCCCCCTGCAATGCTCCAACACCCCAGCCCCGCACCCGGCCCACCCCACGAACACCCCCACCGGCAACCCCGACACCCCACAGCCCCACGA
>NZ_JBDPMI010000038.1:0-73139 GCF_039871555.1 Streptomyces sp. B5E4
GCGGGGGAGGGGGCGGGGCGGGGGGAACGGGAGACGCGGGCGGCTGCGGAGAGCCCGGCCGGCGGGGTGACGGACGCGGTGTGGCCGGTTGACGGGGGGCCGCGGGGGCGGCCGGTGGTGGAGCGGGGGTTCGAGCCGCCGCGTTCGCCGTACGGTCCCGGGCATCGCGGGGTCGACCTGCGGGCCGGCGCGGGGCTGCCGGTGCGGGCCGCGGCGGCGGGGCGGGTGTCGTTCGCGGGGCGGGTGGCGGGGCGCGGGGTGCTGGCGGTGGACCATCCGGGCACGGGCCGCCCGCCGCTGCGCACGACGTACGAGCCGGTGGTGCCCGCCGTGCGCAAGGGCGAGCGGGTCCGGGCCGGGCAGGTCGTCGGGCATCTGCAGGGCGGCGGGTACCACTGCGCGACGGCCTGTCTGCACTGGGGGCTGCGGCGCGGTCCTGCCTACCTCGACCCGCTGTCGCTGCTGCCGCCCCGGCTGCTCACGGCGGGGCACGCCCGGCTGCTGCCGGTGTTCGGCATCCCGCCGCCCGCCGGCGGCGGCTGACACCGGGCCGACGGCGGCGCCGTCAGCGTGCGGCGGCGCCGCGGAGGGCTACGGCGACGGCCGTGTCGGCGACGGTCTCCGGGGCGTCGGCGCCGAGTTCGGTGCGGCGGACGGCCGCGTCGACGACCCCCTGGAGCAGGGTGGCGGCGAGGCGGGGTTCGTCGTGGCCGAGGTCCGCCAGGGCAGCGACGACCATCGTGACGAGCCCGCCGTGCGCGGCGCGGATCTTCTCCCGGGCGCCGGCGTCCAGTTCGCCTGCGGAGATGGCGACGACGGCGCGGTGGCGGCGGTCGCCGACCAGCGCGAGCTGCGTGCGTACGTAGGCCTCGACCTTCGCCTCGGGGGCGTCGGCCCGTTCCATGGCGGCCTCCACCTCCGCCGCCCAGCGCGGGAAGTCGACCGCGCACAGCTCCTCGACCACGGCGGCGCGGCTGCGGAAGTACTCGTAGACCGACGAGCGCGCGAGGCCGGTGCGCTCGGCGAGCGCGGCGAAGTTCAGCGCTTCGGTGCCGCCTTCGCCGAGGAGTTCGCGCGCGGCGTCGAGCAGCGCGTCGTGCTGCATGGTCCGGTGCTCGGCCACGGAGGCCGCTCGAATCTTCGGCACGGTCCGACTTTAGACCGCACAGGCCGTTCAGCCGCTGGAGTCGGCCAGCTTCGCGCGCAACTGCAGGACGGACTTGGTGTGGATCTGGCTGACTCTGCTCTCGGTGACGCCGAGCACCTGGCCGATCTCGGCGAGCGTGAGGCCCTCGTAGTAGTAGAGGGTGACGACGGTCTTCTCCCGGTCGGGCAGGGTGTTCACGGCACGGGCGAGCAGCCGGCGCAGCTCGCGGTCCTCGGCGACCTCGACGGGGTTGTCGGCGGCGGTGTCCTCAAGGGTGTCCATGAGGCTGAGGCGGTCGCCGTTGTCGGAGCTGACGTGCAGCAGTTCTTCGAGGGCGACGACGTTGGCCAGGGAAAGCTGGCTGAAAACCCCGTGCAGCTCTTCCAGCTGGATGCCCATCTCGGCGGCGACCTCGGCTTCCGAGGGGGTGCGGCGGAGGGCGGCTTCGAGGGTGGCGTAGGCGCGTTCGACGGCCCGGGCCTTCTGCCGTACGGAGCGGGGGATCCAGTCCAGCGCCCGGAGTTCGTCGATCATCGCGCCGCGGATGCGGGTGATGGCGTACGTCTCGAACTTGATGGCGCGCTCGGGGTCGAACTTCTCGATGGCGTCGATGAGCCCGAAGACTCCGGAGGAGACGAAGTCGGCCTGCTCCACGTTGGACGGCAGGCCGACGCTGACGCGTCCGGCGACGTACTTCACCAGGGGTGAGTAGTGCAGGATGAGCTGCTCGCGCAGCCGGCCGTCACGCGTCTCCTTGTACGACCGCCACAGCTCGTCCACCGACGAGGGCGCTGTGCGTGAGGCGGCACGGTCGGACCCGGAGATGTGCTGGGGCATGCGTCGTCGCCTTGAACCGTTCTGGTGGGGGGCCTGGGTTCGGGTGGGGCTGCGGGGGGGGTGCGAGCAGGGTGTGGACGGGGAGCGGAGGGGGAGAGTGAAGCGGTGGGGAGTGCGGGAACGTTCCGCGAGCGTAGCGTGACCGTACCGTCGCATTCTGCGACTGACGGCTCTTCATGAGTACGCAGATTCGTTCCGCGGACCGCACCTGCGGGTTATCGGGAGGTCACAGCGGGGGGACCGCCGCTGGGGCACCGGGTGGGGGTCGGTTTGCATCTCCCCCACCCTTTCACCCGAACGTCCCAGGTCAAGGAACGGCTCGTCACCTTTTGGGGTGCTCACTGGAGCGCGGGGCCAGCCGCCAGCCGGTGCCGTCGCGGCGAACGAACCCGAGGGACTGCAGCTCATGAAGCCTGCCCAAGGCTTCGTCGCGCTCCGTACCCGTCTCTCGTGCGATCTCTTCCGGCCGGGCGGTCCCCCGACCGGGGACGGCTTCGAGCACGCGTGCGGTGGCGGGCGGGAGCAGATCGCGTGGTACGACGGGGCCACGGCGGGCCGGGGCGAGGTCGGCGCCGATGCGGCCGACCAGTTCGACGACCTCGGCGGCCTCGGTGACGAGCTCCGCCTCGCCGCGCAGCAGCTCGTGCACCCCTGAGGAGAGCCCGGAGGTCACCGGGCCGGGCACGCCCATGGCCGGGCGACCGAGGCGCTGTGCCCAGCGGGCGGTGACGAGGGAGCCGCTGCGGCGCTCGGCTTCGACGACGACGGTGCCGCGGGTGAGGGCCGCCATGACGCGGTTGCGCAGGAGGAATCGCGACCGGGTGGGGTGGTCGCCGGGGACGAGCTCGGCGACGATGAGGCCCTGTTCGGCGACGCGGCCGAGGAGCTCGCTGTGGCCGGGCGGGTATACCCGGTCGACACCGCAGGCCAGGACGCCGACGGTGGCTCCAGCGGCGGCGAGCGCGCCGCGGTGGGCGGCGGCGTCGATGCCGTAGGCGGAGCCGGAGACGACGGTCCATCCGGCGTGGGCGAGGCCGTCGGCGAGGGTCCCGGCGACGTGGGCGCCGTATTCGGTACAGGCGCGGGCGCCCACGACGGCGACGGACTTCAGCGCCCACAGCCGCAGGTCGGCGCGGCCGCGGACCCAGAGGCCCACAGGTCGGGCGGCGGCCAGGTCGTCGAGCTGCCGGGGCCACTCGGGGTCGCCGGGGCAGACGAACCGCGCTCCGACGGCTTCGGCGGCGGCGAGGTCCTGCCGGGCGTCGGGGCCGCCGAGCCGCCGCCGGTACCGGACGAGGCGGGTCTCCGCTTCCGGTGAGGGCGGCGGGGCGTCGCCGGTCACCCAGCGCAGGAGCCTCACGGCCCCGTGCGTACGCAGCCACCGCCCGGCGACCTCGTCCCCGGGCTCGACGAGCCGCGTCAGCGCCACCCGCGCCAGCCGTTCCGCGTCGCGGTCCCCGGCCTCGGCGGGAGCAGCCGGCGCGGGCTCCCTCCCCGGGCGGTTACGGCCCTCCGGCGGGGCGCCGGAGTCGCTGCCGTGCCAGGGCCCTGCCGCCGGGTCCCGCGTCATGCCCGGTGCCGGACCGGCCACCGCGACGGAGGGCCCGGCCGGCGACGGGCCCGGGCTGTCGGACGGAGGGCCCGGGTCGGCAGCCTCCGAGCCACCGTCGCCCGCCGCCGGGCCGCCGTACGCGGCAGCCGTGTCCGCCGCGTAACGCGGCGCGGACTCCGGACGCGCGCAGGTCCCGGCCGGCGTCTCGGCCCCCTGCCCCGTCTGCGGCGCGCTGGCCGCCCCGCTCTGCGGGCTCGGCAGCCCGTCGCGCGGCTTCCATACGGGCTTGTCGGTCGTGTTCATTCCACGGGCTCCAGGGTGGCCGGGGTACGGGCGCCTCGGGGCACCCCTGTGCGGAGTTCCAGGGCCGCCGCGACGTCCTCCGGCCCCGGGCGGTCGTGGCCCGCGAGGTCGGCGATGGTCCAGGCGACGCGGAGGACGCGGTCGAGGCCGCGGGCGGTGAGCAGGCCCCGTTCGAGATCGCGTTCGGCCGGGGCGAGGACGCCCGGGGCCGGGTGCCAGCGGCGGCGCAGCTCGTGGCCGGGGACTTCGCCGTTGGTGCGCCAGGCGGTGCCGGCGTAGCGTGCGGCGGCGCGGTCGCGGGCGGCCCGGACCCGGGCGGCGGCGTCGGCGGTGGGCTCGGCGCGCTCCCCGGCGGCCGAGAGTTCGGCGCGGCTGACGGCGTCGACGGCGACCCGGAGGTCGACGCGGTCGAGGAGGGGGCCGGTGAGCCGGCCCTGGTAGCGCCGGATGGCCATGGGCGGGCATTCGCAGCCGCCTTCCTGACGGGCGAAGCGGCCGCAGGGGCAGGGGTTGGCGGCGAGGACCATGAGGAAGCGGGCGGGGAACTGGACGACGCCCGCCGACCGGGCCACGACCACGTGCCCGGACTCCAGCGGCTGTCTGAGGGCGTCGAGGATCCGGCCGCTGAACTCGGGCGCTTCGTCCAGGAAGAGCACCCCGCGGTGGGCCAGGGAGACCGCTCCGGGCTTGGGCAGCGCGTTGCCGCCGCCGATGAGGGCGGGCAGGGTCGCGGAGTGGTGCGGGGCCGCGTAGGGGGCGTCTCCGACGAGGGGCCGGCCTGCGGGCAGGGTGCCGGCCACCGAGTGGATGGCGGTCACTTCGAGCGCCTCGGTCTCGGTCAGGGGCGGCAGCAGCCCGGGCAGCCGTTCGGCGAGCATCGTCTTGCCTGCGCCCGGCGGGCCTTTCAGGTACAGGTGGTGGCCGCCCGCGGCGGCGACTTCGAGGGCGAAGCGGGCCCGGTGCTGGCCGGCGACGTCGGCGAGGTCGGGGCGGTACGCGCCGGGGCCGAGGGCCGCGGGGGTGCACCAGCCGGCGCCGGGCACGGCGAGGCGGGGGGACAGGACGGCCGGGGTGCTGTCGGGGTCGGCCGGCTCGTCCGGGGGCGGCTCGTCGTTGAGGATGGCGATGAGCTGGCGCAGGCTGCGCACGCCGAGGACGGAGACGTCGGGGACGAGGGTGGCCTCGCCCGCGGCGGCTTCGGGGACGACGACCTGGCGGCAGCCGGCGTCGGCGGCGGCGAGCACGGCCGGCAGCACGCCGGGGACGGGCCGGACGCGGCCGTCGAGGCTCAGCTCGCCGACCATGACGAGCCCGGTGAGCGCGTCGGGGGCGATGCGTCCCGCGGCGCCGAGTGTGGCGCAGGCGATGCCGAGATCGAAGCCGCTGCCGGACTTGGGTACGGCGGCGGGGCTGAGGCCGACGGTGAGCTTTTTCTGCGGCCAGTCGACGCCGGAGTTGACGACGGCGGCGCGCACCCGGTCGCGGCTTTCGGTCAGGCTCTTGTCGGGGAGCCCGACCAGCGTGAACGTGGCGACGCCGGGCTCCAGGCCGGCCTGGATCTCGACGACGACGCCTTCGACGCCGACGAGGGCGACCGAGCACGTACGGGCGAAGGCCATCAGGCGGCCCCCCGTACGTGCTCGACGACGGGGGCACCGCGCTCCGGCAGCACCACGCCGACGACGTCGATCCGCATGCCGCCCGGCGGGGCGCCGCCGTGCCGCAGGGCCCAGGCTTCGGCGAGGCGCCGCAGCCGGTCGGCCTTGGCCGGCGGGACGCCGGCCATCGGATGCTCCCAGCCGCCTTCCCGTCTGGTCTTGACCTCGCAGACGACGAGGGCTTCGCCGTCGAGCGCGACGATGTCGATCTCGCCGTCGCTGCATCTCCAGTTCCGCGCCAGGACGGTCATTCCCGCCTGGACGAGCCGCCGCTCCGCGAGCCGTTCCCCGTACTGTCCGAGCGCCTGCCGCTGCTTCGGCATCCGGCACCACCTCCCGCGTCCGACTGTGTCGTGCCGCGGGAAAAGTTGTTGATCTTGGTGGATAACCGACGGGTTGTGGACAACTCCCTCACCCATGAGGGTGAGGGAACAGGGGAACTCAGCCGAGGTCGTCGGAGGGCATCTCCAGGTCGGACTTGCTCAGCTCCTCGATGTTCACATCCTTGAACGTGAGGACCCGCACCTGCTTGACGAACCGGGCCGGCCGGTACATGTCCCAGACCCAGGCGTCCGCCATCGACACCTCGAAGAACACCTCACCCTGGACCGAGTGGACCTGCATCTCGTAGTCATTGGTGAGGTAGAAACGCCGCTCGGTCTCGATCACGTATTTGAACAAACCGACGACGTCGCGGTACTCCCGGTAGAGCTTCAGCTCCATCTCGGTCTCGTACTTCTCGAGGTCCTCGGCGCTCATGGCACGTTCCCCTTCCGCCTGTGCGTCACCCCATTGTGCGTTGCCCGGGCGCGACGGGCCCGGGCATAGCCGGAAACCGGCCCGTAGGCGGCACCGCCCAGGATCAGCGCCGCCCCGGCGACGACCGCGAGCAGCAGCGGCCCCAGCGGCCCGGGCCCGGAGATCCCGCCGGGCAGCGCCGCGAAGCCGTCCGGGCGCTCCAGCGTGCCCACCCTGCCCGGCGGCCACGCCGTCGCGTCGACCCGGCCCTTGACGGCGTCGCGGGGTATGGCGCCGCCGCCCGATTCGGCCAGATGGTGACGGGAGTCGACGGAGTCGCCGCGGCGGTCGCCGAGCAGGAAGATCATCCCCTCCGGCACGGTGGTCGCGGGAAAGCCCTCCTGAGCCGCCCGCTCACTCTCCGTGACGTACGGCTCGGCCACCGGAGCGCCGCCGACCGTCAGCCGCCGCTGCCCGTCGCAGCACCGAACCGTGTCCCCGCCGACCGCGACGACCCGCTTGACCATCGGCAGGTCGCCCCACGCCGCGTCCTCGAAGACCACGACGTCGCCGCGGCGCACCTCGTCGCCCGAGATCCGCTCGGCCAGCACGCGGTCACCGGAGTCGACGGTGGGCGCCATGGAAGACGTCGGCACGGTGTACGGCACGTACACCGCGGCGCCCCAGGCGAAGCCGCCGAGGAACAGCACGCACCCGACCGCCACGGCCAGGCCCGACAGCACGTTCCCCCGGCGACCGGCTCCGCTGCTGCTCATGGCCGCACACTACCCAGCGGCCCGGCAGGCAGTCAGCCCGCTCGGTGAACCACCGTGATCAGCGACACCGACCCCCGCCACGACACCGGCCCCGGCCCGTAAAGCCGCAGATCAGCAGGGCGCGTACGTCATGGAAGGCGCCGCCGCCCCGACGATCACGTCACCCGGACGGCCCCATGCCCCCGCGCACCCGGCGCGGGCCGGCAGCCGGACGCGCGCAGGAGCGAGGGCCCGCCTCAGCCGTTCAGGTCCGCCTTGCGGATCAGCCGGCGCCGCCGCCACAGCACCAGCGGCACCGCACCCAGCAGCCCCAGCGCCGCCGGCGCGGCCCCCGCGGCGGCGTTCAGCCCCGGCTGGTCGAAGGTGCCCGGCACCGGCAGCGTGCCCCAGCGGTCGATCGGCCAGGCCCGCGCGATGGCCCGGCCGACGACCAGGTCCTCGTCGACGAAGCCCTTGTCCGGCGACTTCTCGTGGTAGCGGGAGTCCAGCGAGTCCTGCCTGTGGTCGCCCATCACCCACAGCTTGCCCTCCGGCACCTTCACCGGCCCGAAGTCGTTGTCCTCGCAGGGGGTGTCGCCGGGGAAGATGTACGAAGTCTCGTCCAGCGCCTTGCCGTTGACCTTCACCGGGCCGACGCCCTTGCACTCCACGGTGTCGCCGCCGACCGCGATGACGCGCTTGATGAGGTCCTGCTCCTCCGCCGAGGGCATGAGGCCGATGAAGCTCAGGCCCTTCTGGATGCCTTCGAGTACGGGCCCGGAGTCCGAGGCCGGCGCCTCGTTCAGCCAGCCGCCCGGGTCGTGGAAGACGACGACCTCGCCGCGCTCCGGCTCGGCGCCGAACCACGGCGTGAGCTTGTCCACCAGCACGCGGTCGCCGACCTGCAGGGTGTTCTGCATGGAGTTGGAGGGGATGGAGAACGCCTGGACCAGGAAGGTCTTGATGATCAGCGCGAGCACCAGCGCGACCAGGATGAGGATCGGCAGTTCCTTCCAGAAGGAACGCTGCTTCTTCTCGCCCGCGTCGGCCGATCGACCGCCGTCCGCGTCGTCCCCGCTGCCGCTGCCGCTGCCGCTGCCGCCACTGCCGTCCCCGCCGTCGCTCATCGCTCCCGCTTCCGTCGCCGCAGGGCCGCGGGGAGCATCGGGCGCGGCGTCCTGCGGGACGTCGCCCTTGGCGAGTGAGGGTCGGGGGGCGTCCTCCCGGGAGGTGGCCGCCGGGCCGTCGGACGCCTGCTCCGGAGGGCTGCCAGGAGGGCCGGCAGCCGGCTGCTGCGCCCGCCCCTGGCCGGGCCGGTCTTCGGGATCCTCGTGACCGGACCGGGCGCTGACTGCCACGTCCCCCACATCCACTCCTCATCTTGCCGCTGCCTGCCCCTGGTCAGGTGCAGGCCCACCACTCCCATAACGAGCGAGAGTTCCGCAGGAGTCGGGAGGGGCTCCATTCGGCCCACTTCTTTCGAGGACACCTTATTCGTCTGCGCGTCCGACTCCGGAACCGAGGCGTAGGTGTCCGGTGAGTCGAATTTGTCCCAGTGGCCGAGTGGCCAGGCGATGGCCATGGCCCTGCCGACGACGTCGTCCTCCGCGATGGTGCCCTGGTACGGACCGTCCAGGTGGTAGCGGGAGTCGGCGGAGTTGGAGCGGTGGTCCCCCATGACGAAGATCCGGCCGTCCGGCACGGTGACGTCGAAGGTCCGCTGCGAGGGCTTGTCCCCCGGGTGCAGGTACGACTCCACCAGCGCGCTGCCGTTGACCGTGACCCGCCCGGCGTCGTCGCAGCAGACCACCCGGTCGCCGCCGACCGCCACGACCCGCTTGATGAGATCCTGCTCGTGCTCCGAGGGCAGCAGCCCGATGAACGTCAGCACGTCCTTGACCTGCGCGACGCCCACCGGGTCGTCGAGCCGGTCCTCCTCCCGGTTGCTGAGCCAGCCGCCCGGGTCCTTGAAGACGACGATGTCGCCGCGCTCCGGCTTCGCGCCGAACCAGGGCGTGAGCTTGTCCACGACGACCCGGTCGCCGATCCGGATCGTCTGCTCCATGGATCCGGAGGGGATGACGAACGCCTGCAGCAGAAAGGTCTTGACGCCCAGCGCGATCAGCATGGCCGCGCCGATGATGAGCGGGATCTCCCTTATCCGCGAACGGGTTCTGCGCCGCCGCGCCCGCTTGGCCGCCTTGCGGCGCTCCGCGCGTCCGCCGAGGCGCGGCCCCGGCTCGTCGCCGCGCCTGCGCGCACCGGCCGGCCCCCGCCCGCCCTCTGGCTCGTACGGGTCGTCGCCGTCAGGTCCGGACGAGCCGTCGCCGTGTCCGCCGTGGCCGCCGTCCCGTCCGTACGGGCCGCGGCCGGGCCCGCCGCCCGCGCCGTACGGGCCGCCGCCCCCGTATCCGCCACCGCCGCCCTCGTACGGATCACGGCGCCCCGGCCCGCCCCCCGCGCCGCGCCGGTCCTCCTGACCGCCGCCGCCCGCGTGACGCGCGTGGCTACCCCCCATATTCCGGCCGCCCCAGCGAGCCGGCCCGGTCCGGCGGCCACCCCCGCCAGTCCGCCCTGCCGATCACCTTGTCCACCGAGATCGTGCCGCCGCCCGGCGACCCGAGGTGGTCGCGGGAGTCGCGGGAGTCGCTGCGGTGGTCGCCCATGACCCACAGCCGGCCGGGCGGCACGATGACATCGAACTCGACCAGCGACGGGGCGTCGCCCGGATACAGGTACTCCCGCTCGTCGAGCGGCTCTCCGTTCACCTTCACCCTCCCCCGTGCGTCGCAGCAGATCACCCGGTCGCCGCCGACACCGATGACGCGCTTGACGTAGTCGGTGCCCTCGGGCTCCGCGAGGCCGGTGGCCGCGCCGGCCTTGCGCAGCAGGCCCGGCACCACTCCCCCGCCGTCACCGGCGGCGGCGAAGGTCCCGGAGCCGTCGAAGACGACAACGTCTCCGCGCTTCGGTTCGTCCCCGAACGCGTAAGCGAGCTTGTTGACCAATACCCGGTCGCCGGGCTGGAGAACCGGCTCCATGGAACCGCTCGGGACCAGGAACGGCTGCACGATGAAGGCGCTGACGAGCAGCCCGATGACGGTGAAGCCGGCCGCGAGCGCAACGGCCCAGCGCAACGGACGGACGAAAGAGGAGCGCGACGTCTCCTCCTGCCCGGACTCCGGGGAGGAGGAGGCGTCACGCTCCTCGGGCCGCGGCTCAGTGTCCATCGCAGCGAAGCCTAATATGGCGGTTCGCCCGCGTGGACCGGCCGTGTCAGCTCTCGCGCTTCTCCTTGATCTTCGCGGCCTTGCCGCGGAGGTCGCGCAGGTAGTACAGCTTGGCGCGGCGGACCTGGCCGCGGGTCACCAGCTCGATCTTCTCGACGACCGGGGTGTGCACGGGGAAGGTGCGCTCGACGCCGACGCCGAAGCTGACCTTGCGGACCGTGAAGGACTCGCGGACCCCGGAGCCCTGCCGGCGGATGACGACACCCTTGAACTGCTGGACACGGGAGCGGTTGCCCTCGATGACGCGCACGTGCACGTTGACCGTGTCACCGGGCCGGAAGGGCGGGATGTCGTCCCGCACGGAGGCTGCGTCGACGCTTTCGAGAAGGTTCATGACCGTCTGCTTTCTTCGCCGATGCCACAGGTCATCGACAAGAGTCCGAAGTGGGACAGAGGATGCTGCAGCGTCGTACGGGCGTCGTGTCCCCCTGTGGCAGGGGCGCCGCGTCGGACGGCAGGCAGCAGCGGCCTATTCTTCCACGTCGGCGCCTGTACGCCAAAATCGTCCGTCGGGCCCCTCGGTCCAGCCGAGTTCGGCGAGCAGCGCCCTGTCGTCCTTGTCGTACGCACCGGGGGCGGCCCGTGCGATCAGGTCGGGACGGACCTCGGCGGTGCGGCGCAGCGCCCGGTCGCGGCGCCAGCGGGCGATGCGGCCGTGGTCGCCGCTGAGCAGGATGTCGGGTACGGACCGGCCGCGCCAGTCGGGGGGCTTGGTGTAGACGGGGCCTTCGAGGAGGTCGGCCATGGCACCGGGGGCGAAGGAGTCGTCCTGGTGGGAGGCGGCGTTGCCGAGGACGCCGGGCAGCAGGCGCACGACGGCCTCGGCGATGACCAGGACGGGGGCCTCGCCGCCGGCGAGGACGTAGTCGCCGATGGACACCTCGTGCAGCCGGTAGCGGCCGGCGTACTCCTCGATCAGGCGGCGGTCGATGCCCTCGTAGCGGGCCGGGGCGAAGACCAGCCAGGGCTCGGCGGCCAGTTCCACGGCCAGTTCCTGGGTGAAGGGCCGGCCGCTGGGGGTGGGGACGACGAGCACGGGGTCCCCGGGCCCGGAGGCGGCGACGGCGTCGAGGGCCGCGCCCCACGGCTCGGGTTTCATGACCATGCCGGGGCCGCCGCCGTAGGGGGTGTCGTCCACGGTGTTGTGCCGGTCGAACGCCCACTGCCGCAGGTCGTGGACGCGGACGTCGAGCACCCCGCGCTCGATGGCCTTGCCGAGGAGCGAGAGCCGCAGCGGCTCCAGATACGCGGGGAAGATCGAGACGACGTCGATCCTCACGCCGGGCCCTCTCCCCCGTGCCCGCCGTCCCGGCCGCTCTCCGGAGCGCCGCTGACGGCCACGTCCAGCAGCCCCGGCGGCGGCTCGACGACGACGCGCTGCGCGTCGAGGTCGATCTCGGGCACGATCTCGCTGACGAACGGGATCAGCGCCTCGCCGCCGTCCGGGCGCGCGACGACCAGCAGGTCCTGGTACGGCAGGTGCGCGACCTCCGCGACGCGCCCCACGGGGGTGCCGTCGCGCAGGACGACGTCGAGGTCGGCGAGCTGGTGGTCGTAGTACTCCTCGGGGTCCTCCGGGGTCGCCTCGGGGTCGACGTCGGCGACGAGGAGGGTGTTGCGCAGGGCCTCGGCGGCGGTGCGGTCGGCGACGCCCTCGAAGCGCAGCAGCAGCCGGCCGCTGTGCACCCGCCCGGTGGCGATGGTCAGCGGTCCGGCGGAGGCCGGGTCCGTGGTGAGGACCGCGCCGGGGGCGAGCCGCCGCTCGGGCTCGTCGGTGCGTACCTCGACGGTGACCTCGCCCTTGATCCCGTGGGCGCGGCCGATCCGCGCGACTACGAGTTGCACGGGTGCCTTCCTCTTCGTACGTCGTCGGCCGTCACCCGGTACGCGCCGGGCTGTCGCGAGCGTACGGGACGGCCCGCCGCCCGCGTACGGCGACGGGCCGGGGCGCCTGCCGGCCTCCCCGGCCCGTGCCGGTGACGACTGCTCCGTCCGTCCGCGCGACGGCGGTTCAGCGGACCTGGTCCACGTCGACGAGGTCGACGCGGATGCCACGGCCGCCGAGCGCACCGACGACGGTGCGCAGCGAGCGGGCCGTGCGGCCGTTGCGGCCGATGACCTTGCCCAGGTCCTCGGGGTGCACCCGGACCTCCAGCACCCGTCCGCGGCGCAGGTTGCGCGAGCTGACCTCGACCTCGTCGGGGTTGTCGACGATGCCCTTCACCAGGTGCTCAAGGGCTTCTTCGAGCATCGTCAGGCCCCGGCGGCCTCGGCCGGGCCCTCGGCAGGCTCGGCGTCGGCCTTCTTCTCGGCCTTGTCAGCCTTCTCGGCCTTCTCGGTCTTGTCGCTCTTCTCGGCCTTGTCGGCCTTCTTCGCCTTGGGGGTCACCGCGTTGCCCTTGGGCTCGTCGGCGGCGTCCTTGGCGGCGGCCTCGAAGAGGGCGCGCTTGTCGGCCTTCGGCTCGGCGACCTTCATCGGCTCGGGCGCCGGCAGACCCTTGAACTTCTGCCAGTCGCCGGTGACCTTGAGGATGGCGAGCACGGGCTCGGTCGGCTGCGCGCCGACACCCAGCCAGTACTGCGCACGCTCGGAGTCGACCTCGATGCGCGAGGGGTTCTGGACCGGGTGGTACAGCCCGATCTCCTCGATGGCCCGGCCGTCCCGGCGGGTGCGCGAGTCGGCGACGACGATGCGGTAGTGCGGCGACCGGATCTTGCCCAGGCGCTTCAGCTTGATCTTGACTGCCACGGGAGTGGTGTCTCCTGGAGTTGACGTGATTGGGCCCACCGAGGTGCTGCGTGGGGTTGCAGTGCCCTGGCGCCCGAAGGACGCGCCAGCCGGAGGAGAGAGGGGTCCTGTGCGGCTGTCGAGTTCAGCTGACCATTGTGCCACACGGCCCCGACGCCCTTGTCCGCGCGGTCGCACCCCTGGTACCGCCCGCCGGTGCCCGGGAGGGCGTGCCGGTCGGGCGGCCGGGAGACGTACCCGTATGGGGCGGCTCATGCCGCTTCAGGCGGCCGCCACCGCGATCAGGCCGGCGGGCCGGCGGTCGGCCGGCGCCCGGGCGGGATCGGGGGGTTCGGGAGGTCGGGAGTCCGCGAGCGGGGGTCAGGCCGCGGCGGCGGGCTCCGGAATGCGGAACGGCTTGCCGCAGCCGCCGCAGACGATCGGGGCCTGGGCCAGGACCGAAGGCACGACGCGGACGTTCCGCCCGCAGTCGCACACGGCCTTCACCCGCACGCCGCCGCCCGACGACCCGTGCCGGGCCGCGGGACCGCGGAAGGTGCGCGGGCTGTCGGCGGCGGTGGCCGCGTCATGGGCCCGCAGCGCCTTGCGCAGGCGCTCGCCGGCCGCGCGATAGCGCTTCTTGGCGGCCGGAGTGAGGGTGACCAGGGAGAACCCGCTGCTGGGGTGGGGCTCGTCGGGGTGGTCGAGGCCCAGCTCCTCGGCGATGGCAAGGAAACGTCTGTTGTGGTAGCGGCCGGCCCGGGAGGTGTCCCTGACCCCGCGGGCCGCGGCAATGCCGTGAACGGCTTCGTGCAGGAGTCGCTCGAAGGACAGCTCCGCCCCGCAGGCGGACGAGGACTCCCCGATCAGTGATTCCGGCGCGGCGAGGTCCGGCAACTCCGGGTGGTGCCGCTGAATCTCGGCCCACGCGGCTGCCAGCTCCGCGGCAAGTACAAGTGGTGTCGTGCTCACGTCGGGACTAACGAGCGGGGTGCCTTCGGTGTTCCGATTCCCGGCATCCCAAATAATTTGCATCTACCCGTCAGTTCGCGATGATGCGGTTAGGACGGGGCGCCTGTGCTGATCTGTGGAGGTCTGCCGCTTAAATGATCGGGTCACAACAAAGCCGTACGTGACCGCTTGTGCACCGTCATGCGCCCTTCGCGCCGTGCGTCCCTACGGCGTCCCGCCGGAAGTCGCCGCTCCCGGCGATCAGTACGCCCGGGCGACGACGGCGAGCGTACCGGGCTCGTCGTCCGCTCCCGGCACCGACCCGTCCGCCGTGATCAGGCAGCGCACGGACACGGCCCGTTCGGCCAGCTCGGCCTCGCCCGCGGGGCCGAGGTCCGCCCACGGGATACGGGCCCAGCCGCCGGCCACCGCCGCCTCGGCCGCCTCCGCGACCGTCCGTACGTCCGCCGTCCGCTCCTCACGCATTCGACGTGACTCGGCCAGCAACCGTTCCTGATCGTCTTCGAGAATCTTCGGCAGCATCGCGGCCCGCTCGTCCAGCAGCGCGTCGAGCGCCACCGGCTCCTTGGTGCCGGGTACGCGCCGCACGAGCGTCGCCGTGCCCGCGGCCAGATCGCGCGGGCCGATCTCGACACGTACGGGCACGCCCTTCAGCTCCCAGTCCACGGCCCGCCGTCCGAAGGGGACGTCGACGCGGTCGTCGACCCGGACCCGTACCCCGGCGGCGGCCAGCCTGTCGCCGGTCTCGCGCACCTTGGCGAGCACGGCCTCGTCGCCCTTCACGGCCAGCACCACGGCCTGCACGGACGCGAGCCGCGGCGGGACGCGCAGCCCGTCGTCGTCGCCGTGCACCATGATCATGCCGCCGACCATGCGGGTCGTGGAGCCCCAGGAGGTCTGCCACACGTGCGCGCGGGTGCCGTCCGCGGTCAGGTACTGCGTGCCGAACGCCTTGGCGAAGTTCTGGCCCAGCTCGTGACTGGTGCCCATCTGCAGGGCTTTGCCATCGCGCATCATCGCTTCGAGCGTGAGGGTGTTGAGGGCGCCGGCGAACCGCTCGGCGGCGGTCTTGCGGCCCGGCAGCACGTCGATCGCCAGCACGTTGACCATGAAGTCGGCGTACACGTCGTGCTGGATACGGGCCGCGTACTCCCGCGCGTCCTCCTGCGTGGCGTGGGCGGTGTGCCCTTCCTGCCACAGGAACTCCGTCGTCCGCAGGAACATGCGGGGCCGCAGCTCCCAGCGCACCACGTTGGCCCACTGGTTGATCAGCAGCGGCAGGTCGCGGTAGCTCTGCACCCACTTGGCGAAGTAGTCGTTGACGATCGTCTCGGAGGTGGGCCGGACGACGACCGGCTCCTCCAGCTCCTTGCCCCCGCCGTGGGTGACGACGGCCAGTTCGGGCGCGAAGCCCTCGACGTGGTCCGCCTCTTTGGCCAGGTAGGACTGGGGGATGAAGAGCGGGAAGTACGCGTTCTGCGCGCCCGCGGCCTTGATCCGGTCGTCCATCTCCCGCTGCGTGCGCTCCCACAGCCCGTACCCGTACGGTCGGATGACCATGGTGCCGCGCACCGGACCGTTGTCGGCCAGCTCGGCCTTGGTGATGAGGTCCTGGTACCAGCGCGGGAAGTCGTCCGCCTGGGGGGTGAGTACGGGTGCCTTTGCCATGGCGGAGATCGTAGAGGCCGGCCGCGGGGCCGAGGTACTCGTTTTACGAGCACGCCGGCGGCCCGCCGGCCGCCGCCGTCACAGCAGCTTCTTGAACTCCTCCGGCAGCTCGAAGTCCTGCGGAGGCTGCTCCCCGCCGCCGCCGAACGGGCCGGCGGCAGCCCGGCGGTCGGCCGCGGCCTGCTCGTCGGCCTTGCGCTTCATCGGATTGCCGCTGCGCTGGCGCCCCTTGGCCTTCTTCTGCTGCTTGCCCTTGCGCTTGCCGGCGCCCGCGCCCGGCATCCCGGGCATGCCCGGCATCCCCGGCATGCCGCCGCCCTGGGCCATCCGCGACATCATCTTGCGCGCCTCGAAGAACCGCTCCACCAGGTTCTTCACGGCGCTGACCTCGACGCCCGAGCCGCGCGCGATCCGGGCCCGGCGGGAGCCGTTGATGATCATCGGGTCATGGCGCTCCCCCGGCGTCATCGACTTGATGATCGCCGCGGTGCGGTCCACGTCCCGCTCGTCGAGGTTGTTGATCTGCTCCTTCATCTGGCCCATGCCCGGCATCATGCCGAGCAGCTTGGAGATGGAGCCCATCTTGCGGACCTGCTCCATCTGCGCCAGGAAGTCGTCGAGCGTGAACTCCTTCGGCCCCTTCGCCAGCTTGGCCGCCAGTTGCTCGGCCTCTTGCTGGCTGAAGGTCTGCTCCGCCTTCTCGATCAGCGACAGCATGTCGCCCATGCCGAGGATGCGGGACGCCATGCGGTCCGGGTGGAACGCGTCGAAGTCGTCCAGCTTCTCGCCGTTGGAGGCGAACATGATCTGCTTGCCGGTGACCTGCGCGATCGACAGCGCGGCACCGCCGCGGGCGTCGCCGTCGAGCTTGGAGAGCACCACGCCGTCGAAGCCCACGCCGTCGCGGAACGACTCGGCCGTGCTGACGGCGTCCTGGCCGATCATCGCGTCGACGACGAAGAGGATCTCGTCGGGGCCGACCGCGTCGCGGATGTCGGCGGCCTGCTGCATCATCTCGGCGTCGACGCCGAGACGGCCGGCGGTGTCGACGATCACGACGTCGTACTGCTTGTCGCGGGCGTGGGCGATCGAGTCCTTGGCGACCCGGACCGGGTCGCCGACACCGTTGCCCGGCTCGGGGGCGAAGACGGCGACGGACGCGCGCTCGCCGACGACCTGCAACTGGTTGACGGCGTTGGGGCGCTGGAGGTCGGCGGCGACGAGCATGGGCGTGTGCCCCTGACCCGCCAGCCACTTGCCGAGCTTGCCCGCGAGGGTCGTCTTGCCCGCGCCCTGCAGGCCCGCGAGCATGATCACGGTCGGCGGGGTCTTGGCGAACCGGAGCCTGCGGGTCTCGCCGCCGAGGATGCCGACGAGCTCCTCGTTGACGATCTTGATGACCTGCTGGGCGGGGTTGAGCGCCTGGGAGACCTCCGCGCCGAGCGCGCGCTCCTTGACCTGCTTGATGAAG
Source organism: Streptomyces sp. B5E4 (assembly GCF_039871555.1). Lineage (NCBI taxonomy): Bacteria > Bacillati > Actinomycetota > Actinomycetes > Kitasatosporales > Streptomycetaceae > Streptomyces > Streptomyces sp. B5E4. The sequence goes on from NZ_JBDPMI010000038.1 coordinate 17,119, forward strand.
GCCCGTACGACGGGCAGTGCGACATCCGCCTCCAGGAGGGCGACGCGGATCTCCCGCGCGGTGGCGTCGATGTCCGCCTCGGACAGCCGGCCTTTCCCCCGGAGGGTCTTGAAGGTCGCTGCTAGGCGGTCGGAGAGCGTATCGAACACGGCGTTCGCGATTCCTTGGCTCGGGTGGTCAGGCGGCTGTCGGCTCTCCAGGGTATCCGCCCGGCGGCGCGTGCGGACCGGCGGTGCGCGGCGGACCGGATCAGACCAGCGCGGCCTGGAGCCTCCCGGCCAGTTCGTCGGCCGCGCGGTCGGCGAGGGGGCGGCCGGCGGGGTCGGTGACATAGAAGGCGTCCACGGCGTTGGCGCCCAGGGTGCTGACGTACGCGCCGCGCACCCGCACGCCGGCCGCCTCCAGCGCGCGGCCGATGCGGTGCAGCAGGCCGGGGGCGTCCTGCGCGCGGACCTCGATGACGGTGGCGAGCTGGGAGCTGCCGGGGGCGACGCTCACGCGGGGCGGCGGGCCGGGGGTGGCACGGCGGCGGGGGCGGTACGCCTTCTCCCGCTCGGCGAGGCGGGCGGGGACGTCCAGGGTGCCGTCGAGGACGCGCAGGAGGTCGGCCCTGAGGCGGTCGGCGGCGGGGAGGGAGCCGAACTCGGCGGCGACGCGCCAGTTGAGGAGCAGGACGTGGGGCGCTTCGGGGTCGTCGGCGCCGCCCGGGCCCGCCGCGGGTCCCGGCCCGGCGCCGGCGGGGGGCCGTTCCCGTGCCGCTTCCCGCGCGGGCCCGAGGTCGTCGGCCACGCCCGGGGGCAGCCGCAGGGGGCGCAGCTCCGCGGTGCGTACGGTCAGCCGGTGCAGCGCCAGGACGCCGGCGAGCGCGGCCAGGGCGTCGGGGCGGTCGGGAAGGGCCACCAGCAGCTCCACGCCCAGCGGCCGGGCACCCTGCCGGGTACCGCCCGGGCCCTCCGCCTCCGCCGCGGGCGGCTCCTCGGTCCTGGCGCGCATCGTCAGCGCCGGACCGCGCGTCCGCCACGCCTCCACGGCAAGCCGCTCCTCCGCCGCCCCGGGCGCCCGCTCGGCCCGCTCCTGCGCCGTCGCCGCCGGCTCGCCGGCCAGCGCGGCGTCGACCCGCCCCGCCAGGTCGGCGACGAGCGAGGCGCGCCAGGCGCTCCACGCGGCGGGGCCGGTGGCCAGCGCGTCGGCCTCGGTGAGCGCGTGCAGCAGCTCCAGCGTGCCGCGTCCGCCGACCGCGTCGGCCACGAGGCGTACGGTCGCGGGGTCGTCCAGGTCGCGGCGGGTGGCGGTCTCGACGAGCAGCAGATGGTGGCGTACGAGCGCGGCCACGACATCGACGTCGGCGGGCGGGAAGCCGATGCGCCGGGCCATGTCGCGGGCGATGGTCTCGCCGGTGACGCTGTGCCCGCCGGGGCCGTCCGGCCAGCCCTTGCCGATGTCGTGCAGGAGCGCGGCGACCAGCAGCAGGTCGGGGCGGCCGACGCGGCGGGTGAGCGCGGCGGCCCGTACCGCGGTCTCCACGAGGTGGCGGTCGACGGTCCAGCGGTGCACGGCGTTGCGCTGGGGGCGGCAGCGTACCCGCTCCCAGTCGGGCAGCAGCCGGGTGAGGAACCCCTCCGCCTCCAGGCTCTCCCAGACCGGCACCGTGGCCTCGCCGGCGCCGAGGAGCGTCACCAGTTGCTCGCGCGCCTCGTCCGGCCACGGCACGGGCAGCGGCGGCGCCTGCGCGGCCAGCAGCCGTACGGCGTGCAGCGACAGCGGCAGTCCCGCCTGCGCGGCGGCGGCAGCGGCGCGCAGCGGCAGCACGGGGTCGCGGTCGGGGCGGGCGGTACGGGCGAGGACGACCTCGCCGTCCTGCTCGACGACGCCGTCGGCGAGGGGGGTGCGCTCGGCGGGGCCGCGCTGGCCGGAGCCGATGAGGTTCCGCAGCCGGGCGGCGCCGCGCCTGCCGCCGCGGGCGCGCAGGACGCGGTCGACCTCGCGCCAGGTGACGTCGGTGGCGTACGCGAGGGTGCGGGCGGCCTCGTAGACCTCGCGCAGCAGGGTGTCGGCGTCGAGCAGGCCGAGGGCCTCGGCGACCTGGTCCTGCTCCTGAAGGGCGAGGCGGTCGGTGGCGCGGCCGGTGGTCAGGTGCAGCACGTCGCGGGTGTCGAGGAGCCGCGCGCGGGCGCGGTCCAGGCCCTCGCGGGGGGCGTCGGCGAGCCAGGAGGCGGCGACGGCGCGCAGGGAGGTGGCGTCGCGGAGGCCGCCGCGGGCCTCCTTGAGGTCGGGCTCCAGCAGGAACTGCAGCTCGCCGTGGCGCTCGGCCCGCTCCCGGCCCAGCTCGCGCAGTTCGGGCAGGCGGCGGGCGGCGCGGTTGCGCCAGTCGGCGAAGACGGCGGTGCGCAGCGCGGAGGTGAGGGCGGCGTCGCCGGCGATGTGGCGGGCGTCGAGGAGGCCGAGGGTGACCTTGAGGTCGTCGCCGGCGGTCTTGAGCGCTTCCGCGGGGGTGCGTACGGAGTGGTCGAGGGCCAGGCCCATGTCCCAGACGGGGTACCAGAGCCGGTCGGCGAGGGCGGCGAGGGCGGCGGGCCGGAGGGAGCCGTCGTGGAGGAGAAGCAGATCGAGATCGCTGCGGGGGGACAACTCCCCGCGCCCGTAGCCCCCGACGGCGACGAGGGAGACACCGCCGGGCGCGCGGGGGCCGCGGGCCTCGCCGCTTTCGCGGTGTGCGCGGGCGCCGTCGGGCCCCTGCGCCCTGGGGGTGTCGCGTCCGCCCGAGCCGGATTCCGCACCGGTTACGGGGCCGCCGGCCGCCCCGTGGAGCAGGCCGGCGAGCCACCGGTCGGTGGCCCTCGCCAGCGCGGCCCGCCGCGGCGCGCCGCCCTCGGCGTCGAGCAGCCGCACGCGGGCCGCGGCGTACGCCTCCTCGGCCCGCGGCGCGCCGGATTCACCGGTTTCCGGTACGACCTGCGCCGCGCCGCGCGCCGGTTGCGGGTCCTTCGCACCGGTCGGCGGGGCGGCTCTGACCGCGGACGCGGGCGCTCCGCCGGGGTGCGCACGCTCCCCCGGCGCTTCGGGAGCGGGCCCGGCGGGGGCGGCCACCCCGCCCCCCCCCCCCCGTGCCGAACCCCCCGATGGCCCCCCCGCCCCCCCCCCCGTTCGGGAGGGGGCGCGGGGGGGGCGGCCACCGGGCGGCCCCCGCCCGGTGCCGTCCCCCGCGAGGGCCCCCCGGCACCACCCGCGGTCCGGGCCGTGCCCGGCTCCCCGCCCGTCTGTCCCCCCGGCCGCTGCCGTCCGGTCTCCGTCACCCACGTACTCCCGCCAGTTGGTCCGCCCACGGCCCGCCCGCCCCGTTGCGGGCCGGGCCGTGGGCGGGGGTCGCCGACCGCCAGGTCAGAGCGCGTCGGGGCCGCGCTCGCCCGTGCGGACCCGTACCGCCGTATCGACCGGTACGCTCCACACCTTGCCGTCGCCGATCTTGCCCGTCCGCGCCGCCTTCACCACGACCTCCACCAACTGCTCGGCGTCGTCGTCCTCCACCAGCACCTCGATACGCACCTTCGGCACGAGGTCCACCGTGTACTCCGCGCCCCGGTACACCTCGGTGTGGCCGCGCTGCCTGCCGTAGCCGCTGGCCTCCGTGACCGTCAGCCCCTGCACGCCGAAGGCCTGCAGGGCCTCCTTCACCTCGTCCAGCCGGTGCGGCTTGATCACTGCCGTGATGAGCTTCACGCGTCCACCCTCTTGTCCGCGGCCGCGGCCGCCGTCGCCCTGTCCGTGCCCGGCGCCTGACCGCCCACGGAGGCCGCCGCCGGCGCCGCGGCCACCGCCGCCGAGCCCACGCCGCTGAAGTCGTACGCGCTCTCCGCGTGCTGCGACCGGTCCACGCCCGCGAGTTCCTCGTCCTCGCCGACCCGGAAGCCCACCAGCCGGTCGATGCCCTTGGCAAGCAGCCAGGTGACGGCGAACGTGTACACGAGCACCACGCCCGCGCCCGCCGCCTGCCGGCCGAGCTGTTCCAGCCCGCCGCCGTAGAACAGGCCGATGTCGTCGATGGCGAAGAAGCCGATCGCGAGCGTGCCGACGATCCCGCCGACCAGGTGGACGCCGACGACGTCGAGCGAGTCGTCGTAGCCCAGCTTGTACTTCAGGCCCACGGCCCAGGCGCAGACGGGCCCGGCGATGATCCCCACCGCCAGCGCGCCCACGGCGTTCACCGACGCGCCGGAGGGGGTGATCGCCACCAGGCCGGCGATGGCGCCGGACGCGGCGCCGAGCATCGTGACGGAGCCGTGCCGCACCTTCTCGTAGATCAGCCAGCCGATGACGGCGGCGCCGGTGGCGACCTGGGTGTTGAGGAGCATCGTCGCGGCGACGCCGTCGGCGGCCAGCTCGGAGCCGGCGTTGAAGCCGAACCAGCCGAACCACAGCAGCGCGGCGCCCAGCAGTACGAAGGGCAGGTTGTGCGGCCGCATCGGGTCCTTCTTGAAGCCGATGCGCTTTCCTACGACGAGCACGGCGGCCAGCGCCGCGATGCCGGCGTTGATGTGCACGGCGGTGCCGCCCGCGAAGTCGATGGCCTTGATGTCGCCGTTCAGGCCGATGAAGCCGTCCGGGCCCCAGACCCAGTGCGCGACGGGGAAGTAGACGATCGTGACCCACAGGGCGATGAACAGCGCCCAGGCGGTGAACTTCACCCGGTCCGCGAGGGCGCCGCTGATGAGCGCCGGGGTGATGATGGCGAACATCAGTTGGAAGGCGGCGAACGCCAGCACCGGAATGCCCTCGTCGCCTCCCGTCAGCGTCTCGGGGGTGATCCCGGCCATGCCGACGTGGTCGAGGTCGCCGAGGACGCCTCCGCCGATGTCGTCGCCGAAGGTGAGGCTGTAGCCGTAGAGCACCCACAGAATGCTGACGATCCCGAGCGAGATGAAGCTCATCATCAGCATGTTCAAGGTGCTTTTGACCCGCACCATGCCCCCGTAGAAGAAGGCAAGACCGGGCGTCATCAACATGACCAGCGCCGCGCTGATCAGTACGAATGCGGTATCGGCGCCATTCAACGTCGCGTCTCCTCCTCGTGCGGCCCGTGCGGGCTGAAGTGGTGTGGGCCGGAATGCGCACGAGGCTGGCGCAGCGGGGTTTCCGTCACCGCCCCCCGGTGTTTCGAGGGCGTGACGAAGGCCACGGAGGTGTTACGGGGCGATGAACTTCCCGCGGACGCGCGGGGGGCGGGGTTACTCTCGCACGCACCACGGGGGCGGCCCGTCCGGGGGACGGGCCAGGGTGGCCGGGTGCCGGGGAGCCGCGGGCGTGCGCGTCAGCCGGTGGCTTCCACGGCCTCGGGCAGTTCGCGGGCGAGCCGGTCGGCCAGGTCGGCGACCTCGCCCACGGCGCCGTAGCGGCGCACGGCGGTGTCGACGGTCTTGCGCAGCCGGGTGTTGACCCGCTCGGAGCGCACCTGCCGGGCGACGGTCAGCGCCTCGCCCGCGCACAGCGCGCACTGCTCGGGGTCCTCCTCCAGCAGGTGGACGGTGGCCAGGCCGACGAGGTTCAGCGCGTACGAGCGGCGCCGCTCGGCGTCGGCGGCGAACAGCTCGACGGCGCGCGCCATGACGGGCCGGGCGAGGGCGGCGTAGGTGGGGCTGCGGCCCGCGACGTAGGCGAGGTCCCGGTAGGAGTGGGCGTTCTCGCTGTTGAGTTCGGCCTCGGAGAAGAAGCGGATCCAGTCGGGCTCGGAGCCGCCGGGGTCGATGTCGGCGAAGCAGTCCTCGGCCATGCGGACGGCCCGGTGGCACCGGTCCGGGCGGCCGAGGTTGGCGTACGCGCGTGCCTCCATCGCATACAGCATCGACTGGGTACGGGCCGTCGCGCTGTCGCGGCTGCCGTACTGGGCGAGGTGGATCAGCTCCAGGGCGTCGTCGGCACGGCCGAGGTGGATCATCTGGCGGGCCATGCTGGACAGGACGTACGCGCCCAGCGGCCGGTCAGCGGCCTCCTTGGCCGCGTGCAGGGCGAGGACGAAGTACTTCTGGGCGGTGGGCTGGAGGCCCACGTCGTAGCTCATCCAGCCGGCGAGCTGGGAGAGTTCGGCGGTGATACGGAACAGCCGCTCGGCGACCTCGTACGGATGCGGCTCCTGCAGCAGGTCGGTGATCTCGTGCAACTGCCCGACGACCGCCTTGCGGCGCAGCCCGCCGCCGCACTGGGCGTCCCACTGGCGGAACTTGGCCGTGGTCGTCTCCAGCAGCTCCAGCTCGGGGCCGGACAGGACGTAGGACCGGGCACCGGCGGGCACGGCGGCGGCCGGTGCGGGCACGGTGGCCCGGAGGCCCCCGGGGGCCGGAGGCTGCGCCAGCCAGCGCTGCATGGGCTCGACGAGGACGGGGCCCGCGGCGACGTTCAGCGAGGTGCCGAGGAATCCGCGGCGGGCGAGCATGAGGTCGCTGCGCGAGAATTCACTGATGTGCTTGACGGTTTCGGCGGCGTTCCACGGCAGGTCGACGCCGGAGACGGCGGGGCGGGGGCGGGCGGCGTGTAATCCGAGCTGGTCGACGCCGACGACGCAGCCGAAGCGCTCGGAGAAAAGGTCGGAGAGGATCCGCGGGATCGGCTCGCGCGGCTGCTCGCCGTCGAGCCAGCGGCGGACGCGGGAGGTGTCGGTGCTGAGGTGATGGGCGCCGAGCTGGCGGGCCCGGCGGTTGACCTGCCTGGCCAGCTCGCCCTTGGACCAGCCGCTGCGCAGGAACCAGGAAGTCAGCTCTTTGTTGGGGCCCTTGCCCGCGCCGGTGGCGCCGGTCCGGCTGCCGCCCGTGCCGTCCAACTCCTACGCCCCCATCCCGCCTCGGCCGTCGTGGTACGCCCCGGATTATCCCCGGAACCGAAGCCCCCGAAGCCCGGTGGGAATTCCTGCCGTTGGCATATCCACCTGTCGCATGCCGCCGCCGCCGGCACCTAAAGTAATCCTACGATCACGGTTTCGCGAGCGCGATCCCCGAAACGCCACCATTCGCCACCCCTACGAGTGAACACGGCGCCGCTGACACGCGGTTGACTTGACGAGGGACGACACCGCAGCGGGCGAGGTGACGCCCGGCAAGGGCGCGCGCCGCGGGCCACGCTACCCCCTGGCGCGCCATCACACCCCGAGTACACCTCCCCGACAACACAGTGTTACCAGCAAACTGCTGTGAGTGAGGCGTGCGGAGTGACCACCCGCACCGGCGAGCAGTTGGAGGGGGCATGGGTTTCCCGATCGGCGGCATCCGCGGCCGACGCGACATCGGATCCGTCCGGCGCACCCGTACGTCCGCCGGACACGCGGTGACGGCGGTGGCGGAGTACACCGGGCTGTGGGGCTGGGACGTGCAGCCCGGCGCGCCGCTGGTGCGCGGCGCCGGCGGCGGGCGCGTCTGCTCGTGCGCGCGGGGCGCCGCCTGCCCCGCCCCCGGCGAGCATCCGCTGCCGGACGCCCGCCCCGTCCCCGCCGGCACCCCCCTGGACGAGGTGACGGACGCCTGGGCGGGCACGCCGGGGGCCGCGGTGCTGTTGCCGGTGGGCCGGTCGTTCGACGCCCTGGAGGTCAGTGCCGTCGCCGGACGGCGGGCGCTGCCCCGGCTGGAGCGCCTGGGGCTGCCGCTCGGCCCGGTCTGCGCGACCCCGGACGGGCGGGCGCACTTCTTCGTCGCCCCCGGTGCCGCCGCCGAGCTGCCCCGGCTGCTGTACCGCATGGGCTGGGACGGCGCCCGGCTCGACCTGCGCTGCCTCGGCCGCGGCGACCATCTGCTCGCCCCGCCCTGCGATCTGCGCGGCCTCGGCCCGGTGCGCTGGCTGCGCCCGCCGACGCTGGACACGACGGGTGGCCCGCCGCCGGCCCGGCTGCTGCTGGGCACACTGGCGTACGCGCAGAGCGCCTGGCTGCGCGCGGGCTGACGCCGGCGCCCGCGTACCACGCGGGCGCCGGGAGCGTACGGTGGCGGCCGACCCAGCGGCCGGCGCCGGTCCGACCGCTCAGTCGCCGATCAGCGCGTCCACGAACGCCTCGGGCTCGAACGGCGCCAGGTCGTCCGCGCCCTCGCCCAGGCCCACGAGCTTGACCGGCACGCCCAGCTCCCGCTGCACCGCGATCACGATGCCGCCCTTGGCCGTCCCGTCCAGCTTCGTCAGCACCAGCCCGGTGACGTCCACGACCTCCGCGAAGACCCGCGCCTGCACCAGCCCGTTCTGCCCGGTCGTGGCGTCCAGCACGAGCAGCACCTCGCCGACCGGCCCGTGCTTCTCCACCACCCGCTTGACCTTGCCCAGCTCGTCCATGAGACCGGTCTTGGTGTGCAGCCGCCCCGCGGTGTCGATGAGCGCCACGTCGGCGCCCTCGTCGATGGCCTCCTTCACCGCGTCGTACGCGACGGACGCCGGATCGCCGCCCTCCGGCCCGCGTACGGTACGGGCGCCGACCCGCTCGCCCCACGTCTGAAGCTGGTCCGCGGCGGCGGCCCGGAAGGTGTCCGCGGCGCCCAGCACCACGGACTTGCCGTCGGCGACCAGCACCCGGGCGAGTTTGCCGGTGGTCGTGGTCTTGCCGGTGCCGTTCACGCCGACGACCAGCACGATGCCCGGCACCTCGGCGCCCTCGGGACCGACGGACTCGGCGGTGTCCAGCGCCCGGTCGGCCTCCGTGCCGACGAGCGCGAGCAGCTCCTCGCGCAGCAGCGCGCGCAGCTCCTCGGGCGTGCGCGTACCGAGCACCCTGACGCGCTCACGCAGCCGCTCCACCAGCTCCTGCGTCGGCTGCACGCCGACGTCGGCGGTCAGCAGCGTGTCCTCGATCTCCTCCCAGGTGTCCTCGTCGAGGTGTTCGCGGGAGAGGAGGCCGAGCAGGCCCTTGCCGAGCGAGTTCTGCGAGCGGGCCAGCCGGGCGCGCAGCCGGACGAGCCGGCCCGCCGACGGCGCGGGGACCTCCAGCTCCGGCGCGGGCGCCGGCGGCTCGGCGACGACGGTGCCGGTGGCGGCGGCCTCGCCGGGCAGGTCCACCTCCTCGATGGTCCTGCGCTGCTCGTCTCCGGGCTCCCCCGCCTCCTCGCCGACCTGCGGCTCGGCGGGGGTCCTGGCGCCGGGCGACGGCGGCTGCGGGGGTACCTGCTTCCGGCGGCGGGAGCCGACGACCAGGCCGCCCGCGACGAGGACTGCGACGACGGCAATGGCGATGACGATGAGGATGATGTCCATAACGCCCACCAGTATCGCCCGCCCGCGCGGTGTTCGCGGCACCCCGCCCGCTTCCGGCCCCCGGGACGCGGGGACGGGCGGCTCAGTGGAGCCGCTGGCTGATCACCTTGGAGACGCCGTCGCCCTGCATCGAGACGCCGTAGAGGACGTCGGCGACCTCCATCGTGCGCTTCTGGTGCGTGATCACGATGAGCTGCGAGGTGCGCTGCAGCTCCTGCATCAGCCGCACCAGACGCTGCAGGTTGGTGTCGTCGAGCGCGGCCTCGACCTCGTCCATCACGTAGAACGGGCTCGGCCTGGCCATGAAGATCGCCACCAGCATCGCCACCGCCGTCAGCGACCGCTCGCCGCCGGACAGCAGCGACAGCCGCTTGACCTTCTTGCCCGGCGGTCGCGCCTCCACCTCCACGCCGGTGTTCAGCATGTCGTCCGGGTCGGTGAGGATCAGCCGGCCCTCGCCGCCGGGGAAGAGGCGGGAGAAGACGCCCTCGAACTCGCGGGCGGTGTCGTGGAAGGCGTCGGTGAAGACCTGCTCGACGCGCTCGTCGACTTCCTTGACCACCTGCAGCAGGTCGGCGCGGGTGCGCTTGAGGTCGTCGAGCTGCTCGGTGAGGAACTTGTGCCGCTCCTCCAGCGCCGCGAACTCCTCCAGCGCCAGCGGGTTGACCTTGCCGAGCCTGGTGTACGCGCGCTCCGCGGCCTTGAGCCGCTTCTCCTGCTCGGCGCGCGCGTACGGCCGCGGCCGGTTGCGCGGGTGCTCGGGGTCCTCGGGCAGTTCCTCGCCCTCCGCGGGCAGCGAGGGGGGCACGAGCTGGTCGGGCCCGTACTCCGCCACCAGGTCGCCCGGCTCGACGCCCAGCTCCTCCAGCGCCCGGCCCTCCAACTGCTCGATGCGCATCCGCTTCTCGGCGCCCAGCACCTCGCCGCGGTGGACGGAGTCCGTCAGCTTGTCCAGCTCGTCGGCCAGCTCGCGGGAGAGCCGGCGCTGCCGGCCCAGCTCCTGCTCGCGCTCGGCGCGGGCCCGCTCGGCGGCGGCGCGCTCCTCCTCGGCGCGGGCGAGGGAGACCTCGACGTGGGCGAGGAGCTGCCGGGTGCCGGCGGCGACCGCGGTGGCGACGGCCGCCTCGTGCCGCAGCCGGGCACGGCGGCGCTCGGCGCGGGTACGCGCCTCGCGCTCGGCGCGGGCCGCGCGGTCGAGCCCGTCGGCGCGGCCCGCGAGGCCCTTGACGCGCTCCTCGTGGGTACGGACCTGGAGCCTGGCCTCCATCTCGGTCTGCCGGGCGTTGGCGCCGTCGGCGGCGAGCCGGTCACGTACGGAGGTGTCGGAGCCGTCGTCGCCGTCCTCGGCGGCGCCGGCCTCCTCCTCGGCGGTCTCCAACTGCGCCGCCAGTTCCTCCGCCTCCGCGCCGGCGCGGGCCAGGGCCTCTTCGGCGCGGGCGGCCGCGGCGGCGCTGCGCTCGGCCTCCCCGGCGGCGGCGCGGGCCTGCCCGGCGAGCCGGCCCAGCTCGCCGGCGACGCGGGACTTCTCCCGGTCCGCGGCGCTGCGCCGGCCGCCCAGTTCCTCGACGAGCGCGGCGCACTCCGCGCGGCGGGCGACGGCGGCCTCCTGCCGGTCCCGGAGCTGCAGGCAGCGGGCGTCCAGCTCGGTCAGCTCGGCCGCCGCCTCGTCGACGGACGCCTGCACCTCCAGCAGGCTGGGCGCGCCGGCGGAGCCGCCGTGGGCGAAGTGACCGCCGAAGAGGTCGCCTTCCGCGGTGACGGCGGTCAGCTCGGGCCGGCCGGAGACGAGGTCCTCCGCGTCCTCCAGGGTCGCGACGTACACGGTACGGACCAGCAGCCGGCGCACGGCGGGCAGCAGTTGGTCGGGCCCGGCGACCAGGGCGGCGAGGTGGCGGGCGCCGGGCGGGAGTTCGCCGTCGGGCTGCGGCTCGTACGGGGCGTCGCCGAGGATCAGCGCGGCGCGGCCGGCGTCGTGCTTGCGCAGCAGCCGCAGCGCGTCGGCCGCGGCGGCGGGGCCGGAGACGGCGAGGGCGTCGGCGGCGGCGCCGAGCGCGGCGGCGACGGCGACCTCGTACCCGGGGGCGACGGTGAGCAGTTCGGCGGCCGGGCCGAGCACGCCGGTCAGCTTGTCGCGGGCCTGGAGCAGGGTGCCGGTGCCGTCCTTGCGGCGCAGGCCCAGGGCGAGCGCGTCACGGCGGGCGGTGGTGGCGGCGCGGGTGCGCTCGGCCTCGGCGGTCTCGTCGCGGGCCGCGGTCAGCTCGGCCTCGGCGGCCTGCAGGGCGCTCTTCGCCGCCTCCTGCTCGGCGGCCAGTTCGCCGTCGTCCTCGGCCAGCCCGTCGACCTCGGCCTGCAGCGTCTCGTACGCCTCCTGCGCGACGGCGGCGCGCTCCTCGGCCTCGTCCCGCGCGGTGGCGAGCCGGTCGATCTCGGCCTGCGCGGAGGCGGCCCGGCCGCGGGCGGCGGTGACCTTTCCGCTGAGCCGGGCGAGCCGTTCGCGGCGGTCGGCGACGGCGCGGGCGGCATCCTTCAGCCGCCGCTCCTCCGCGGCGAGTTCGCGCTCCAGCTCGGCGCGGTGGGCGACGGTGTCCTCCAGCGCCCGTTCGGCGGCCTCCAGGGCGGCTTCGAGCTCGGCCTCCTGCTGGCGGATGCGCTGCGCCTCGCGCTCCAGGTCCTCCGGGTCGCGGCCGCGGCGCTCCTCCTCGGGGGCGGCGGTGGCGTGCTTGGCGCGGGCGTCGGCCAGGCTCACGGTGCCGCGGACCCGCTCGGCGAGCTGGCCGAGTTCGTGCCAGGCGCTCTGCGCCTCGGTGAGCCGCGGGGTGAGGGCGCGTACCTGCTCCTCCAGGGCCGATTCGCGGGTGCGGGCGGCGGTCAGCTCGGCCTCGGCGGCTTCCTTGCGTTCCTTCAGCGCCGCTTCGTCGGCGATCTCGGCGGACAGGGCCGCGCGCAGGGTGACGAGGTCGTCGGCGAGCAGCCGGAGCCGGGCGTCGCGCAGGTCTGCCTGGATGACGGCGGCCCGGCGGGCGACGGCCGCCTGTCGGCCCAGCGGTTTGAGCTGGCGGCGCAGTTCGTCGCTGAGGTCCTGGACGCGGGCGAGGTTGGCCTGCATCGCGTCCAGCTTGCGCAGCGCCTTCTCCTTGCGCTTGCGGTGCTTGAGGACGCCGGCGGCCTCCTCGATGAAGGCGCGGCGTCCCGAGGGGTCGGCGTGCAGGACGGAGTCGAGCCGGCCCTGGCCGACGATGACGTGCATCTCGCGGCCGATACCGGAGTCCGACAGCAGTTCCTGGATGTCGAGAAGGCGGCAGGTGTCGCCGTTGAGCTGGTATTCGCTGCCGCCGCTGCGGAACATCGTCCGGGTGATGGTCACTTCGGAGTAGTCGATGGGCAGCGCGCCGTCGGAGTTGTCGATCGTCAGCGAGACCTCGGCGCGGCCGAGGGGCGGCCTGCCGGTGGTCCCGGCGAAGATCACGTCCTCCATCTTGCCGCCCCTGAGGGACTTCGCCCCCTGCTCTCCCATCACCCAGGACAGCGCGTCCACCACGTTGGACTTTCCCGAGCCGTTCGGGCCGACGACACAGGTGATACCCGGCCCGAAGCGGAGGGTGGTGGCGGAGGCGAAGGATTTGAACCCCCGGAGCGTGAGGCCCTTCAAGTGCACTGGCGACGTCTCCTCCGGCGACGAAACATGTGCCGGAGACTCTATCGCGCAAGCCGGTTTCACTGGGTAACCGCCGGGGCACATCAATTACGGAGCATCACCCCCCGGGGTGCCGGCTCCCGGGGCGGGTTCCCTGGCGGGGGATCCGTAAGAGAGACGGAGAAACGACGAAGGGACGCCGTTAAGCGTCCCTTGACAGTTATCTCAAGCGGTTGAGGTGCAGACCTGACGGTTCTCGCATGATTGTCAGGTAAGCGCAGGCTCCGCCTGGGGTACGTCGAGCAGTGACTCGCTGTTGTGAGCAGCGGCGGCGGCGAGCATGTCGTTCTCGGCCTGGACGCGGACAAGCTCCGACTCCAGGTCCTGGACACGCTGCTGCAGCCGTCGCATCTCGGCGAGGAGTCGCGGGTCAGTGCCGCCGACGTAACCGAGAAGCGCCTTTGCCATGATTGAAGGTCCTCCACACTGAGTGACCGACCGAGCGGTGTGGGTCGTGAGGGTTTCGCACCCGCGTGTCTGCCCATGGCACAAACAGCTAGGGTGCGCGGGGCTTCAAGCGTCTCACCAAATGGTTTGACGGTCAACACGATCACACCCCGTATCGGGCACAGCCCGTGCAGTTGCAGGCCGCGGGGGGTGGCGGGACCCGTCTGGTGTGAGAGCTTTGCACGCCCGGAAGCCGTTGGCAACCCGCTGGTCATCCCTGCCGGACCAGCCCTTATGGCGGAGCGTGCTCAGCGGATGGCAAATGAGTGATATCCGCCGCGCGGCTCGTCCCAGATCTCCGTCACACCCGAGACGCGGCCCGGCGTGTCGGCGGAGCGCAGCCACTCCAGCAACTCCTGACACTGCGCTCGCGGACCCTCGGCGACGATCTGGACCCGGCCGTCCGCGAGGTTGGCGGCGAAGCCGCTGAGGCCGCCGATCTCCAGCGCGCGGGCGCGGGTGAACCAGCGGAAGCCGACTCCCTGGACCACGCCGCGCACCCATACCGTCATGCGGACGTCCGTACTCATGTGACGCACGTTATCCGGACGATCGGGCCGGGGGCACGTCCGGTGCGGGGGTCATGGCGTACAGTCTCCCGACAGCAATATCACTCGTGTGTGCGAGTGGACGTATGTGCAGCAGTTGTTGTCGTCGGACGTGAGGGGTCAGCCGGATGGGCCGCCACAGTCGCTCGGAGCCGCAGCCCCCGACAGGCCGCCGCCGGGACACGCCCGGCGCGTACGGCTCGTACGACCCCTACGGCCGCGAGGCACGCGGCGCCGGCCGGCCGCGCGGGCAGCACCGCAGGCAGAGCCCGGCCAGGGCCGGGATGCTCGGAACGTCGGCGGCGCTGGCCGTGGGCGCGGTGGCGATGGCCTCCGGGGTCCTCGGCAACGGCTTCGACCTCGACCGCGGCAACGGCGGTCCCGCCGGGAACGTCCAGGCGGGTGACCCGCCGGCGCCCAGCACACAGGGCTTCTCCGACCTGCCGACCCAGGAGGCGTCGCCGTCCGCGAGCGGCGGCTCGGACCGGCCGGAGAGCAGGACGCCGGAGGCGAAGAAGGCCGGCGGCAAGGACACCGGGGACGGCGGGGAGTCGAAGAGCGCCTCACCGTCCACCTCGGCGCCCGAGCGCGAGAAGCAGGAGTCCGCCGACCCCTCGTCGGAGTCCCCGAGCCCGTCCCGTACGGAGTCGACGTCGACGTCGCCGTCGCCCACGAAGACGGAGACCTCCGAGCCCACCCGCTCCGCGAAGCCGACCGCCACCGCCGACGCCACCACAGCCGCCGAGGCGGAGGTGCTGCGGCTGGTCAACCAGGAGCGCGCGCAGGCGGGCTGCCGCCCGCTGACGAACGACCCGGAACTGGCGAAGCTGGCCGGCGACTACAGCCAGGACATGGCCGCACGCGGCTTCTTCGACCACACCGACCCCGACGGCAACGACCCGTGGGAGCGCGCGCAGGACTACGGCATAGCCGACCTCGGGGGCGAGAACATAGCCCGCGGCCAGGCCAACGCGCAGTCGGTGATGGACGCCTGGATGAACAGCGAAGGCCACCGCGCGAACATCCTGAACTGCGACTTCCGCACCCTGGGCGTCGGCGCGCACTTCGCCGACGGCGGCCCCTGGTGGACCCAGAACTTCGGCTTCTGAGGCGCCGCCCGCGGGCGTTCCGTCCGTCTCAGGCGCGCGGTGGGCGCTGGCAGCGCGGGCAGAAGTAGCTGGAGCGGTTCATCCATGGGCGGCGGCGGATCGGGGTGCCGCAGCGGCGGCAGGGTTCGTCCTCGCGGCCGTACGCGTCGAGCGAGCGGGCGAAGTAGCCGGACTCGCCGTTGACGTTGACGTACAGGCTGTCGAAGCTCGTGCCGCCGACGTCGAGCGCCTCGTTCAGCACCGCCCGGACGTGCCCGAGGAGTTCCGCGGTACGGGGCCGGGTGAGGCCGGCGGTGGGGCGCTCGTAGTGGAGGCGGGAGCGCCACAGGGCCTCGTCCGCGTAGATGTTGCCGACGCCGCTGATCAGCGACTGGTTGAGCAGCGCCCGCTTGATCGTGGTGCGGCTGCCGCGCAGCGCCGCGTGGAACGCCGCGTCGTCGAACTCCGGGTCCAGCGGGTCCCGGGCGATGTGCGCGATGACGTCCGGCAGCCCCCCGGCCACGTTCGGGTGCAGCGAAAGACCGCCGAACGTGCGCTGGTCGACGAAGCGCAGCTCCGTGTCCGTCTCGTCCGCGAAGCGGACCCGGATCCGCAGGTGCCTCTCGTCCGGCGCCGCCTCCGGCTGGACCAGCAACTGGCCGCTCATGCCCAGGTGCGCGAGCACCGACTCGGGCCCGTCGGCCAGCGGCAGCCACAGGTACTTGCCGCGGCGCCGCGGCTCCCCCAGCGGGTGCCCCGTCAGCCGGGCGGCGAAGTCGGCGGCGCCCGCGGGGTGCCGGCGTACGGACCGGGGGTGCAGCACCTCGACGGAGGCGACCGTGCGGCCCGCGACCCACTTCGCCAGGCCGCGGCGCACCACCTCGACCTCCGGCAGCTCCGGCATCGCCGCGCTACCGGTCGGCGGCCTGCGCCGCCCCGGCGGGGCCCGCGGCGGCGTCACCGTCCGCGGAGTCCGGTACGTCCGTGGACGTACCGGCGGACGCGGGCGCGCCGTCGGACGCGGGCGGGCCGCCGGGCCCGCCGGCCGGCGCGGAATCCGGCGCCGCGACCGCGGAGCCGTTGCTCCCCGCCGCGCCCTTGCCGGCCTCGCCGTCCGCCCCGGCCGCGCTGATCGCGCGCCAGGCGGTGTCCGCCGCCTGCTGCTCCGCTTCCTTCTTGCTGCGGCCGGTGCCGGTGCCGTACGTGACACCACCGACGCGGGCGGCAGCCGTGAAGGTCTTCTCGTGATCCGGACCGGTCTCGCTGACCAGGTACTCCGGCACGCCCAGTCCCCTGGCGGCCGTCAGCTCCTGCAGCGACGTCTTCCAGTCCAGGCCGGCCCCCAGGTTCGAGGACTTCTCGATCAGCGGGTCGAAGAGCCGGTGCACCAGCTCCGAGGCCGCCTCCAGTCCCTTGTCCAGGTAGACCGCGCCGATCACGGCCTCCAGCGTGTCCGCGAGGATCGACGCCTTGTCCCGGCCGCCCGTGCCCTCCTCGCCCCGGCCGAGCCGGATGAACGCGCCCAGGTCCAGCCCGCGGCTGACCTCGGCGAGCGCACGCGAGTTGACCACCGCGGCCCGCAGCTTGGCCAACTGGCCCTCGGGCAGGTCGGGGTGGCCCCGGAACAGCGTGTCGGTGACCACCAGGCCGAGCACCGAGTCCCCGAGGAACTCAAGCCGTTCGTTGGTGGGCAGACCGCCGTTCTCGTACGCGAACGAGCGGTGGGTGAGGGCGCGTACCAGAAGGGCGGGCTCGAGTTCGTACTCGAGCCGCCCTTCCAGGATCTTGGGGGACGAGGCTGTGTCGGCCGGCGCCTTCCGCGGCGTAATGGCATCTGACATGAGCCTTCTCCCCGTCGCTCAGACCTCGAGGACCTGGCGGCGGTTGTACGTGCCGCAGTTCGGGCATGCGATGTGCTGCTGCTTCGGCTCGTGGCAGCGCTCACATGCCACCAGGTGCGGGACCGCAGCCTTCCACTGCGACCGGCGGTGGCGCGTGTTGCTGCGCGACATCTTCCGCTTCGGAACGGCCACGGCTACTTCTCCTGCTTCTCGCCGGCGCCGTCGTCAGCGCCGCTCGTATCGTCCTTCTCGCCGTCCGAGACGGTCTCGGCGAGTCCCTGCAACGCCGCCCACCGGGCGTCGACGACGTCGTGCCGGTGGTCCGGGTCGTCCGCGAGCCGCGCCCCGCAGTCGGGGCACAGACCCGGGCAGTCCTCCCGGCACACCGGCTGCAGCGGCAGTGCCAGCACCACCGCGTCGCGCAGCTCCGGTTCGAGGTCGAACATGTCGTCCTCGAGGTACAGCGTCCCCTCCTCCGCTTCCGCCTCCTCGGCGTCCGCGGCGGAGCCGCCGCCGCGGGCCACACGGCCCCTGGCGTCGGTCTCCGGGTAGGAGTACATCTCCTGGAAGTCCACTCCAAGCTCCTGCCCGAGTGGCTCCAGACACCTTACGCACTCGCCCGTCACCCGTGCCCGGGCGGTGCCCGTGACGAGCACACCCTCCATCACCGACTCGAGCCGCAGTTCCAGCTCGACGGAGTCGCCCTCCGGCACGCCCACCACCTCGTTGCCGAGGTCCTTGGGCGCCGGCACGGTGCGGGTCAGCCGCTTGAGCGTACCGGGACGGCGGCCCAGGTCCCGTGTGTCGAACACGAGAGGGGCGCGGTGGTCCGGATGGGCTTTCAGGGCTTTCCTGCTTTCGT
Source organism: Streptomyces sp. B5E4 (assembly GCF_039871555.1). NCBI lineage: Bacteria > Bacillati > Actinomycetota > Actinomycetes > Kitasatosporales > Streptomycetaceae > Streptomyces > Streptomyces sp. B5E4. The sequence continues at coordinate 34,809 of NZ_JBDPMI010000038.1, forward strand.
GCACCCTGCGCATGGTGGGCAGGGACGGGCGCGGCGCGATACGGCGAGGGTCCAGAATACTTGAGACCCCGCCCAAGACCCAATCCGGGCGTCCGTCCGCGGCCGGGCCCGGCGGTACTCCCCCGCGGCTCAGCGGCCGCGGTCGTCGTACTGCCGGAGCTGCTCCAGGTCGATCATGCTGGTGTCGAAGAGGCTCGTCTCGTCCAGCGCCGCGGGTGCCGGGGTGTAGCCGCCCTGCTGCGACAGGTGCGCGTCGCCCTGCCCGTACGGCATCTGCTGCCCGGCGTACGCACCGGCCCCGGCCTGCTCCTGCTGCCCGGCCTGCTGCGGCCAGCCGTAGCCGGGGTCGGGCTGCTCGTAGCCCTGCTGGTACCCCTGGCCGTAGTTCTGCGGGTAGTCGGGCTGCTCCGGCTGCGGGTAGCCGGACTGGGCGTAGCCCTGCGCGGCGCCGCCGTCGTAGTACGCGGCGGCGGGCTGCGGGGCGGCGTGCGAGGGCTGCTGCGCGGGCGGCGGCGGGATCGCGGGGCCCTGGGCACCGCCGGGGGCGTGCGCCGGGCCCGGGGGCGGGTCGGCCAGCTCGGCCAGCTCCGCGAGGTAGTTCTCGTCTGTGGTGCCCGCGTGCCCCAGGCCGGACTGCCCGAAGGTCTCGCCGAGCTGGTCCGTGGGCCGGGCGCCCTGGAGCTTCTGCCGGCCGCGGCCGACCGCCTCCAGCGTCTTGGACAGCACCGACTGGAACGCCTGGAACTGCGCCTCGACGTACGTGTCCGCGCGTCTGCGCTGCTCCTGCGGGTCGGCGCTGCGCTCGGGCGCCTCGCCCGCCGGGTCCTGGCCGGCGTCGAACCCCTGCGGGTCGTCGTATCCGGGGGCGCGGCCCAGCAGCTTGTCCCGGCCGCGGTCCACCGAGCCGATGGTCTTGGTGAGGACGACCTCGAAGTTGGCGAGCTTGCTGTCGACGTAGTCGTCGGCCTCGGCGCTGATCTGCTCCGCCTCCTGGCGGGCCTCGCCCAGGATCCGGTCGGCCTCGGCCTGGGCGTGCCGGGCGACCTCGGTGTCGGAGATCAGCGCGGTGCGCCGGTTCTGCGCCTCGTCGAGGATCTGCTCGGCCTCGCGGCGTGCCTCCTCGACCAGTTGCTCACGCCCGCCGAGCAACTGCTGCGCCTGGGCGAGCGACCCGGGCAGGGCCTCGCGCACCTCGTTCAGCATGCCGAGCAGCTCGGCGCGGTTGACCACGCACGACGCCGACATGGGCATGGACCGCGCGCCCTGCAGGGCCTCCGCGATCTCGTCGAGCTTCCTCTGCACGTCCATGGGGAAAGACTCTACGGCGCCCGGCTAGGAGTTGGTGAGGCGTTGGTCAAGTGCCCGGTTGACAACCGGGGGTACGAGGTGGGATACGTCACCGCCCCAGGTGGCCACCTCCTTGACCAGGCTGGAGGAGAGGAAGCTGTAGGTCGGGTTGGTGGGGACGAAGAGGGTCTCCACGCCCGACAGCCCGTTGTTCATCTGGGCCATCTGCAGCTCGTAGTCGAAGTCGCTGACGGCGCGCAGCCCCTTGACGATGGCGGGGATGTCGCGCTCCTTGCAGTAGTCCACGAGGAGGCCGTGGAAGCTCTCGACCTCCACGTTGCCGTACTCCGTCGTGCACTGGCGGATGAGGTCCATCCGCTCCTCGACGGTGAACATCCCTTTCTTCGACTTGTTGATCATCACGGCGACGTGCACGACGTCGTAGAGCTTCGAGGCCCGGGCGATGATGTCGAGATGCCCGTTGGTGATGGGGTCGAAGGACCCCGGACAGACGGCGCGGCGCAACGGAGGTTCCTCGCTCTCGGTTCCGGTCGTGTGGGGCATGAGGGTCATGAGGGTTTCGGTGACGGTCCAGGGTCTGGGGACGGGACGGGACGGGGGGACGGGGCGGGCGGTCATGGGGCCGGTGAGGCGGCGCGACCGTACCAGAGCGTGCCTTCGCCGTACCGCCTGGCCCGCAGCCCCTCGAACCCGTGGGGCCAGGGGAATTCGCCGCCTCGGGTGCTGCGCTCCACGGTGGCGAGCGCGCCCGGGGACAGCCAGTCGTGGGCACGGAGTGTGACGAGTATCTCGCCCACGGCCGCGTCCCCCACCTCGTACGGCGGGTCGAGGAAGACCACGTCGTACGGGTCCGGGGGCGGCGGCCCGGCGACGACCTGCTCGGCGCGGGCGGCGCGCACCTCGGCGCCCGGCAGGCCGAGGGCACGGACGTTCTGGCGGATGACGCGGGCGGCACGGGCGTCGGCCTCGACGAGCAGCGCGTGCGCGGCGCCGCGGGACAGCGCCTCCAGGCCGACGGCGCCGGAGCCGCCGTACAGGTCGAGGACGCGCAGGCCGTCGAGCGGGCCGATGAGGGCCTGCCAGGTGGAGAAGAGACCCTCGCGGGCGCGGTCGGACGTGGGCCGGGTGCCGGTGCCGGGCGGCACGGCTAGGCGCCGCCCGCCGGCGGTGCCGGCGATCACGCGGGTCATGGCTGCTGGGTGTCCTTGTCCTCACGGGCGCGGTCCATCCCACGATATGCCTCCTGGGTGACGGCCGCGGTGCCGCCCGGTGGCCCGCGGGCGGCGGGGCCGTCACGGCTTCCGCCGCACCCGGCGGCACGGCCGCTGCCGCGGGCCGCCTTTCAGCCCTTGTCGAGGAACTGCTCCCGCTCGTCGTCCAGCAGACTCGCCAGCGCGCCGCGCAGCTCCGGGTACGCCGCCAGCTCCGGGTCCTCGGCCACGATCGCCGCGGCGGCGTCCCGGGCCTCGGCGATGACCTCCTCGTCATCGATGACCGTGAGCATCTTGAGGCTGGAGCGGGCCCCGGACTGCGCCTGGCCCAGCACATCGCCCTCGCGGCGCTGCTCCAGGTCGATACGGGAGAGCCGGAAGCCGTCCTGCGTGGCGGCGACCGCGTCCAGCCGGGTCCTGGCCGGCGTGCCCTCCGGCATCTCGGTGACCAGCAGGCACAGCCCGGCGGCCGACCCGCGGCCGACCCGGCCGCGCAACTGGTGCAACTGGGAGACGCCGAAGCGGTCGGCGTCCATGATGACCATGACGGTGGCGTTGGGGACGTTGACGCCGACCTCGATGACGGTCGTGGCGACCAGCACGTCCACCTCGCCGGCGGCGAACCGGCGCATCACGTCGTCCTTGGCGTCCGGCTGCATCCGGCCGTGCAGCACCTCGACCCTCAGCCCGGCCAGCGGCGCCCCGGAGGCGGCGGAGAGCTGCGCGGCGACGTCGAGGACGGCCAGCGGCGGCCGCTTCTCCGCCTCGTCCTCCGGCGACGGCGCCTCCTTCGCGCCCTTGGCGCCCTTGCTGCCCTTGCCGCTCCTGCCGCCCTTGGGCTCCGCCTCCTCCACGGAGTCGCCGATGCGCGGGCAGACGACGTACGCCTGATGGCCGCCCTCGACCTCCTCGCGCACCCGCTCCCAGGCGCGGGAGAGGAAGTGCGGCTTGTCGGCCGCCGGCACGACGTGGCTGGCGATCGGCGAGCGGCCGGCCGGGAGCTGGTCGAGCACGGAGGTCTCCAGATCGCCGAAGACCGTCATGGCGACCGTGCGCGGGATGGGGGTGGCGGTCATGACCAGCAGGTGCGGCGTGCGCTTGTCGTCCCCGCGGTTGCCCTTCGCACGCAGCGCGTCGCGTTGCTCGACGCCGAAGCGGTGCTGTTCGTCGACCACGACCAGACCCAGGTCGTGGAACTGCACCTTGTCCTCGATCAGCGCGTGCGTCCCGACGACGATCCCGGCCTCACCGGTGGCCAGGTCGAGCAGCGCCTTGCGGCGGGCCGCCGCGCCGGAGGAGCCGGTGAGCAGCTCGACCTTCGTACCGTGCTCGGCGCCGCCCAGGAGGCCGGCCTCGGCCAGCTCGCCCATCATCTCGGTGATCGAGCGGTGGTGCTGCTGCGCCAGCACCTCGGTCGGCGCGAGCATCGCGGCCTGCCCGCCCGCGTCCACGACGGCGAGCATCGCGCGCAGCGCCACCAGCGTCTTGCCGGAGCCCACCTCGCCCTGGAGCAGCCGGTGCATGGGGTGGTCGGTGGCCAGGTCGGCGAAGATGTCGGCGGAGACCCGCTGCTGGCCCTCGGTGAGGGTGAACGGCAGCCGGGCGTCGAAGTCCGCGAGCAGCCCCTCGGCGGGCGCCACCCGCGGCACCGCCGGCAACTGTCCGTCGGCGTGCCGCCGCCGGGCCAGGGCGACCTGGAGGACGAACGCCTCGTCCCACTTCAGCCGGTCCCGCGCCACCCACAGGTCGGCCTTGGTCTTCGGCCGGTGCACCTTCAGCAGCGCCTCGCGCAGCGGTACGAGCCCGCGCTCGGTCCGCAGCGCCGTGGGCAGCGGGTCGGCGACGCCCTCCCAGCCCGTGGCCTCCAGCCCGTCCAGCACCGTGTCGACGGCCTGCTGGAGCTGCCAGGAGGCGAGCTGCCGGCACGCCGGGTAGAGCGGGAGGAGCTTGCCCGCCCACTCGTCGGCCTCGGCGTCGGCGCCCGCGCCGTCCCGGCCGGACAGCGGCTTGTAGTCGGGGTGGGCGAGCTGGCGCTTGCGGTTGAAGACGGTGACCTTGCCGGCGAAGAGGGCGCGCCGGCCGGGCAGCAGTTCCTTCTGCGGGTGGTACGCGCCGCGCCCGAAGAACACGAGGGTGAGCCGGCCGCTGCCGTCGGTGATGACCACTTCGAGCCGGCGCCCCCGGCCCGTACCGAGCATGGCGGCTTTCTCCACCTGCGCGACGACCGTGACGTGCTCGTCGGTCTCCAGGTCAGCCAGCCGCGTCAGCTCGCCGCGCTCGGCGTACCGCCGGGGGTAGTGGTGCAGCAGGTCTGCGACCGTGTGCAGATCCAGGTGCTCCGCCATGGCCTTGGCGGTCCGGTCGCCGACGGACTTCTTCAGGGGCTCTTCCAGCACGGACACGCGTCCATTGCACACCATCGGGCCGACAGAGCGTGGAAACCCCTGGTAACCCGGACCCGCGCGGTCCTACGATGGTCCGCCTCGAACTCCCCTTCGCGATCACCGACGCCGATCGGGATCGCCCGACCCGCGCCGCCCTTCCACCCCCCGCCGGCGCTCCCGTGATGACATCTGAGAACGCTGCGCCCGCCTCGTCCCACACCTTCCAGGTCGATCTGCGCGGGCTGGTGGACCTGCTCTCCCACCACCTGTACTCCAGCCCGCGGGTCTACCTGCGCGAACTGCTGCAGAACGCCGTCGACGCGGTCACCGCCCGGCGCGCGGCCGACCCCGGCGCGCCGGACCGGATCCGGCTGTACGCGGAGCCCGTCACCGGCGGCGCCGCGGAGGACGGCGGCGACCCGGCCGCCGGGCTGCGCGTCGAGGACAGCGGGGTGGGGCTCACCGAGGCGGAGGTGCACGAGCTGCTCGCCACCATCGGCCGCAGCTCCAAGCGCGCCGGGGGCCTGGAGTCCGCGCGGGCCGAGTTCCTGGGGCAGTTCGGCATCGGGCTGCTGGCCTGCTTCCTGGTCGCGGAGCGGATCCGGGTGGTCAGCAGGTCGGCGCGGGATCCCGAGGCGCCGCCGGTGGAGTGGACGGCCGCCGACGACGGTTCGTACACGGTACGGACCCTCCCCCCGGCCGCCCGCCCCGAGCCCGGCACCACCGTGTACCTGACGCCGCGGCCGGGCTGCGCCGAGTGGTTCGAGCCCGCCCGCGTCGCCGCCCTCGCCCGCGACTTCGGCTCGCTCCTGCCGTACGACGTGCGCGTCGGCGAGACGCCGGTCACCGAACTGCCCGCCGTCTGGGACCGCCCGTACCCGAGCCCGGCCGCCCGCCGGGTGGCGCTCGCGGGCCACTGCCGGGACGTCTTCGGCTTCACCCCGCTCGACTCCGTCGAGCTGGACGTGCCGCTCGCGGGCGTGCGCGGGGTCGCGTACGTGCTGCCGTCGGCCGTCAGCCCCGCCCAGCGCGCCGGGCACCGCGTGCATCTGAAGGGCATGCTGCTCACCGCGCGTGCCGAAGGGCTGCTGCCCGACTGGGCGTTCTTCGTCCGCTGCGTCGTCGACACCGACAGCCTGCGCCCGACCGCCTCGCGGGAGGCGCTGTACGAGGACGAGACGCTCCTGGCCGTACGGGAGGCGCTCGGCGGCGCCTTACGCGACTGGCTGACGTCGCTGGCCACCGGCGATCCGGACCGGCTCGCCCAGTTCCTCTCCGTGCACCACCTGGGCGTGAAGTCGCTGGCCAGGCACGACGAGGAGATGCTGCGCACGATGCTGCCGTGGCTGCCGTTCGAGACCACCGACGGGCAGCTTTCGCTGGACGAGTTCGCCCAGCGCCACCCGGTGGTGCACTTCACCCGCAGCGTGGAGGAGTTCCGGCAGGTCGCGCCGATCGCCTCCGCGCAGGGCATCGGCGTCGTCAACGGCGGCTACACCTACGACGCGGAGCTGGTCGAGCTGCTGCCGCGGGTACGCCCCGGGACCGCGGTCGCCGAGCTGGACCCGGACACCGTCACCGCGCACCTGGACGGCGTCGACCCGGCCGAGGAACTGGCCCTGTCCGGCTTCCTCGGCGTCGCCCGCGCCCGCCTCGATCCGCTCGCCTGCGACGTCGTGCTCCGCGCCTTCCACCCGCTGACGGTGCCCGCGCTCCATCTCGACGACCGCGCCGCCCGGCACGAACGGGCCCGCGCGGACGAGGAGGAGCAGGCCGACGAGCTGTGGGCGGACATCCTCGGCAGCCTGCGCGACGGCGCCCCGCGCGCCCGGCTCGTGCTGAACCACCGCAGCCCGCTGGTGCGCCGGATCGGTTCCCTCGGCGCCCCCGAGCTGGTCGGCAGCGCGGTCGAGGCCCTGTACGGGCAGGCGCTGCTGATGGCGCAGCGCCCGCTGCGCCCGGCCGACTCGGCTCTGCTGAACCGGGCGTTCGCCGGTCTGCTGGAGTGGGCGACGCACCCGCCGGGGGCCGCGGACCCCGCGGGCGGCGGCGACCGTGGCACCGGCGGGGAGGACGGCCGATGAGCACCTCTGCCCCCTCCCCCGGGCCCGCCGTGCCCCCCGCCGACATCCAGGCGTTCCGCCAGGCGATGCACGACAACGCGCAGGAGCCGGAGGGCCCCGGCCGCAACGCGGGCGCGGAGCGGCTGCTCGCCGAGGCGGAGCAGACGGGCCAGGCCGCATTCGTCGTCGAGGGCCTGATCCACCTCCTGCAGACGTACAACTTCAGCTCCGAGCAGGACAAGATGTTCGTCCCCTTCGCGCGGCTGCTGCGCATGTGGGACGAGCGTCCCGACGACTTCGACGAGGAGGACGCCCACCACCTGTTCTGGATGTTCAAGTGGGTCTCCTCCGGGATGACCGACCAGCCGCACATCCCGCTGGCGGCGATGGAGAAGTGGCTCGCCGAGATGGAGCGCCGCTACCGCCTCGCGGGCCACAGCGAACGTGCCGTGCGGCAGGCCGAGTACCACATCGCCGACCACGTCGGCGACGACGCGCGCGCCGCCCGCGCGTACGCCGCCTGGCGCGCCGCGGAGCGCGACGCCACGAGCGACTGCCACGCCTGCGAGCTGCGCGGCCAGGGCAGTTGGGAGGCGGGGCACGGGAACGACGCCGCGGCGCTGGAGCTGTGGGCGCCGGTGCTCGGCGGCGTGCACGCCTGCGCGCACGAGCCGCACGCCACGCTGGCGGAGTCGCTGCTGCCGCTGCTGCGGCTGGGCCGCGTCGACGAGGCGCGGGCCAACCATCTGCGCGGGCACCGGATGGTGCGGCGGATGGAGAGCATGCGGTTCGCGTTCGCGCGGCACGTGGAGTTCTGCGCGCTGACGGGCAACGAGGCGCGGGGTCTCGAACTGCTGGCGGAGCGTCCCGCGTATCTGACGGACCGGGGTGAGCCGTCGAGCCTGATGGCGTACCTGGCGGTGACGGCGCTGCTGGCACGGCGGCTGGCGGGGCTGGGCCTCGGTGCGGAGCCGGTGGTGGGCCCGCCGGGGGCCGGGAGTCCTGGCCGGGAGTGGACGGTCGCCGAGCTGGGGGCGTACGCGGAGCGCGAGGCGCTGGCGCTGGCGGCACGCTTCGACGCGCGCAACGGCACGGCGGCGGTGTCGGAAGGCGTACGCGAGCGGATGGCGCGGGAGCCGCTGGCGGAGCGGCTGCCGCTGGGGCTGCGCGTGGGCCGGCCCGCGCGGCGGGCCGCGGCTCGCACGGCCGGTGCCTCGGCGTCGCCCGCCGCCGCAGCACCCGCGGAACCTCCCGGGGTGGCGGAGTTGCTGGCCACGGCCCGGGAGCGGACGCAGGCCCGCCACCCCGACGCGGTACGGGCCTGGGCGGACGCGGCGCGCGCGGCGGCGGAGGCGGGCACCGAGCTGCCCGTCCGCGATCGCGCGGAGGTGACCGCCCACCGCGCGATGCACCCCGACACGGCGGTCGGCGAGGTCGCGGCCCTGCTCGGGACGGCGGCCGAGCTGTTCGAGGCCGCGGACGACCCGGGCCAGGCCGCGGCGTCGCGCGCCCGCGCGGCGTTCGCCCTGGCGCGCGCAGGCCGTGCGGAGGACGCCCTGGCGGCGGTCGCGGAGCCCTGCGCACGGGCGCTGGCGCTGCACGCGGAGGGCCGCGCCACGGCGGGCGAGGCGGCGTCGGCGCTGCTCTGCCGGGCCCGTATCCACACGATGCGCGGCGACACCGGCTCCGCGGACGCGGCACCCGGCGAGCCGCCCGTCCCGGACCCGGGCCCGCCCCGCACCGCCGCCGAGGCGGTGGCCGCGGTGCTGGCCTTCGCCGCGCCGTACGCGGACGATCCGGTCGTCGCCGGCCGGATCGCCGAGGCCCACGAACTCCGGGCCGAACTCGCCGCCCACCGCGGCGAGATGGAGCCCGCCGCGGCACTGTACGCGCAGGCGGTCGACGCGTACGCCGCCGCAGGCGTGCCCTGGTACGCGGTGCGGGCCCAGTCCGCGCTGGCCGCCATCGCCTCCCGGCTCGGCGACCGCGAGACCGCGGAGCGCGCCGCCCGCGGGGCGCTGGAACAGGGCGCCGTGCACGCCCATCCCGCCGGGCAGGCGGGCCTGCACCTGCAGCTCGCCGACATCCTCTGCAACACCGGCCGCGACGCCGAAGGCGCCGAGCACCTGCTCGAAGCCGCCCTCTGGGCCGACGAGGCCGGCGACGCCGCCGACATGGGCGCCTGGGCCCGCCACCACCTCGGCGGCGCCCTGCTCCGCCTCGGACGTGCGGCGGAGGCGGCGGCGGTGCTGGAGGACGCGCTCGCCGACCTGAGCGCGGAGCTGCACGGCGAGGACTCCCTGGTCCAGACCCGCTGGTGGCTGGGCGACGCCACGGGCCGGCTCAGGGAGCACAAGCAGGCGGCCGAGCAGTACGTACTGGCCGCGGAGATCACCGCGGGCCGGCCCGGGGGCGGCGGCCGCGACCACGCGATGCTGGCGACGCTGGCCGCGCAGTCGCTGAGCGCGGCGGAGCTCGACACCCAGGCCGCCCGCGCGTACGAGCGCGCGGGCGCGCTGTGGCGGGAGCTGGGTGACGTCCCGTCCCTGATCCGCACGCTCAGGGCCCGCGCCTGGCTGGCGCTGCGCCCGGCCCAGGCGGGACCGGAGGCGGGCCGGGCGCTGATGGCGGAGGCGGAGCGGGAGTTGACGACGGCCCTGGCGGCGACGCCCGGGCCCGGTGGCCCGGCGGGGACGGCCCCGGCCGCCGGGGACGGAGCGGCGGAGGACGCCGCGGCAGCGGCGGCCGCGGGAGCACCGCCCGTGCCCGGTACGCCGGTCCCGGACCCCACGGCCGCCCCTTCCTCCGCGCCGTCGGCGGGCGGCGATCCGCGACGGGGCGGAGCCGGCCCGGCCGCCGGTGGCGCCCCGGTCCGCGGGGGGCGCCGCGACGTCCTGCTCGCCGAACTGGCCGCCACGCACCGGCAGACCGGCGACCTGATCACCGCCGCCGTCGGCGGTACGCCGCACGACCCCGACGAGGCCGCCGCCGCCACCGCCCGGGCCGCGTACGAGGAGGGCCTGGCCCACGTCGTACGCGCCGTGGCCGGCTTCGCCGAGCTGGGTCCCGACTGCCGCGACGAGTACACCGGGGCCCACCTCCTCGCCGCCTGGCTGGAGGCCGACCTCGGCCGGCCCGGGGCGGCGGCGCAGCGAGCCCGCTCGGTGCTCGCCGCGTACGCGGACGACGACACCGCCACCGAGACCGCGCAGTCCCGCCTCGACGAGGCCCGGGCGCTGCTGACCTACACGGGCGACTGAGGCCGCCGCCGGGCCCTGACCGCCGCAGCACCCCGCACCGCAGGCATCGCCGCCACCCGGCGTTCGTGCGGCGGGATCGGCGGCCGGGGCCCCTCCGCCGGGCGCCGCCCCGCAGCGAGCGGCCCGCTACTCCACCCCGACCAGCAGCGGTGCCGACTGGCTGCCGCCCTCGTACACCACCGTGTCGACCGCCAGATGCCCGCCCCGTACGTGCGCCTCCAGACGGGCGCCGAAGCCCGCGGGCAGGTCCGGGCCCAGTACCAGCGTGACCAGCTCGCCGCCGCCCGCCAGCATCCGGTCGAGCACCGCCTCCGCGGTCTCCGCGAGGTCGGTGCCGACCACCGCCACGTCGCCCTCCACCACCCCGAGCACGTCGCCGGGGCGGCAGATCCCCGCCGTCGTCCACGCCTCCTGCTCCGCGACCGCCAGCTCCGCGTGCCGCGTGGCACCGGCCGCGGCCGTCATGGAGACCACGTCCTCGTCGAACCGACGCCCCGGGTCGTGCACCGCCAGCGCCGCAAGGCCCTGGACCGCCGCCCGCGTGGGGATGAGGGCCGCACGTATGCCGGACGCCCGGGCCTCCTCGACCGCCACGGCCGCGGTGTGCCGCAACTCCGCGTCGTTCGGCAGCAGGACGACCTCCCGCGCGCCCGTCCGCCGCATCGCCTCCGCCAACTCCCCGCTCGCGGGCGGCTCCCCCTCCCGTACGGTCACCACGCCCGCTCCCGCCTCCGCGCAGAGCGCCGCAAGCCCGTCGCCCGGCACGACGGCGACGACGGCCCGGCCCTCGTGCCCGCCGCCGGAGGCACCGCGCGGGGGCGCGGCGAAGGCGGCGCCGGCCGGGAGGTGGGTGATCTGGATGCGGTACGGGCGGCCGGCCTCGACGCCCGCCTCGACGGCGGCGCCGGCGTCGTCGACGTGCACGTGCACCCGCCACAGCCCGTCGCCGCCGACGACGACGAGGGAGTCGCCGAGCCCGTCGAGCCGCGGCCGGAGCCAGGTGACGGCCTCGTCGTCGGCCTCCAGCAGGTAGATCACCTCGTACGCGGGCCCGGCCCCGTCCGGCACCGCACACGCGCCGCCGTCGTCGCCGGGGTCGTGGCGGGCGGCGGTCCTGCGGCCGGCGGAGCCGCGGCCCGCCGGTCCTTCGAGCCCCAGCTCCGTGGGGCGGGCGGCACCGCTCAGCGCGTCGGCCAGCGTGCCCAGCACCGCCACCAGGCCCAGTCCCCCGGCGTCCACGACGCCCGCCCGGCGCAGCACGTCCAACTGCCCGGGCGTCGCGGCCAGCGCCTCCCGGGCGCCGTCGTACGCGCCCCGCGCCACCCGCGCCGCGTCGCCCGCGCCCGCCCCTTCGGCCGCCGCGGCGGCGGCGTCGGCGACCGTCAGCATCGTGCCCTCGACCGGGTGCTCCACCGCCGCCCGCGCGGCGTCCGCGCCCCGCCGCAGCGCAACGGCCAGCAGCTCCCCGGCGCCGGAGCCGGCGTCCGCACCGGAGGCCGCGTCCGACACCACCGCGCCCGTCAGCCCCCGCAGCAGCTCCGCCAGGATCGTCCCCGAGTTGCCCCGCGCCCCGATCAGCGCCCCGTGCGCCATCGCCCGCAGCACGTCGGCCACGGCCGGCTCCACGCCGCCGCCGTCCGCGCCCTCCGCCGCGAACGCCCCGTACACCGCGTCCACCGCCTGCGCCGCCGACTCCACGGTCAGGTAGAGGTTCGTCCCGGTGTCGCCGTCGGCGACCGGGAAGACGTTGACGGCGTCGATCTCCTCCCGGCCGCGCCCCAGCGCCTCCAGGGCCAGGACGCACCAGGCCCGCACGGAAGCGGCGTCGAGCACCTGCACAACCCCCTCGGAACGGACGACGGCACGGCCGGGTACGGTGTAGCCGCAGCGTAGCCGCTGGACCGGCGATTTCCTCCGCCGGGAAGCGCCGTAGTATGCTGCACAGGTTGCCCGGTCCCGTACCGGGCCTTCCTTCCCCCGGCACGGCCGACCTGCTCCTTTCCGGAGAAGGGCGCGCTGCCGGGATCCGACCGTACGTGCATCAGAAGCTTGGAGTGACCCGTGGCTGCCAACTGCGACGTCTGTGGCAAGGGGCCGGGCTTCGGCAACAACATCTCCCACTCGCACCGCCGCACCCGCCGCCGCTGGAACCCCAACATCCAGCGGGTGCGCGCCGTGGTCGGGGGGACGCCGAAGCGCCTCAACGCCTGCACCTCGTGCATCAAGGCGGGCAAGGTCTCGCGCTGACGTAGCGCAGCCGCCCACGCACGGCGAGCCGGTCCACCGCAGGTGGGCCGGCTCTCTCGTGTCCGCGGGGGCCCTCCGGGCCGTACGGGAAAGGGAGTTCACGCCCGTACGGAACGCGGGCCCGTGCCCTCACGGCACGCAGACCTCAGGTCCTCCGCCCCGCACCGCCAACGCGCCACCGCCACCCGTGGTCCACCGGCCCCGTCCCCTCCCCCAGCGGGAACCCCGCGGCGATCGCCCCCGTGACGTACTCCTTCGCCGCCGCCACCGCCTCCGGCACCGCCCGCCCCCGCGCCAGATACGCGGCGACGGCGCTCGCCAGCGTGCAGCCCGTGCCGTGGGTGTGCGGCACGTGGATCCGGGGCGCGCGTAGCCAGTGCTCCTCGGTGCCGTCCGTCAGCAGGTCCACGGCGCCCTCGTCCGCCGGCAGGTGGCCGCCCTTGACCAGCGCCCACCGCGGCCCGTACGCCAGCAGCGCCGCCGCCGCCCGCCGCATGCCGGCCTCGCCCGCCACCCGTATCCCCGTCAGCCACGCCACCTCGGCCAGGTTCGGGGTGACGACGGTCGCCACCGGCAGCAGCCGCGTCCGCACCACGTCCAGCGCCTCGGCGGCCAGCAGCCGGTCGCCGTGGGTCGAGACCCCCACGGGGTCCACCACGACCGGGGCGGGCGTCCCCGCCAGCAGCTGAGCGACGGCGGTCACCGTCTCGGCACCCGCGAGCATGCCGGTCTTGACGGCCTGGACCCCGATGTCGTCGACGACGCTGCGGAACTGGCCGCGCACCGCGGCCACCGGCAGCGTCCAACTGTCCTGCACCCCCAGCGAGTTCTGCGCGGTCACGGCGGTGATGACGCTCATGCCGTGCACGCCGAGCGCGAGCATCGTCTTCAGGTCGGCCTGGATGCCCGCGCCGCCGCCGGAGTCGGAACCGGCCACGGTCAGCACCCGCGGGGGCGCGCTCCCGCCGTCCCCGGCGCCCGCCGGCTCAGCCACCGAAGTGGTCCCAGCCGGCCGCGCCCCGCCACGGCTCGCCGTCGACCGTCACCTGCGCCGTCGCCGACGGCGCCTGCACCTCGCCCACGACCCGCCACCGCGCGGGCAGCTTCACCTGCGGCGGGAACGTCGCCACGATGGCGTGGTCCTCGCCGCCCGTCAGCACCCACTGCAGCGGGTCCACGCCCACCGCCTTGCCGATGTCCGCCATCTGCCCGGGCACGTCGAGGGCCGCGGTGCGGATGTCGATACGGACCTTCCCCGCCGCCGCGACGTGCCCGAGGTCGGCCAGCAGCCCGTCGCTGACGTCCGTCATCGACGTGGCGCCGAGCGCGGCCGCCGCCGGACCCGCCTGGTAGGGCGGTTCGGGGCGGCGGTGGGCCTCGACGAAGGCGCGGGGCGAGCGGAAGCCGCGGGCCAGCACGGCGTGACCGGCCGCGGACCAGCCGAGCCAGCCGGTCACCGCCACCACGTCGCCGGGGCGGGCGCCGGCGCGGGTGATCGGCTCGTGGCCCTGCATGTCGCCGAGGGCGGTGATCGCGAGGGTGATGGCGTCGCCCCGTACGACATCGCCGCCGACGACGGCGGCGCCGGCGACCTGGCACTCGTCGCGCAGGCCGTCCATCAGCTCCGCGGGCCAGGTGACGAGCAGGTCGGCGGGGACGACGAGGCCGAGGAGCAGGGCGGTGGGGACGGCGCCCATCGCGGCGATGTCGGCGAGGTTCTGGGCGGCGGACTTGCGGCCCACGTCGTACGCCGTGGACCAGTCGCGGCGGAAGTGGCGGCCCTCGATGAGCACGTCCGTGCTGGCCACGACCCGGCGGTCGGGGGCGCTGATGACCGCCGCGTCGTCCCCGGGCCCGATCCGTACCGCGGGGGTCGTGGTCAGCCGGGAGGTCAGCTCCCGGATGAGCCCGAACTCGCCCAGCTCCCCCACGGTGCCCTGGCCCTGCCCGTGGCCCCTCATCGGATCGCTCCTTCCGTCAACCCGGCGCCCGCGGTCTCGCCCGTCACGGCCGCTCCCGACCCTCCCGCGCCGGCCGGACTACGCGATACGGTTGCGTCTCTCCCCCCATGATCCTCGAAGCCGCCCCTGGAGGTTCCGTGGTACAGGCTTACATCCTGATCCAGACCGAGGTCGGCAAGGCGTCGGCCGTCGCCGAAGTCATCGCCAAGATTCCCGGAGTGATCCAGGCCGAGGACGTCACCGGGCCGTACGACGTGATCGTGCGCGCGCAGGCGGACACCGTCGACGAGCTCGGCCGGCTCGTGGTCGCCAGAGTCCAGCAGGTGTCGGGTATCACCCGGACCCTGACCTGTCCGGTCGTCCATCTCTAGGCCCCCCGTATGCTCGGCCGGTGATGAGCACACCGTCCCGGCCGCCCCGCACCTCCCGGCGCTCCGGCGCCGCGCGCCGCAGCGCACGGAGCGACCGCTCCGCCCTGCACTTTTGCCCCACCCGGCCATACCGCTCCGCTCTCCGCCTGCCCGCCGCGCTGCTGCTGCTCGCCGCCCCGCTCGCCTGCTCCGGGGGCGGCGGCGGCGCGCCGCAGGTGGCCGTACCGACCCCGCAGGGGAAGGCCGTGGACCACTGCCGCGAGCTCGCCGACCGGCTGCCCGGCACCGTCGACGGCCAGGAGCGCCGCGAGACCGATCCGGTCTCGGCGCTGACCGCCGGGTGGGGTGACCCGGCCGTCGAGCTGCGCTGCGGCGTGGCCAGGCCGGAGGTGCTCACGCCCGGGAGTGAACACTACAACCCCACCGCCGACGCGGTGAGCGTGAACGGCGTCGACTGGCTGTACGAGGAGCTGGACGACGGGGCCCGCTTCACCACCACGCAGCGCGGGGCGTTCGTGGAGGTCACCGTGCCCGGCGCGTACGCGCCCGAGGTGAACGCGCTGACGGACCTGGCGGAAGCGGTCGACACGTCCGTCCCGGGCACGCTCTGACGCCCTCGCGGACAACGGACCGGGGGCCGCAAGGGGCCGCTAGCGCAGCCCCGTCGAGCGGCGCAGCGCCGCCTGGATGAGCCGGTCGACCAGCTCCGGATAGCTGACGCCGCTCTCCTGCCACATCCGCGGGTACATCGAGATGGGCGTGAAGCCGGGCATCGTGTTGATCTCGTTGATCACGAACGCGCCGTCCTCCGTGCGGAAGAAGTCCGCCCGCACCAGGCCCTCGCAGGAGCACGCCTCGAACGCGGCGACCGCCAGCCGCTGCACCTCGGCGGTCTCCTCCCCGGTCAACGGGGCCGGCACGATCCCGTCGGCGGAGTCGATGTACTTGGCCTCGAAGTCGTAGAAGTCGTGGCTGGTGGTCGGCGGGATCTCGGCGGGCACGCTGGCCCGCGGCCCGTCCTCGAACTCCAGCACGCCGCACTCGATCTCGCGTCCGCTGACGGCCGCCTCGACGATGATCTTCGGGTCGTGCCGGCGCGCCTCGGCGATCGCGTCCTCCAGCGCGCCGAGTTCGCCGACCTTCGTGATGCCGATGGACGAACCGGCCCGCGCGGGCTTCACGAACACCGGCCAGCCGTGGTCGGCGGCGAAGTCCACGATCTTCTTACGGGCCGCCGCGCCCTCCTGCCCGGGGGCGCCCTGGTCCCACTCGCGCGGCCGGATCACCACGTACGGGCCGACCGGCAGCCCGTACGAGACGAAGACCCGCTTCATGTACTCCTTGTCCATGCCGACCGCGGAGGCCAGCACCCCGGAGCCCACGTACGGCACGCCGGACAGGTCGAGCATGCCCTGCAGCGTGCCGTCCTCGCCGTACGGGCCGTGCAGCATCGGGAAGACGACGTCGACCTCGCCGAGCGCCTTGGGCACCTGCCCCGGCTCGGCGTAGACGACCTCGCGGCTGCCGGGGTCGGCGGAGAGCACGACGGCGCCGTCCTCGGCCTCCTCGTCGACCAGTTCCTCCACGCGCGGCACCTGGCGGTCGGCGATGGCCATGCGCGCGGGGTCGTCCGCGGTGAGCGCCCAGCGTCCGTCGGCGGTGATGCCGATGGGCAGCACCTCGTACTTGTTCCGGTCGATGGCGCCCATCACGGCACCCGCGGTGACCACGGAGATGCCGTGCTCGGAGCTGCGCCCGCCGAAAACGACGGCGACGCGCGGCTTGCGGCCCTGGCTTTCGTAGGAGTGCTCGCTGCTCATCGCTCGCACACTACCCGCTGTGCCGGGGAACGTCAGTGTCCCTCCGCCTTGGCGCTGCGCGACATCAGCTCCTTCAGCGCCACGAGCGGCGGCTTCCCGTCGTGCACGATGCTCACCACGGTCTCCGTGAGGGGCATGTCGACGGCGTGTCTGCGGGCCAGATCGAGCACCGACTCACAGGACTTGACGCCCTCGGCGGTCTGCTTGGTGGCGGCGATGGTCTCGGCCAGCGTCATGCCGCGGCCGAGGTTGGTGCCGAAGGTGTGGTTGCGGGAGAGCGGCGAGGAGCAGGTGGCGACCAGGTCGCCCATGCCGGCCAGGCCGGCGAAGGTGCGCGGATCGGCGCCCAGCACGCTGCCGAGGCGGGCGGTCTCGGCCAGGCCGCGGGTGATGAGCGATGCCTTGGCGTTGTCGCCGAGGCCCATCCCGTCGGCGATGCCGACGGCCAGCCCGATGACGTTCTTGACGGCGCCGCCGAGTTCGCAGCCGACGACGTCGGTGTTGGTGTACGGCCGGAAGTACGGGGTGTGGCAGGCGGTCTGCAGCCGGCGGGCCACCTCCTCGTCGGCGCAGGCGACGACGGCGGCGGCGGGCTGCCGGGCGGCGATCTCGCGGGCGAGGTTGGGGCCGGTGAGCACGGCGACCCGGCCGCGTACGCCGTCGGGACCGCCCGCGACGCCCGCGCCGGCGCCCGCCTTGGCGACGACCTCCTCGATGACCTCGCTCATGCGCTTGGCGGTGCCCAGCTCGACGCCCTTCATCAGACTGACGAGCACGGTGCCCGGGCCGAGCAGCGGCGCCCAGTGCTCCAGATTGCCCCGGAGGGTCTGCGACGGCACGGCGAGCACGGTGAACTCGGCGTCCCGGGCGGCCTCGGCGGGGTCGGCGGTCGCGGTGACCGTGTCGGGGAGGCGTACGCCCGGGAGGTAGTCGGGGTTCTCGCGGGTGGCGTTGAGGGTGTCGACGAGCGCGGCTCTGCGGCCCCACATCGTCACCCGGCAGCCGGCGTCGGCCAGCACCATCGAGAAGGCCGTGCCCCACGACCCGGTGCCGAAGACGGCGCAGCGCGTCACGAGTTCTCCTTACGGTCCGCGGAGCGGCGGCGCTGTGCGGCGCGCACGGTCTTCGGGTCGAAGCGCGCCGCGGGCGCCTGCTCGCCGCGCAGCTCCTCCAGCAGGCGGGTGACGGCGTCCATGATGACCTCGGTGACCTCCGCGAGCACCTGCGGGGTGGGCTCCTTGCCGTAGAAGTCCGACAGGTCCACCGGCGGCCCGGCGAGCAGGTGGAAGGTCTTGCGCGGGAAGGGCCGGGGCTTGCCGTAGGGCGGCAGCAGTTCGTTGGCGCCCCAGTGGGCGACGGGAATGACGGGCGCCCTGGTGACGAGCGCGACCCGGGCGGCGCCGGTCTTGCCCTTCATCGGCCACAGGTCCGGATCGCGGGTGAGCGTCCCCTCGGGGTAGAACGCGACGCACTCGCCGTCCTCGACGGCTTTGACCGCGGCCCGGAATGCTTTGGAGGCGTCGGTCGACTCGCGGTAGACGGGAATCTGCCCGGTGCCGCGCATCACGGTGCCGACGACGCCCTTCTTGAACAGTCCGTCCTTCGCCAGGAACCGCGGCACGCGGCCGGTGTTGTACTGGAAGTGGGCATAGAAGAACGGGTCGAGATACGAGTTGTGGTTGACGGCGGTGATGAATCCGCCGTCGGCCGGTATGTGCTCCGCGCCACGCCAGTCCCGCTTGACGAGCAGCCTCAGCGGCGGCTTGCAGATGGCCGCGACCAGCCGGTACCAGAAGCCGATCCTCCGCCGTGACACGGTCCTTTTCACCTTCCCGGATTTTCCTCGGTGCACGTTTCGTGGCCGAAACAGTCTCGCCCCGGGTCTCACGTCTGTCGAGAACACCGTACGCCCATGTGACCGGCCCGCCCCGCCGCGCGGAGCACGGACAGGCGACAATGGGGCGTAACGACGATGACGAAACGCACGGCACCTGCGCAGACGGAACTCCCCGGCCGACCGGACCGGCGGCTCTGGCATGCCGTCGTACCGCTGAAGCCGCTGGCGCTGGCGAAGTCGCGGCTGGGCCCGGCGGCGGGCGAGCCGGGCCGGGGGCGGCTGGCGCTGGCGTTCGCGCTCGACACGGTGGCCGCGGCGCTCGACTGCCCTGCGGTGGCCTCGGTCACGGTCGTCACGGACGACGCCGAGGCGGCGCGGCAACTGGCTGCGGCGGGGGCGCGGGTCGTACCGGACACCCCGCGGGCGGGCCTGAACGCCGCGCTGACGCACGGAGAGCAGCGGGTACGGGCGGCGGAGCCCGGCGCCGCCGTCGCGGCGCTGAACGCGGATCTGCCGGCGCTGCGCCCCGCGGAGCTGGCCCGGGTGCTCGCGGCCGCGGGCGGCGGCCGGGCGTTCCTGGCCGACGCCCCGGGCGTGGGCACGACGCTGCTGGCGGCGGATGCGGGAGCGGCGCTGGCGCCGGGGTTCGGGGTGGCGTCGCGGGCGCGGCACCTGGCGTCGGGGGCGCGGGAGATCGGGCTGACCGGGGTGGACTCCGTACGGCAGGACGTCGACACGGGCGCGGACCTGCGGGCGGCGCTGGCGCTGGGGGTCGGGCGGCACACCGCGGCGGCGCTGGCCCGGCTGGAGGCGTACGGCGGGCGGGCCCGCGACCGGAACGGCCCACCGGACCGGTGCCCGGAGCACGCCCCGGGGGCCCGGGCGGCGTGCGACGGCGTGTGCGGCTGAGCGCCGGCCGGTAACCTGCCGCGCATGCAGGCCACAGCGTTCACGTACGACCCGCAGACCCGCAGCGGCAGCGTGCTCCTCGACGACGGCACGCCGCTGCCCTTCGACGGCGCCGCGTTCGCGGCGGGCGGGCTGCGGCTGCTCAGGCCGGGGCAGCGGGTGCGGATCGAGACCGAGGGCGCGGGCGAGGCGCGCAGGATCGTCCTGGTGACGCTGCAGACCTTCTGACGCTACGGACCGGGGCCCCCGCCCCGTCCCGTACGGCGGCGCACGGCCGGACCCGGACATGCCGCGGGCCGGTCTCCCCGAGGGGAGCCGGCCCCGCTTGCGGACCCTGCGCCGGGTCCGTCATCGCTTCCTGGCAGTGGTCTTCTTCGCGGTGGTCCGCCGGCCGGCGGCCTTGCGGGCCGGCGCCTTCTTGGCGGTCGCCTTCTTCGCCGGGGCCTTCTTGGCCGACTTCTTGGCGGCCGTCTTCTTGGCGGAGGCCTTCTTCGCCGCGGCCTTCTTGGCCGTCGTCTTCTTCGCCGAGGACTTCTTGGCCGCGGTCCTCTTCGCCGGCGCCTTCTTGGCCGCGGCCTTCTTGGCGGTCGTCTTCTTCGCCGCGGCCTTCTTGGCCGTCGTCTTCTTCGCCGCGGCCTTCTTGGCGGCGGCCTTGGCGGTGGTCTTGGTGCCGCCGGACAGGCTGCCCTTCGGGGCCTTCTTCACGGCCGTGTCGTGCTTCGGCAGTCGCTTGGAGCCGGAGACGAGGTCCTTGAAGCCCTGGCCCGCACGGAACCGCGGCACGGAGGTCTTCTTGACCCGGACGCGCTCGCCGGTCTGCGGGTTGCGGGCGTAGCGCGCCGGGCGCTCCACCTTCTCGAAAGAGCCGAAGCCCGTGACCGATACACGCTCGCCGGAGACGACCGCACGAATGATCGCGTCGAGGACGGCGTCCACGGCGTCGGAGGCCTGCTGGCGGCCACCCATCTTGTCGGTAATAGCTTCAACGAGCTGGGCCTTGTTCACGTCTTCCCCTTCGGAGGCATTGATTGCCGGAACGAAATGTTCAAGCTTTTTCGCACGTTAGGCAGATATATACCGCAAATCAAAGGCAAAACGTCTCTCATCACCCTTGTGTCGCAACGGACTCCCGCTACGAGCGCGCGTCCAGCTCCCGCCGCAGCCGCTCCAGCCGCCTTGCGGCTCCGGCGAGATCGTGCTTCGCGGCACCCGTGATGGCGAGCAGGCGCCTTGTCAGCTCTGCCCGTTCGGCGTCCGTCGCGGCCACCTCGCGCACCTGGCGGTGGGCCTCCTTCAGCCCGGCGGCGACGGCCTCGTAGAGCGCGAGTTGGCCGTCGGGATCCATGCGCCGATTGTGCCATCTGCGGTGAGTTGTCGCCCGTCGGCATGCCAACGCACCGGCGCACAAAGCCCCGCGCCCGCCACCGGTCGGTGGCGGGCGCGGGGCCTGGGCTGGGGCGGAAACCGCCGGTCAGCCCTGCACGGTCTGCGGCTTGAACGCCGGCCGGCCCGTCTCGAAAGCGGCGATGTCGGCTTCGTGCCGAAGGGTGATGCTGATGTCGTCGAGACCGTTCAGCAGCCGCCAGCGGGCGTTCTCGTCCAGCTCGAACGACGCGGCGAACGCGGGCTCCCCCGCCGCACCGCCGGCGCGCACCTCCAGGCCCTCCAGGTCGACCGTCACCTCGGTCCGCGGGTCGGCCTCGACCAGCTCCCACAGCCGCTCGACGTCCGCCTGCGGCAGCACGACGGTCAGCAGGCCGTTCTTGAGCGAGTTGCCGCGGAAGATGTCGGCGAAGCGGGACGAGACGACGGCCTTGAAGCCGTAGTTCTGCAGCGCCCACACGGCGTGTTCGCGGGACGAGCCGGTGCCGAAGTCAGGACCGGCGAGCAGGACGCTGCCACCCCGGTACGCCGCGCTGTTCAGCACGAACTCCGGGTCCTTGCGCCACGCCTCGAAGAGGCCGTCCTCGAAGCCGTCCCGGGTGACCTTCTTCAGCCAGTGGGCCGGGATGATCTGGTCGGTGTCGACGTTGCTGCGGCGCAGCGGCACGGCGCGCCCGGTGTGGGTGGTGAAGGCTTCCATGGATCAGACCTCCGCGGTGATCAGGTCGGCCGGGGAGGACAGCCGGCCGGTCACGGCGGTGGCCGCGGCGACCTGCGGGGAGACCAGGTGCGTACGGCCGCCCTTGCCCTGCCTGCCCTCGAAGTTGCGGTTGGAGGTGGACGCCGAGCGCTCGCCGGGGGCGAGCTGGTCGGGGTTCATACCCAGGCACATCGAGCAACCGGCGTGCCGCCATTCGGCCCCGGCGGCCGTGAACACCTTGTCGAGCCCTTCCTCGACGGCCTGCAGCGCGACCCGTACGGAGCCGGGCACGACCAGCATCCGTACGCCGTCGGCGACCTGCCGGCCGTTCACCACCTCGGCGGCGGAGCGCAGGTCCTCGATCCGGCCGTTGGTGCAGGAGCCGACGAACACGGTGTCGACCGCGATCTCGCGCAGCGGCTGCCCGGCGGTCAGGCCCATGTACTCCAGCGCCTTCTCCGCCGCCTGCCGCTCGCTGGCGTCGTCGAACGACGCCGGGTCGGGCACCTGCGCCGACAGCGGCGCGCCCTGCCCGGGGTTGGTGCCCCAGGTGACGAACGGGGCCAGTTCGGCGGCCTCGACGACGACCTCCCGGTCGAAGACCGCGTCGTCGTCGGTGCGCAGCGTGCGCCAGTACTCGACGGCCGCGTCCCAGCCGGAGCCCTCCGGGGCGTGCGGGCGGCCCTTCAGGTACGCGAACGTCGTCTCGTCCGGCGCGACCATCCCGGCGCGCGCGCCGGCCTCGATGGACATGTTGCAGATCGTCATCCGCGCCTCCATCGAGAGCTTCTCGACGGCCTCGCCGCGGTACTCGATCACGTAGCCCTGCCCGCCGCCGGTGCCGATGCGGGCGATGATCGCGAGGATCAGGTCCTTGGCGGTGACCCCGTCGGGCAGCTCGCCGTTGACGGTCACGGCCATGGTCCTGAACGGGGCCATCGGCAGCGTCTGGGTGGCGAGCACGTGCTCGACCTGGCTGGTGCCGATGCCGAACGCGAGCGCGCCGAACGCGCCGTGCGTGGAGGTGTGGCTGTCGCCGCAGACCACGGTGGTGCCCGGCTGGGTGAGCCCGAGCTGCGGGCCGACGACGTGCACGACACCCTGCTCGACGTCGCCGAGCGGGTGCAGCCGGACGCCGAAGTCGGCGCAGTTCTTACGCAGGGTCTCCAGTTGCGTACGCGAGACCGGGTCGGCGATGGGCTTGTCGATGTCGAGGGTGGGGGTGTTGTGGTCCTCGGTGGCGATGGTGAGGTCGGTCCTGCGCACCGGCCGGCCCGCCTTGCGCAGGCCGTCGAAGGCCTGCGGGCTGGTCACCTCGTGCAGCAGGTGCAGATCGATGAAGAGAAGGTCGGGCTCGCCTTCCGCGCGCCGGACGACATGGTCGTCCCAGACCTTCTCCGCGAGTGTCCTTCCCATCGCATTCCCATCGTCGTTGATTGCGAACTGCGTGTGCGCATGTCCGTGCCGGTGCGCGCCGGCACCGTCCGCTCCCCTCGCACCCGTGGGGGCCCGGTCCCCCCAGGGTGACGCGTTCCCCGGAAATATGAACTTGCGTTTCACAGTGTGAGACGCGAGTATCGTTGCATGGACAACTCTAGCGGCGTAGGCGTACTCGACAAGGCGGCTGTGGTACTGAGCGCGCTGGAGTCCGGTCCGGCCACCCTCGCCGGGCTGGTCTCCGCGACCGGTCTCGCCCGCCCCACGGCCCACCGCCTCGCGGTGGCGCTGGAACACCACCGCATGGTGGCGCGGGACATGCAGGGCAGGTTCATCCTCGGCCCCCGGCTCGCCGAGCTGGCGGCGGCGGCCGGCGAGGACCGGCTGCTGGCCGCCGCGGGCCCGGTGCTCACGCACCTGCGGGACGTCACCGGCGAGAGCGCCCAGCTCTACCGCCGCCAGGGCGACATGCGCATCTGCGTCGCGGCCGCCGAGCGGCTCTCGGGGCTGCGCGACACCGTCCCGGTGGGCTCCACGCTGCCGATGAAGGCCGGCTCGGCGGCGCAGGTGCTGCTCGCCTGGGAGGAGCCCGAGCGGCTGCACCGGGGGCTGCAGGGCGCCCGGTTCACGGCCACGGCGCTGTCGGGCGTACGGCGCCGGGCGTGGGCCCAGTCCGTCGGGGAGCGGGAGCCGGGCGTCGCGTCCGTCTCCGCGCCCGTACGCGGCCCGTCGAACCGTGTGGTGGCCGCCGTCTCGGTCTCCGGACCGATCGAGCGGCTGACCCGGCACCCGGGGCGGATGCACGCCCAGGCGGTCGTGGACGCCGCCGCGCGGCTCACGGACGCGCTGCGCAGGACGGGCTGAGGGCGCGTACCCGCACGGGAAAGGGCCTCCCGCGGCACGGGAGACCCTTTGAAGTCTTCGCTGGTACCCCCGACCGGATTCGAACCGGCGCTACCGCCTTGAGAGGGCGGCGTGCTAGGCCGCTACACAACGGGGGCCTTTGGACGATCCTCTCCTCGCGATGGAGAGGACCTGTACCCCCGACCGGATTCGAACCGGCGCTACTGCCTTGAGAGGGCAGCGTGCTAGGCCGCTACACAACGGGGGCGAGACATCTGCAACTGCGTTGCGCTGGGGTACCAGGACTCGAACCTAGACTAACGGAACCAGAATCCGTCGTGCTGCCAATTACACCATACCCCACCAAAACACAACCCCCATGGTGGGGGCTCTGTTCCGGTGGCCGCCGTTCCCGGCGACGGACAGAACATTACCCGATCGCGGACCGCACTCCAAAACGGGTTAGCGGAGCCGGGCCATGAGGGCGTGCTCGACCAGTGTGATCAGCGTCGACTTGGACTCGGAGCGATGGCGGGCGTCGGTGATCAGGATCGGGGTCTCGGGCCCGATCTGCAGCGCCTCACGCACCTCGTCCGGCGAGTACGGCTGATGACCGTCGAACCCGTTCAACGCGATCACGAACGGCAGCCCCGAGTTCTCGAAGTAATCCACCGCAGGGAAACAATCCGCCAACCGCCGCGTATCCACCAGCACCACCGCACCGATGGCACCACGCACCAGATCGTCCCACATGAACCAAAAACGATCCTGACCAGGCGTCCCAAACAGATACAGGATCAAATCCTGATCCAACGTGATACGACCGAAGTCCATCGCCACCGTCGTCGTGGTCTTCCCCGACACCTGCGACAGATCATCGATCCCCGCAGACGCCGACGTCATCACCGCCTCGGTACGCAACGGATTGATCTCCGACACCGAACCGACGAACGTGGTCTTCCCCACCCCGAAACCACCCGCCACCACGATCTTCGCCGACGTGGTCGCACGAGCCGGAGAAGAACCGGCCACACCACTAGAGCTTGCGAAGTCCACTGAGCACCCTTTCGAGCAAAGTCACATCTGGCTGGCCCCCCGCGGAGTCGCCGCCGCCCGGCTGGTGGATCGTGACCAGGCCGGCTTCCGCGAGGTCGGCCACGAGGATGCGCGCGACGCCCAGCGGGAGGGTCAGCAACGCGGAAACCTCCGCGACCGACTTGAGTTCATAGCACAGTCGGCAGATGCGCTGGTGCTCGGGGAGCTGGGAAGTGAGGCGGGAGGGGTCGGCAGTGGTCTGCACCAATGCCTCGATGGCGAGCTGATAACGCGGCCGGGTCCGGCCGCCGGTCACGGCGTACGGGCGCACCAGCCGCGACTGCGGGCTGCGGGGCGCACGGGCGCCCCGGGCGGCCGCCGCGGGCTGGGGCTGCGGCGCGGGCGCAGGGCGGCCCCGGTGCTGCGCCGGGCCGCCGCCGTACGGCGGCGGGGGCTGCGGCTGCCCCGGGGACGGGGGCATGCCGGGGGCGGCGTACGGTACGCCTGGAGCGCCCGGCTGCGGGGGCATCCCATGCTGCGGCGGCATGCCCGGCCGGTCGGACTGCGGGCCGTAGCCGTATCGCCAGTCCTCACCGCCGTGAGGTACCTCTTGGTGCGCTGCCACTGCGTTCCCCTTCCCCGACGGCGTGCCGGAGCATCACTGCACTCGACGCACCATAGCCCGGCGGGCGTGCAACGTGCATCGGTTGTCGGCTAGTTCAGCAGGCTGCCTTGCAGCTCCGCGCGCAGGTCGGGGGTGAGCACGGCGCCCGCCCGGTCGACCAGCAGGGCCATCTCGTAGCCCACCAGACCGATGTCGCACTCCGGGTGCGCCAGCACGGCGAGGGCCGAGCCGTCGGAGATCGACATGATGAAGAGGAAGCCGCGCTCCATCTCCACCACCGTCTGGTTGACGTAGCCGCCCTCGAAGATCCGCGAGGCACCGGCCGTCAGCGACGTCAGTCCGGACGCCACCGCCGCCAGTTGGTCGGCGCGGTCGCGCGGGAAGCCGTCGGACATCGCGAGGAGGAGTCCGTCGGCGGAGACCACCACCGTGTGCGACACCCCCGGGGTGTTGTCCACGAAGTTGGTGATCAACCAGTTCAGGTTCTGCGCCGCCTGGCTCATCGGGCTCACCTAACGCTCCTGATCGTATGTGCCGGGGCCCACGCCCGGTCCGTCGTTCTGCTGCGGCCCCCGCTGGCGGCCCTGCTGGACGCCGCGGCGCAGATTGCTCAGCCTGCCGCGTACGTCCTCCGGGGCCCGGGAGACCTGTGGGCCTCCCAGCGGCGCCTGCTCCGCGGTGCCCTCCACCAGGTTCTGGCGGGGCACCCGCCGGGGAAGGCCCGCGGGGGTGACCCCGCCCGCCTTCGGTTCGCGCACCTGCTCGGCGCGCTCCCAGCGTTCGTCGTTCGCCGACCTCCACTCGTCGTCGGCCGGCGCCGGCTCCGGTTCGCCGAAGCCGAAGCCCCCACGGCCCGTGCCGAGCTGTGCCGTGGATTCCGTTTCCGGTACTGGCGGGCTGTCGTACGCGCCCTGCCCCGTCCAGTGGTTCTGCGCGGGGCCGGGCTCTACTTGGCCGTAGGTATCGTACGCGGGGTCCGGCGAGATACCCCCGGGCGTGAAGGCATCGGTCCCCGCGGCCTCCGCTTCGGGGTCGTGGAAGCCGGGCGTACGGTCCTGCGCCGCCGCTTCGAGGGCGGCCCTGCGCTCCTCGCGCAGCAGCGAGCGCTGGATGGGGTCGAAGACCCCTTCCTGCCCGCCGATCGCCGGCATGGCCGGGCGCGGGGGCTCGACCTGCGGATACGGAGAGTCGTCGAAGCCCAGCTCGGCCGCGCTGCGCGGCCTGCCGCCGGCGAAGCCGTTGCCGGCGGGCTGGAAGGACGGGCGGTCGGCGACGATGCGCGAGACGGTGAACTCGTCGTGCTGCTCGGGCGTCTCGGTGGCGCCTCCGAAGGCGATGGCCTCGGGGAGCATCACCAGCGAGGTGGTGCCCGACTGCTCGCCGGACGGGCGCAACTGCACGCGGACGCCGTGCCGGTCGGCGAGCCTGCCGACCACGAACAGGCCCATGCGCTGCGAGATCGCGACGTCCACGGTGGGCGGGTTGGCGAGCCGGTGGTTGATGTCCGCGAAGTCCTCGGCTGTCAGGCCGATGCCCTTGTCGTGGATCTCGACCATCACCCGGCGGTCCGGCAGCCGGGTGGCGGTGACCCGGACCTTGGTGTGCGGCGAGGAGAACGTGGTGGCGTTCTCCAGCAGCTCGGCGAGCAGGTGCACCAGGTCGGTGACCGCGCTGCCGTGGATCTCGCTGTCGGGCACGCCCTCCAGCTCGATGCGCTCGTACGACTCGACCTCCGAGGTCGCCGCGCGTAGCACGTCGACGAGCGGGACCGCCTCGTCCATATGCCGGCCGGTGTCCTCGCCCGCGAGCACCAGCAGGTTCTCGCCGTTGCGGCGCATGCGGGTGGCGAGGTGGTCCATGTGGAACAGGTTCTCCAGCTGCTCCGGGTCCGCCTCGTGGTCCTCCAGACCGGAGATCAGCTCCAGCTGGCGCTCGATGAGGCCCTGGTTGCGCCGGGAGAGGTTGGTGAAGATCGCGTTGAGGTTGCCCCGCAGGAGCGCCTGCTCGGCGGCCAGCCGGACCGCCTCGCGGTGCACCTGGTCGAAGGCGCGGGCGACCTCGCCGATCTCGTCCCTGCTGTGCAGCGGGATCGGCTGCACCCGGGTGTCCACCCGGCCGGGGTCGGTACGGGAGAGCTGGTCGACCAGCATCGGCAGCCGCTGCTCGGCGATGCCGAAGGCGGAGTTGCGCAGCAGCCGCATGCTTCGGCCCATGGAACGGGCCATCATCGCGGCGATGACGAAGCCGATGAGCAGCGCGCCGACCGCGATGGCGGCGCCGACGACGGTGTCGCGCTTGGCGGACTCGACGATCTCGTGGGCGTCGGCCACGGCGCGGTCGGCGAACTCGATCTCGACGGTGCGGTACGCGGCGATGGGCACGCTCGTGGCCGCGTACCAGGTCTGCGGGGTGATGCCCTGTTCGGCGAGGTCCGCGGGCGCGACGTCCTCGCCGATGCTCGCGACGCCGGCGAGCATCTCCGCGGGCTCCGGCGGCGCGGTGAACTCGCCGCCGCCGCCCTCGGCCTCCCGCTGCGCCTCGGCGAGCCGCTGCCTGGCCTCTTCCTCCTGGTCGGCCAGCGCGTCCTTGAGCATGCGGTTGTCGGCGGCGGTGCTGCCGGTCCTGAACTCGTCGAGGGCGATGGGCTCCAGATAGGCGAAGGAGGCGAGCGCGGTCTTCTCCCCGGCCAGCACCTCGGCCTTCTCGGGCGGGCTGACGAGCAGTTCGGTGCCGATGGAGCGGACCAGCGAGGCGGAGGACTTGGCGAGCGAGATCGCGTACATCGCGCGGCCGTAGGTGGTGATGTTGCTGGTGCCCAGGCCCAGCTCGTTGGCGAAGGTCATCAGCGGGCGGTACATCTGCGCGTACCCGAGGTGGGTGTCGGTGCCGGGCGCCTGGGGCGTGAACGCCGCCTGGCGCATCTGCTCCAGGTTCTTCTCCTGGTCCCGGAACGCGTCCAGCCGGCGCTGCAGGCCGGGCTTGTCCGGCATGTCCTCGACCTGGCGGTCGAACTCGTCCGCGGCGGCGTCGGTGGCCTTGCGCGCCTCGGTCACCCGGCTCGCCTCGCGGTCACCGTGCAGCAGAGGCTGGACGGAGACGTCGCGCTCGGCCATGAGACGCTCGGCGTAGTCGCCGGCGGCCTTGGCCACCTTGGCGGTGTTCTCCGCGTCCTGGGCCTCCTGCCAGGTGTCGACGGAGTTGTTCACCTGGAAGCCCGCGAAGACGATGGCCACGAGCACCGGGATCAGCAGGATCGCGTTGAGCCGGGTCGCCACCCGCCAGTTGCGGGGCGAGAACCGGCTGCCGCTCGGCGGCGGCGGGGCCGGCTGTGCCCCGGCAGGGGGCGGCACCGCCGCGTGCGACGGCGGGCTGAAGTTGCCCCGCGTCTCCTGTGCGGGGCCCTTGCTGCTGCGCCTCACCGGACCAACAACCTCTCGGCCTACTCTCGGGTCAGTTCCTCGAATTCCAGCACGCCGCGCGGCACATTCCAAACGCCTGGCGAGGACTTCGTACGATCACGCAGGCACTGCCAAACAGGGCGTAAGCGGCGCCAACCGACAAAGTGCATCGACGGCATCAGCGGAGCGGAGTCGACCGCCTGCGTCCTGTGCAACGCACCCCCTCAATCTGCTTCCAAACGTTATCAACGCCTCAGGGGCAGGTTGCACCGTACGGTGCAACCTGCCCCTGGCGGAGTCTCCGGCCCGCGGCGTGACGTCCGGGCCGGCCGGCGCGGTCAGCGCAGCCGGGCCATCAGCGCGTGCTCGACCAGTGTGATCAAGGTCGACTTGGACTCGGAGCGATGGCGGGCGTCCGTGGTCAGGATCGGGGTCTCGGGCCCGATCTGCAGCGCCTCACGCACCTCGTCCGGCGAGTACGGCTGATGACCGTCGAACCCGTTCAACGCGATCACGAACGGCAGCCCCGAGTTCTCGAAGTAATCCACCGCAGGGAAACAATCCGCCAACCGCCGCGTATCCACCAGCACCACCGCACCGATGGCACCACGCACCAGATCGTCCCACATGAACCAAAAACGATCCTGACCAGGCGTCCCAAACAGATACAGGATCAAATCCTGATCCAACGTGATACGACCGAAGTCCATCGCCACCGTCGTCGTGGTCTTCCCCGACACCTGCGACAGATCATCGATCCCCGCAGACGCCGACGTCATCACCGCCTCGGTACGCAACGGATTGATCTCCGACACCGAACCGACGAACGTGGTCTTCCCCACCCCGAAACCACCCGCCACCACGATCTTCGCCGACGTGGTCGCACGAGCCGGAGAAGAACCGGCCACACCACTAGAGCTTGCGAAGTCCACTGAGCACCCTTTCGAGCAAAGTCACATCGGGGGTTCCGTCGGCATCCGTGCCGCCGCCGGGCTGGTGAATGGCCACGAGACCGGCCTCGGCCAGGTCGGCGACCAGAATGCGTGCGACGCCCAGCGGCAGGGTCAGCAGCGCGGAGACCTCGGCAACGGATTTCACCTCGCGGCACAGGTGGCAGATCCGCTGGTGCTCCGGAAGCAGCCCCTGCAGCCGCATCGGGTCGGCCGACGTGCTCACCAGAGCTTCGATGGCGAGCTGATAACGGGGCCGGGTCCGGCCGCCGGTCATGGCATAGGGCCGGACCAGCGGCTGATCGCCTTCACCTTCGTAGGGCTGATGCTGAGCACCACCGTACGAGTCGGGTGAGGCGGGTGGCGGGGTCATGGATCCTCCGGGCGGGAACATGGCCGATGGGGAAGGTCTGATAAAAGCGGGCGGCCGGGCGGCCGACCGTGGTTCAGTTCAGCAGGCTGCCCTGCAGTTCCGCGCGCAGATCGGGGGTGAGCACCGCGCCCGCCCGGTCGACCAGCAGCGCCATCTCGTAACCAACCAGGCCGATATCGCACTCCGGGTGCGCCAGCACGGCGAGCGAGGAACCGTCGGAAACGGACATGATGAAGAGGAAGCCGCGCTCCATCTCCACCACCGTCTGGTTCACGCTGCCGCCTTCGAAAATGCGCGAGGCACCGGCCGTCAGGGACGTCAGACCGGACGCCACCGCCGCGAGCTGATCGGCACGGTCCCGCGGGAAGCCGTCGGACATCGCCAGCAGCAGTCCGTCGGCGGAGACCACCACCGTGTGCGACACCCCCGGGGTGTTGTCCACGAAATTGGTGATCAACCAGTTCAGATTCTGCGCCGCCTGGCTCAATGGACTCAACTAACGCTCCTGCTGATAGGTGGGACCAAAGCCGTTGCCGCCGAGGGTCTCACCGGTGCCGCCGGCCTGGCGGCCCCGCTGGATTCCCCGGCGCAGGCTCGTCAGCCTGCCGCGCACATCGTCGGGCGCGCGCGAGACCTGCGTCCCGCTGGCGTTCGCGGACTGCTGCGCGGTGCCCGCCACGAGGTTGGCGCGCGGCACCCGCCGCGGCAGTCCCGACGTGGTGACGCCGCCCGCCTGCGGGGTGCGCAACTGCTCCGCGCGGCGCCAGCGGTCGTCGTTGGGAGAGGGGCGCCAGGCCGGCGCGGGAGTGGCCGTGGCCGGCTGCGGCGCGGGAGCGGAGGGACCCGCCGCGGCGTCCTGGTCCGGCTGCGCGCCGTCCGGGGACTGCTCGTCGGTGGGGGCCACGGGGGTCTCCCCGCGGCCGCGGTTCCCGCGGAACCAGTTCGACTCCATCGACGCGAAGATCGGCGTGGGTTCGTCGCCGCTGGTGGGTACGGGGCCGCCGTCGAGCAGGCCGTCGTCCAGGGGCGATTCGGCCCGCTGCGCCGGCACCGCCGTCGGGTACTCGCCGGTGTCGTGCGGGGCCGGGCGCTGCCCGGGGACCGCGTACTCACCGGTGTCGCCGGGACCGGGCCGCTGCCCGGGCATCGCGTACTCGCCCGTGTCGCCGGGACCCGGGCGCTGACCCGGCATCGCGTACTCGCCCGTGTCGCCGGGACCCGGGCGCTGACCCGGCATCGCGTACTCGCCCGTGTCGCCGGGACCCGGGCGCTGACCCGGCATCGCGTATTCACCGGTGTCGCCGGGACCGGGCCGCTGCCCGGGCACGGCGTACTCGCCCGTGTCACCGGGACCCGGGCGCGCCACCGGGTGCTCGCCCGTGTCGTACGACGTGGGGACCGCCGGCGGCATCGGGTGGGCGCCGGTGTCCTGCGGCCCCGCACCGGGACGGGCCACGGGGTTCGCGCCGGTGTCGCCCGGACCGGGACCGGGCTGCGGGCGGCGCTGCAGCGGCGGCGCCGGGCGCTCGCCGGTGTCCTGCGGGGCGCCGTACGTGGCCGCCTCGCCGGGTACGGGCGACTGCGGGGAGCGCGGCGGCGGCACGGAGCCGAACGCCGGGATCCCCGGGGCCCCGCCGGGCGGCGGGCCGGAGACGTCGGGGCGGGAGAACTGGGTGGTGTCGGCGTCGTCGTGCTGCCGCGGCCCCTCGTGCCGGTCGCGGCCGGAGTCGCGCAGCCCGGCGCCGGTGTGCTGGGTTTCGGCGGGTTCGCGGGCGCCGGAGTCGGCACCCGGCCGGGCGGGCAGCCCGGGACGGCTGGGCGGGGCGCCGAGACCGTTACCCGAATGGGAGTTCGCACCCGGTGCGGTACCGAAGGCCGAACCGCCGGGGAAGGCGGAGCCCGTACCGGAGCCGGGCGAGCGGCTGAACGCCGAACCGGCGCCGGCGGGTTCGCGCCCGGGCAGCCCGGGCCGCTGACCGGGGCCACCGGATCCGCCGGGCCCGCCCGAGCCGCCGATGTCGCGGCTGGGCAGCGCGGGCCGGCCGGAGCCGGCGCCCGCCCCCACCTGGCCGCGCTGCTGCGCGGCGCCGAGCCTGCTCATCGCGCCCCCGCGGCCCGCGGCACCGCCGCGCGCCGGGGCACCCGTGCCGGAGCCGGAGCCGCCGGCGCCCGCGCCCGGCGCGCCGGTCGCGGCGCCCGCGGGCTGCTTGCCGCCCGCGCCGCCGCCGTTCTGCGTGACGTCGACGGGGAGCATGACCAGCGCGGTGGTGCCGCCGGAGTCGGAGGGACGCAACTGGATGCGGATGCCGTGGCGCAGGGACAGCCGGCCGACCACGAACAGGCCCATGCGGCGGGAGACGGAGACGTCGACCGTGGGCGGGTTGGCCAGCCGCTCGTTGATCGCCCCGAGGTCCTCCGGCGACAGGCCGATGCCGGTGTCGTGGATCTCCACGAGTACGCGGCCGTCGGGCAGCGCGTGTCCCGTGACCTTCACCTTGGTCTGCGGCGAGGAGAACGACGTGGCGTTCTCCAGCAGCTCGGCGAGCAGGTGCACGAGGTCGTTGACGACGCGGCCGGCGACCTGGGTGGCCGGGACGGCGGAGAGTTCGATGCGCTCGTACTGCTCCACCTCGGAGGCGGCGGCGCGCAGCACGTCGACCAGCGGGACCGGGCGGGTCCACCGGCGGCCCGGCTCCTCACCCGCGAGGACGAGGAGGTTCTCGCCGTTGCGGCGCATGCGGGTCGCGAGGTGGTCGAGCTTGAAGAGGTTCTCGAGCTGGTCCGGGTCCGCCTCGCGGGACTCCAGTTCGGATATAAGAGAAAGCTGACGCTGGATCAGGCCCTGGCTCCGGCGCGAGAGGTTGGTGAACATCGCGTTCACGTTGCCCCGCAGCAGCGCCTGCTCGGCGGCCAGCCGGACCGCCTCGCGGTGGACGTCGTCGAACGCGGACGCCACCTTGCCGATCTCGTCCCGGCTGCGGATGCCGACGGCCTCGACGGAGGTGTCGACGTCCTGCGGATCGGCGTCGGAGAGCTGCTTGACCAGCTCGGGCAGCCGCTTCTGGGCGACGGTCTGCGCGGTGTCCTGCAGCCGGCGCAGCGAGCGGACCATGGAGCGGGCGACGACGAAGGCGCCGACGAGCGAGATGAGCAGGACCAGGAGGATCAGGACGCCGTTGAAGATCGCGTCGTTCTGGGCCTCGGACCGCAGATCGCGCGCAGTCTGCTCCATCTCCTGGAGCAGGTGCTGCTCGATCTTCTTCATCTCTTCGATCTTGACGCTGTCCAGCTCGTACCAGTGCCGGTAGCTCATGTCGGCGTTCTTGATGCTGTCCGGGTTGTTCACCAGGTTCTTGGCGAACGTGTCGGCCTGCTGCACGGAGGCGTTGCCGCCGTCCAGCGAGCGCATCAGATCCGTCAGACCGATCCGGCCCGAGTACAGGTGGGCGAAGAGCTTGAGCGAGGAGCTTTCGGCCTCCTGGGCGGAGGCGGCTTCCAGCCGGTCGGCCTCGGCGAACTCGTCGCGCGGCTCCTCGGCGAGGGCGGCGCTGATGATCGCCTGCTGGACGGAGGCGTACTCCTTGGCGGAGGAGAAGGTGGCCAGCGCCCGGGTCTTGGCGATCATGTCCGGGTTGCTGGTCGCCAGGGCCATGTCCTGGGAGAGCGAGACGAGGGAGTCGACGAGCTCGCCGTACGCCTTGACCGTCTGGGCGGCGCCGCCGGTGTCGTCCGAATAGGCCGTCTTGCGAATGCTGTTGATCTTGTTGAGCTTCTCGATGACGCTCGTGAGCGAGTTGTTGACCCCGGCGAGGTCCTCGTCATCGGTGGTGTCGATCTCGTCCGCGGACCGGGTGAAGGCGATCAGGGCCTTGTCGGTCTCGTCGCGGGCGTCGGTGATGTCCGGGTGCTTCGGGTTGCCGTCGACGATGAGGCCGGCCGACTTGTCGCGCTCCTGCTGGAGCATGTCGGCGAGTTCGGTGGCCTCCTCCGTCATGTCCGTCAGCAGCTTCATGTTCTCGAGCTGCTGCAGGTTCTGCCAGGAGTCCTCGATGCGGAAAGCTCCCAGCGTGGTCGCGGCGACCACGGGGAGCGCAAGGAGCGAGACAAGTCTGGTGCTGATGCGCCAGTTGCGCAGCAGGATCCGGGAGCCCGGACCCTTCGAGCCCTTGGGCTGCTGCATGTTGGCGAAGTCGCCGGCCTCGGGCGCGGGTATTCGGGCGCTGCCCCGGTCGGCGTTCCGGTCGGGCGAGGAGCTCGCGCTCTGGCCGTACCGAAGGGAGGCTGCGCGGTCGGTCTTCCCACGCACCTCAGGCTCGCCCGGAACGCTGCCGTCAGTCTTCAATCGTCCCTGCACTAGCGTCGCAACCTCTAGGACCGGCTCCGGTGCATGCACCGGAGCGTTGTCTGGTCGTGCGGGAGCTTAGGCCCCCGCCCGCCGTGAACCAACCGGCGCACGCTCCCCGCACAGCCCCTCGCGTGGCGCCCCGTTGCGCCCTCTGCGTCGACTGCACTCCAGCGACGGTCCGTGGAATTCCAGCACAGTGCCGGGATCTCCAACAAGGCCCGGGGGTAACAGCTCGACCGTAACTACGCACCGTGCCAGCCACATTACATGCAGTTGATACGGCGGGTGTGGATAACGGACATTTTCCTACGAGGTGCATGGCGCGGGCCCGTGTCCCGGGTCGAGCCCATCGGTCGGGAAATGTCGCCCCTTTAGGGAGATGGCCCGTTTCCACCCGACGTCGGGGCCGACGATATTTGGCATTCGTCACCGAGGGGGTGAGGAAAGTCACAATGCCGTACGGGATGGGTCCCGGCGGCGCGGGGAATAGCGGCGCCTAGTCTTCCCTTGACACACCGAATCATTCCGTAAAGCTCGGTCTCGTCGGCCCGACAGCGGGCCCCGGCACGTAAAGGCGCGCGTAACCGTCATGATCCTCCGCACCATAGCCAACCCGCGGCGCACCACCCTCGCCCACCTCGACGACGCCGGGGACCTGCTGCTTCCCGAGCCGCCCGAGGCGCTCGCCGCCCGGATCGCCGCCGCGGCCCCGGCCGCGCAGCCGCCGGAGCGCACCGCGAACCCGCGCCGTACCGTGCTGGAGGAGATGCCGTCCGGCGTCTGACCCGCGCGGCGCGACGCACGGTGGCGGAGCGATAGCCTGGGCCCCGTGCGTATCGCCAGGTTCTCCGTCGACGGCAGTGTCGCGTTCGGTGTGGTCGAGGGCTCCGACGGCTTCGACGGGGCCGGCGCCCCCCGGGGCGAGGTCACCCTTGACGTGATCAAGGGCCATCCGTTCGCCGAGTTCGAGCGGTCGGGCCGGAAGCTCCCGCTGGACAAGGTGCGGTTGCTGCCCCCCGTCCTCCCCAACAAGGTCGTCGCGATCGGTCGCAACTACGCCGAGCACGCCGCGGAGCTGGGGAACGAGGTGCCGGAGGTGCCCGTCACCTTCTTCAAGCCGTCCACCTCGGTGATCGGACCCGGTGACCCCATCGCGTACCCCTCCTTCTCCGAGGACCTGCAGCACGAGGCGGAGCTGGCCGTCGTCATCGGCCGGCTCTGCCGCGAAGTGCCGCTGGAGCGGGCCCAGGACGTGATCCTCGGCTACACCTGTGCGAACGACGTGACCGCACGCGACGTCCAGCGGCGCGAGAAGCAGTGGGCCCGGGCCAAGGGCTTCGACACCTCCTGCCCGCTCGGCCCCTGGGTCGAGACCGAGCTGGACCCGGCCCGGATCGCCGACGGCATCGCCATCCAGTGCACCGTCAACGGCGCCCAGCGCCAGCTCGGCAGCACCACGGACATGGTCCGCTCGATCCCCGAGCTGATCGTGCACATCACCGAGGCGATGACGCTGCTGCCCGGTGACGTCGTCCTCACCGGGACCCCCGCGGGCGTCGGCCCGCTCCACGACGGCGACGAGGTCGCCGTCACCATCGAAGGCATCGGCACTCTCGCCAACAAGGTGATCAAGCGTGGCTAGCGCAGCCCCCCCGGCCCCCCTGCGGGTCCGCTTCTGTCCCTCCCCCACCGGCAACCCCCATGTGGGTCTGGTGCGCACCGCCCTGTTCAACTGGGCGTATGCCCGCCACACCGGCGGCTCGCTGGTCTTCCGGATCGAGGACACCGACGCGGCCCGCGACTCCGAGGAGTCGTACGAGCAACTGCTCGACTCCTTCCGCTGGCTCGGCATCGACTGGGACGAGGGCCCCGAGGCCGGCGGCCCGCACGCGCCGTACCGGCAGTCGCAGCGCATGGACATCTACGCCGACGTGGCCCGCCGGCTCCAAGACGCCGGGCACGCCTACCGCTGCTACTGCACCGCGGCGGAGCTGGAGGAGCGCCGCGAGGCGGCGCGCGCGGCGGGGCGGCCGTCCGGGTACGACGGGCACTGCCGCGAGCTGACCGCCGAGCAGGCGGCCGCGTACGAGGCCGAGGGCCGCACCTCGATCGTCCGCTTCCGCATGCCGGACGAGACGATCACCTTCACCGACCTGGTGCGCGGTGACCTGGCCTTCGCACCCGAGAACGTCACGGACTACGGCATCGTGCGCGCCAACGGCGCCCCGCTCTACACCCTCGTCAACCCCGTGGACGACGCGCTGATGGAGATCACCCACGTGCTGCGCGGCGAGGACCTGCTGTCCTCCACCCCGCGGCAGATCGCGCTCTACCGCGCGCTGATCGACCTCGGCGTCGCCAAGCGGGTGCCGGACTTCGGCCACCTGCCGTACGTCATGGGCGAGGGCAACAAGAAGCTCTCCAAGCGCGACCCGCAGGCCTCGCTCAACCTCTACCGCGAGCGCGGCTTCCTGCCCGAGGGGCTGATCAACTACCTCTCGCTGCTGGGCTGGTCGCTCTCCGCGGACCGCGACGTCTTCACCCGCGAGGAACTGGTCGCGGCCTTCGACATCACCGACGTGGTGCCCAACCCGGCCCGCTTCGACCTGAAGAAGGCCGAGGCCATCAACGCGGACCACATCCGCATGCTCGACGTGAAGGACTTCACCGAGCGCTGCGCGCCCTGGCTGCGGGCGCCGCACGCGCCGTGGCCGGCGGAGTCGTTCGACGCGGACGCCTTCGCGGCGGTGGCGCCGCTGGCGCAGACGCGGCTGACGGTGCTGTCGGACATCACGGCCAACGTCGACTTCCTCTTCCTCGACGAGCCGGTGTCCGACGAGAAGTCGTGGGACAAGGCCATGAAACCGGGGCAGCCGGGCGCGGCCGATCTGCTGCGGACGGCGCGCGCGAAGCTGGCGGCGGCCGAGTGGTCGGCGGAGCCGCTGAAGGAGGCGGTGCTCGCCGCGGGCGAGGAGCAC
The DNA here is from genome assembly GCF_039871555.1 of Streptomyces sp. B5E4. Lineage (NCBI taxonomy): Bacteria > Bacillati > Actinomycetota > Actinomycetes > Kitasatosporales > Streptomycetaceae > Streptomyces > Streptomyces sp. B5E4. The sequence goes on from NZ_JBDPMI010000038.1 coordinate 72,247, forward strand.
GGCCTGAAGCTGGGCAAGGCGCAGGCGCCGGTACGGGTCGCGGTGACGGGGCGGACGGTGGGGCTCCCGCTCTTCGAGTCCCTGGAGGTGCTGGGCCGCGAGCGGACGCTGGCGCGCGTGGACGCAGCGCTGGCGCGGCTGGCGGCGGAGCCGCGAGGCTGAGCCGGCGCAGCCGACGCGTGAAGGCCCCGCCTATGGCGGGGCCTTCGCTGTGTGCGGATCCGGCGGGCGCCTGTCAGCGCTGCCAGCTGTGCGGGGCGCGGAAGCCGTGCTGGCGCTCCAGCCGGCGCCAGCGGGCCGCGGAGCCGCTGTGCCCGCCGTGGCGGGCGTGCGTCGGCTGCGGGGCGGCGGCGCGGGCGAGGAGCACCGCGGTGAGCGCGGCGAGTTCCTCCTCGCTGGCCTCGCCCTTCTCGACCCGGACGAGGTTCTCGGTGTGCTGCGTGGTCACGTGTGTGCTCCTGGGCTGTTCTGCGCGGTCGGCTGCGGGCTGCGGGGCGGGCGGAAGCGGCGGGGTCACTGCGGCGGGTTGCCGTGCTTGCGCGCCGGCAGGTCCGCGTGTTTCGTACGCAACATCGCCAGGGACCGGATGAGGATCCGGCGGGTGTCGGCGGGGTCGATGACGTCATCGACGAGGCCGCGTTCGGCCGCGTAGTACGGGTGCATCAGCTCGGCCTTGTACTGCTTGACCATGTCGGTGCGCTTGGCCTCGGGGTCCTCCGCGGCCGCGATGTCGCGCCGGAAGATCACGTTCGCCGCGCCCTCTGCGCCCATGACCGCGATCTCGTTGGTCGGCCAGGCGTACGTCAGGTCGGCGCCGATGGACTGGCTGTCCATGACGATGTACGCGCCCCCGTACGCCTTCCTGAGCACCACCGAGATCCGCGGCACGGTGG
>NZ_JBDPMI010000039.1:0-70049 GCF_039871555.1 Streptomyces sp. B5E4
GCCCCGAAGGACCGCCGCCCGGCCGGGGCGGGGGCCGTACGGTGCGTACGGCCGTGCCGGGGCGGGGCTAGCGCGACGCCGCGCCCGCCGGTTCCGGCTCCTGCTGCGCGTCGGGAGCCGGCGGCGGGGCCTCTTCGCGTTTCGACAGCGGCCCCGGCCACCAGATCTTCTTGCCCAGCAGCCAGCTCGCGGACGTCACCAGGTAGGTGCGTACCAGGAAGGTGTCCAGCAGGACGCCGACCGCCACGACGAAACCGATCTCGAACATCATCACCATCGGCATCGTCCCCAGCGCCGCGAACGTCGCCGCCAGCACCACGCCCGCCGAGGCGATCACGCCGCCGGTGCGGCGCAGCGCGGTCAGCGCCGCGGTGCGGGTGTCGGCGCCGCCCATGGCCTCCTCACGCATCCGGTGCAGCAGGAAGATGCCGTAGTCGACACCCAGTGCCACGCCGAAGACGAAGGTCAGCAGCGCCAGTTCGCCGCCGGTGCCCGGGTAGCCCATGACCGGTTCGAAGACCAGACCGCCCAGGCCCATCGCCGCGCCCCACGACGCCACCACGGCGACGGTCAGCACCAGCGGCGCCACCAGGCTGCGCAGCAGGGCGATGAGGATGACCAGGACGGCGGCCAGGGTGAGCGGGATGACGAGCTTGCGGTCGCCGGAGTTGGCCTCCGCCAGGTCCAGCGCCTCCGCGCTGGGTCCGCCCACCAGGGCGTCGGCGCCGTCGATGGCGCCCAGTTCGGAGCGCAGGTCCGCGATCGTGCGGTCCTCCCCCGCGGACTGCGGCGGGTCGGCGGCGTAGACGGTGATCTCGCTGAACCCGTTGCCGGAGCGGGCGACCTCCGCGGAGACGACGCCCTCGACGCCCTGCGCCGCCGACAGCGCCGCGTTCGCCTGCGCGTCGTCGGCGACGACGACGATCGCCTGGGCGCTCTGCTCGGGGTACGCCTCCTTCAGCTTCTCCATCGCGGTGATCGACTCGGGCTTGTCGGTGAAGGCGTCCTCCTGCTTGAGGTTGCCCGGCAGGTTGAACGCGCCGAGCGCCAGAGCGCCCAGCAGCACCACGCCGCCGACGAGGATCATCACCGGGCGGCGGCCCACCGAGGAGCCCATCCGGTCGAAGAAGCCGCGCCGCTTGGGCTCGCTGCCGTAGGCGGGGACCAGCGGCCAGAAGATGCGGCGGCCGAAGAGCACCATCAGCGCCGGCAGCAGCGTCGTCATGACCGCCAGCGCGCACACCACGCCGACCGCGCCGACCGGGCCGAGGCCCGCGCTGGAGTTGAGGTCCGCGGCCAGCAGGCAGATCAGGGCCGCCGCGACCGTACCGGAGGAGGCCAGGATCGCCGGGCCGCAGTTGCGCACCGCCGTCAGCATCGCCTCCTGCGGGTCGGTGGTGCGGCGCAGTTCCTCGCGGTACCGGGCGACGAGCAGCAGCGCGTAGTCGGTGCCCGCGCCGAAGATGAGCACCGTCATCATCGCGGAACTCATCGAGTTGACCGTCAGGTCGAACGCCTGGATGAGGCCGTAGACGACCGCCATGGCGCTCATCGACGCCACTCCCACGCAGACCAGCGGCAGCAGCCACAGGAACGGGCTGCGGTAGGTGAGGATGAGCAGGATCGTCACGATGCCCGCCGTGGCGTACATCAGGGTGCCGTCGACCTGTTCGTAGACCGCCTCGGAGTCGGCCTGGATGCCGGCGGGTCCGCCGAGTTCGACGGACAGGCCCTCGGGGGGATCCGCGACGAGCTGCTCGCGGATCTCCTCGACGGCCGCCAACTGGGCGTCCTCGTCGGGCAGTCCGACGACGGAGAACGGCATCATCAGCGTGTTGCCGTCCTCGGCGGGCACGGCCTGCGGCGTGCCGTCCTTCGCCAGCTCGTACCCGTCGGCGAGGACGCCGGCGTGCTCGGCGGCGAGTTCGCGGTCGGCGGCGGTGAGGCCGCCGTCGCGCTGGTAGACGAGGACGCCGTTGAGGGTGTCGCCGCCGGGCAGGTCCTCGGTGATCTGCGACACCTGGGTGGAGTCGGCGCTGCCCGGCAGATAGTCGACGGCCCGGTCGCGGCTGACGTCGCCGAGCTTGCTGCCGAACGGCATGGCCAGGGCGAGGATCGCGATCCACAGGCCGACCACGGCCCAGGGCAGCCAGCGGCGCCCTGATCTCGTCGCGGGGCCTGGTGGCGCTTCGGGTGGTGCGGATACGGCGCCCATGGCGGGCTCTCCCTCCGGGAAGCAACTGGACTGGCCCCAGCTTCCCCGGGGATCCGACGCCGTTCTTCGCTCCCGGGTGCGAAAACCCGCCTACTGCGCGGGGTGGCCCGCGGCCCCCGTTGCTCCCCGGGGAGTACTACGCGCCCTCTTTCATCACCGTTCGTACGAGGGCGCGTTGCGCGTCGGTCAGCCGCGGGTCGGCGAAGTGCGCGGTGCGGCCGTCCGCCGTGAGGCGGTACGCGAAGCCGTCCGGTACGCCCGCGGGCGGGACCGCGCTGCCCTCCGCGAGCGCCCGGCCGGCCAGGGCCTCCAGGCCGGCCGCGTCCGCGCGGCCGGCCGTGTCCAGGGTCGCCTGGCGGGTCAGGCCCGCGAAGCCCCCGGTGCGGGTGACGGTGATGCGCATGCCCCCACGCCTACCCCGCCTGCGGCGCCGCACCCTGCGGGGCGGGGGTCTGCCGCGGCACCGTGGCCTCCTCGTCGGTGTCCACGCCGACCTGCGACCACGCCGAGAGCACCGCGGAGCGCTCCGCGCCGTCGCCGTAGCAGGCCTCGGCGGCGGCGACGGTGGCGGCGGCGAACGCGGCGAAGTCGGCGGTGGTGGTGAGGCCGCCGCCGGTCAGCACGTCGTACCAGATGAGTCCGGCACGCTCCCAGGCGTTGCCGCCGAGGTCGGTGGCCAGCAGGTAGAAGGCGTGGTTGGGGATGCCGGAGTTGATGTGGACGCCGCCGTTGTCGGTGGAGGTGTGCACGTAGTCCGCCATCGTCGCCGGCTGCGGGTCCTTGCCGAGGACGTCGTCGTCGTAGGCGGTGCCGGGGGCCTTCATCGAGCGCAGCGCCTCGCCGGAGACGCCCGGGGCCAGCAGTTCGGCGCCGATGAGCCAGTCGGCGTCGCCGGCGCTCTGGCCGAGGACGTACTGCTTGATGAGGGAGCCGAAGACGTCGGAGACCGACTCGTTGAGCGCCCCGGACTGGCCGAAGTACTCCAGGTTCGCGGTGTACTGGGTGACACCGTGCGTCAGCTCGTGGCCGATGACGTCGACGGCGAGGGTGAAGTCGAGGAACACCTCGCCGTCGCCGTCGCCGAAGACCATCTGCTCGCCGTCCCAGAAGGCGTTGCCGTAGTCCTCGCCGTAGTGGACGGTGGCGTTCAGCGGCAGCCCGGCGCCGTCGATGGAGTCGCGGGCGAAGCCGCTGAGGAACAGCTCGAAGGTGGCGCCGAGGCCGTCGTAGGCGCGGTTGACGGTGGCGTCCCCCACGGCCTTGTCACCCTCGCCGCGGACTTTCCTGCCGGGCAGGTCCTGGGTCGTCCTCGCATCGAAGACGGTGCGCCTGGGCTTCGCATCGTCCTGCGCCGGGCGCGCGGCCGGCGGGGCGGCGGCGCCGCGCACGGTGGTGATACGGCGGCGGGTGCGCTGCAGCGCGTCGCGCTCCAGGGTGCGGCGGGCGCGGGCCGACAGCGCGGGGTTGTCGGTGCGGGCCAGCTTGTCCAGCATGTGGGGGGGCACGATCGTGCAGAACACGGGGGTGTGTGAGGATGCGTCCATACCCCGCAATGTGGCACTAAGTAATCGAGTTGTCACTCCCCGCAGCGAATTCTTCGCGATTTCGGGTGGCGGGGGCCGTCGCGGAGGCCGCCGGGGGTCTCGCATCGTGATACTGATCGGCCGGCGCCACCGCGGCTGGGCTACATTGGTCGGCATCGTGCGATACGGGCTGCTTCTTCTTAGCCGCCGCGGCGAGGGTCTGCAGTCGTAGACCGACCCCCTCCCCGCGGAGTCCGGTGCTGCCACCCGTCGGTCGACGACCAGCTCGCGCGAAGGAGCCCACGCCACCATGTCCCACCCCGGTAATGCCGTCGGCCGCGGTACGCCCGTCACCGCCGCCACCGTGCGCCAGCAGCCCTCCGGCATGCCCGTGCACCGCTACCGCCCGTACGATGCCGTCGACATCCCCGACCGCACCTGGCCCGGCAACCGCATCACCCGTGCCCCCCGGTGGCTCTCCACCGACCTGCGCGACGGCAACCAGGCCCTGATCGACCCCATGTCGCCGGCGCGCAAACGCGCCATGTTCGACCTCCTGGTACGCATGGGCTACAAGGAGATCGAGGTCGGCTTCCCCTCCTCCGGGCAGACCGACTTCGACTTCGTCCGCTCCGTCATCGAGGACGGCGCCATCCCCGAGGACGTGACGATCTCCGTCCTGACCCAGGCCCGCGAAGAGCTGATCGAGCGCACCGTCGCGTCCCTCAGGGGCGCCCGCCGCGCCACCGTCCACCTGTACAACGCCACCGCGCCCGTGTGGCGCGAGGTCGTCTTCCGCGGCTCGCGCGACGCGGTGAAGCAGATCGCCGTCGACGGCACCCGGCTGGTCGTGGAGTACGCCGAGAAGCTGCTCGACGACCGCACGACCTTCGGCTACCAGTACAGCCCGGAGATCTTCACCGACACCGAGCTGGACTTCGCGCTGGAGGTCTGCGAGGGCGTCATGGACGTCTGGCAGCCCGAGGACGGCCGCGAGATCATCCTCAACCTGCCGGCCACCGTCGAGCGCTCCACGCCCTCCACGCACGCCGACCGCTTCGAGTGGATGTCGCGGAACCTGTCCCGCCGCGAACACGTATGCCTGTCCGTCCACCCGCACAACGACCGCGGCACCGCCGTCGCCGCCGCCGAGCTGGCGCTCATGGCGGGCGCCGACCGCATCGAGGGCTGCCTGTTCGGGCAGGGCGAGCGGACGGGCAACGTCGACCTGGTCACCCTGGGCATGAACCTGTTCTCGCAGGGTGTCGACCCGATGATCGACTTCTCCGAGATCGACGCGATCAGGCGCACCTACGAGTACTGCAACCAGATGGGCGTCCACCCCCGCCACCCCTACGTCGGCGACCTCGTCTACACCGCCTTCTCCGGCTCCCACCAGGACGCCATCAAGAAGGGCTTCGAGGCGATGGAGGCCAAGGCCGAGCAGGCCGGCAAGCCCGTCGGGGAGCTGGAGTGGGCGGTGCCGTACCTGCCCATCGACCCCAAGGACGTGGGCCGCTCCTACGAGGCCGTCATCCGCGTCAACTCCCAGTCCGGCAAGGGCGGCGTGGCGTACGTGCTCCAGCACGACCACAGCCTCGACCTGCCGCGGCGCATGCAGGTGGAGTTCTCCCGCATCATCCAGACCAAGACCGACGCCGAGGGCGGCGAGGTCACCCCCGCGCAGATCTGGGACGTCTTCCGCGACGAGTACCTGCCCAACCCCGGCAACGCCTGGGGCCGCATCCAGCTCCGCGGCGGGCAGACCACGACCGACCGCGACGGCGTCGACACCCTCACCGTCCAGGCCGACGTCGACGGCGCCGGGACGACCCTCGTCGGCACCGGCAACGGCCCGATCTCCGCGTTCTTCCACGCCCTGCAGGGCGTCGGCATCGACGCGCGGCTCCTGGACTACCAGGAGCACACGATGAGCGAGGGCGCCAGCGCGCAGGCCGCCTCGTACATCGAGGTCGCCGTCGACGGCAAGGTGCTGTGGGGCATCGGCATCGACGCCAACACCACCCGCGCCTCGCTGAAGGCCGTCGTCTCCGCGGTCAACCGCGCCGCCCGCTGACGGCCTCAGCACCACCGGAGCACCCCGCGCCCCGTGCGCCGTCCGACCGTGGACGGGGCGCGGGGCGCGGCTCGTTCGCACCGCCTTGACGTGCACGAGGGCTGACGATGTCGGCCGGTGTGGTTAGCATCACGTCAGCGCGGCAGCGTTGCCGAAGCGTGATGGAGGTCGACGTGACGCATATCCTCCGCCGGTTCGCCGGTGTGCGGACGTCCTGGCACACCGAGTCGGACGGTGAGTTCTTCTGCCCCGGGTGCGGCGGCGACCGCAACTACCGCCGGCGTACCGGCAGACGGCGGTTCACCGTCCTCGGCGTGCCCGTGCTGCCGCGCGGCGCCGCGGGACCCGTCGTCGAATGCACCGGCTGCGGCGGCCACTTCGGCCTCACGGCCCTGGCGGAGCCCACCTCGACGCGCTTCGCCCTGCTGCTGCGCGACGCCACCCACGCCGTCGCGCTCGCCGTCCTGCACGCCGGCGGCACCTCCTCCTCCGCCGTCCGCTGCACCGCCGTCACCGCCGTGCGCACCGCGGGCTACGACGACTGCACCGAGGAGCAGTTGCTCACGCTGCTGGCCGCCATCGAGGCCGACTCGGGGCGGATGCCAGACCTGTGCGCCGACCTCCCGCCGGAGCAGCGGAACTTCGAGGCGGAGCTGCGCGAGACGCTGGCGCCGCTGGCGCCGCACCTGGTGCCCGTCGGGCGGGAGTCGATCCTGCTGAGCGGCGCGCGCATCGCGCTGGCGGACGGGGCGTACACGCCCCCGGAGTGGGAGACGCTGGTCGTCGTCGGCGACGCGCTGATGCTGCCGTCCTCGGACGTCGAGCGGCTGCTGACGTCGGCGCGCACGCCGTCCTGAGGGGGCGCGGGTTCCCGTCACGGGCGGGCGCGGCCCGGTGCGTACGGCACCGGCGCCCCCGGGGGCGTACGGCACGGGCGTTCTCCGGTGCGTACGGCACGGGCGCCCCCGGGCTCGTACGGGAGGCGCGCGGGACCCGCGTGCCTCCACGCGCCCCCGCGCTCAAAAGCCCAGCCGGCGCAGCTTCTTCGGGTCCCGCTGCCAGTCCTTGGCGACCTTCACGTGGATGTCGAGATAGACCGGCGTGCCCAGCAGCGCCTCGATGTGCCCGCGGGCCTGGGTGCCGATCTCCTTCAGCCGCTTGCCCTTCGGCCCGATGACGATGCCCTTCTGGCTGTCGCGCTCGATGAACAGGTTGGCGTGGATGTCCAGCAGCGGCCGGTCCGCCGGGCGGTCCTCACGCGGCTCCATCTCGTCGACCACCACCGCGATCGAGTGCGGCAGCTCGTCCCGTACGCCCTCCAGAGCCGCCTCCCGGATCAGCTCGGCGACCATCACCTGCTCCGGCTCGTCGGTCAGCTCCCCGTCCGGGTACAGCTCCGGGCCCTCCGGCAGCAGCGGCACCAGCAGGTCGGCGAGCAGGTCGACCTGCTTGCCCACGACCGCCGAGACCGGCACCACCTCCGCCCACTCGAAGCCCAGCTCCTTCGCCATCCGGTCCACGGCCACGAGCTGCGCGGCGATCGTGTCGGAGTCGGCCAGGTCGGTCTTGGTGACGACGGCGACCTTCGGGGTACGCCGCAGGGCGGCCAGCTCGCCGGCGATGTACCGGTCGCCCGGGCCGATCTTCTCGTTCGCCGGCGCGCAGAAGCCGATCACGTCGACCTCGCCCCAGGTGGCGCGCACCGCGTCGTTGAGCCGCTGGCCCAGCAGCGTTCGCGGCTTGTGGTAGCCGGGGGTGTCGACGAGCACGAGCTGCGCGTCGGGGCGGTGGACGATGCCGCGCACGGTGTGCCGGGTCGTCTGCGGCCGGCTGGAGGTGATGGCCACCTTCTGGCCGACCAGCGCGTTGGTCAGGGTCGACTTGCCGGCGTTGGGCCGGCCGACGAAGCAGGCGAAGCCGGAGCGGTGCCCGGTGTCAGGGGTGGTCATGGGGAGCATTCTCCCCGACCGCCGCCGGACGCCGACCGCCGCTCCGGCACCCGCGGTCCCCGGCGCTCCGGGACTCGGCATTGCCGGCGCCCGGTGCCCGCGGGAGCTACGCGCCCAGCAGCCGCGCCCCGCCCTGCGGGGCCAGCCCGTCGAGGACCTCGTCGATCCGCGCCAGGGTGTCGGGGTGCAGCTCGACGCGGGCCGCGGCGACGTTCTCCACGATGTGCGCCGGCGTCCGGCTGCCCGGGATGGGCACGACGTGGTCGTCCCGGTGCAGCAGCCACGCCAGCGCGAGCTGCCCCGGCGTGAGGCCCACGTCGGCGGCGACCGCGCGCAGCGGCGCGAAGCGGTCGTGGTTGGTCCTGAGGTTGGCGGCGTCGAAGGCGCCGATGTTGCGGCGGAAGTCGCTCTCCGCGACGTCCGTCACCGAACCGGTGAGGAAGCCCGTACCCAGCGGCCCCCACGCGACGAGGCCGACGCCCAGCTCGCGCGCTGCGGCGTGCAGGTCCGGGTCGACGGGCGTCCACATCGACCACTGCGTCTGCACCGCCGCGACCGGGTGCACGGCGTGCGCGCGGCGCAACTGCTCCGCGGTGACGTTGGACAGGCCCAGGTGGCGGACCTTGCCCTCGGCGACCAGCTCGGCCATGGCGCCCGTGGTGTCCTCGACCGGCACGGCGGGGTCGGGGTAGTGCACGTAGTACAGGTCGATGCGGTCGGTGTCCAGATTGCGCAGGGAGCTCTCGGCGTAGCCGCGTACGTACCGCGGCTCGGCGTTGACCGTGAGGTGGCCGAAGGCGTAGCTGACGGGATGCGTACGCCCCTCGGCGCCCTCGGGGAGGCGCAGCCCGAACTTCGTGGCCACCACCACCTCGTCGCGCCGGCCGCGCAGCGCCCGGCCGACGAGGCGCTCGTTGTGGCCGTCGGGGCCGTAGGCGTCGGAGGTGTCGACATGCGTGGCGCCCGCGTCGAGCGCGGCGTGCACCGCCGCGACGCCGCGGTCGTCGTCGGTCTCGCCGTACACGCCGGGCGAGAGCACCATCGCGCCGTAGCCGATGGCCGGGGATTCAAGGGCGCCCAGGGAGCGGGAGGGGACGGTGCCCGAAGCTGTGGTCATGCCCGCAGCCTCCGTGGAATTGCGTGGCGGCGTCCAAGACCTATGGCTATAACCGGTGGCTATGGACGTCCACGTACGCGATCTGCGCTACTTCGCGGCGGTCGCGGAGGAGCTGAGCTTCACCCGCGCCGCCGAGCGGCTGTACGTCTCCCAGCCGGCGCTGTCCAAGCAGATCAGGGCGCTGGAGCGGCAGCTCGGCTTCCCCCTCTTCGAGCGCCGGGCGCGCACGGTCGCGCTCACCCCGCAGGGCGCGGCGCTGCTGCCGGCGGCGCGGGAGCTGACGGCGGGCTGGGCGGAGGCGGTACGGGCCGCGCGCACGGCCGGGCCCGCGGAGTCGCTGGCGGTGGGCATGCAGACGGCGGTGGGGCGTGACCTGCAGCGGGAGGTACTGGGCCGGTTCCGCGACCGGGGCTGGCGGATCTCGCTGCGGCTGGTCAACTGGGAAGACCCCACGGCGGGGCTGGCCGGCGGGGGCGCCGACGCGGCGTTCTGCTGGCTGCCGGTGCCGGGGGTGGGCACGGAGCTGACGGCGAAGGTCCTCGCCCGGGAGGAGCGCTGGGTGGCGCTGCCGCGGGGGCACCGGTTCGCGGGCCGGGCGTCGGTGGACTTCGCGGAGCTGCTGGACGAGCCGTTCGTGGCGCTGCCGCGGTCGGCGGGCGTGCTGCGCGACTTCTGGCTGGGGACGGCGGAGCGGGCCGGGCGGGAGCCGGTGGTGGCGCTGGAGGCGTCGTCGCCGGAGGAGGTGTTCGAGGCGGTGGGCGCGGGCCTGGGCGTGGTGCTGCTCGCGGAGGGCAACGCACGGCTGTACCTGCGGCCGGACGTGGTGTCGGTACCGGTGCGGGGGCTGGCGCCGTGCGAGCTGGCGCTGCTGTGGCGGGCGGACGACGGGCGGCGGGAGGTCGCGGAGTTCGCGGCGGCGTTCCGGGAGGCACCGGTCGCCGCGGGCGGCGGGAGCGGGGGCGGCGAAGCGGGACCGGGAGGGCAGGACCGCAGGGCCCGGGAGAGCGCGGGGGAACACACAGAGGCCGGCGCGGGCGGCGCGGCCGGCGCGGCGATAAGGCACCTGCGGGGCCCGGGCGCGGGCGTGTAGTCGCGTACGCGTGGGGCGCGGGCGTGTAGTCGCGTACGCGTGGGGCGCGGGCGTGCGCCGCGCATGCGGGGTCGGTGCGGGCGGCGCGGGCGCCGGTCGGGCGGCGCGGCGGCGCGCGGAACATCACCCTCAGGATGGACTGTACGGAACGTAGCACCGTGGTTACCTGAAGTCGTGATCGTCCGTGCCGCACTCGTCCGCGGGCTCGCCCTGCGCGCCTGGCTCGCGCTGCTCCTCGGGGTGCTGCTGGTGCCCGGCGGAGCCGTCGAGCGCGCGAGCGCCGCGGACGTCCTCCCCACGTCCTCCGCCGCCCCCGGGGCGGCCGGAGCCGCGGGCGAGGCGGCCCCCGGCGAGGACACCGGCCCGGCGCCCGGTCTCGCCCGGCGCGGCCCGCGGCCGGCGAAGGCCGGGCGCTCCGACCGGGCCGGCCGCATGGCGGCCGTCGCCTGGCCCACGCCCCGGACGCCGCGGGACGCCCCGGCCGCGGGCTCCCCGTGGCGCTCCCGTGCCCCGGAGGCGGCGGTACTCACCGCCGCCCGGGGGCGGTACGCCGTACTGCGCTGCTGACAGGGCCCGCGGGGCGCGCCCGTTTCGCACAGGGACGCCTGCCCCGCTGCCCGTACCCCCACGTCAGCACGCCAGCGGCAAGCCGGAGTTCGCCATGCCGATCGACCTCTCGCGCGCGCTCGAAGCGTACGTGCGCGCCCAGACCCTCCCGTCCCCGCCCGCCGACAAGCCCGCCGACCAGCCCGCCGACCGATCCGCCGACCCGCCCACCGTCCCCGGACCCCACGACCGCCGCCCCGCCGGGCCCGCCCCTGCCGGCCACGACCGGGCAGCCGGCCCCGTGCCCGAATCCGCTCCCACCCCCCACCCCACCCCCGCAGAACCGCAGGCCGACGCCGCCCGTCCGGCCCCCGACGTCCCGCCCGAGCCGCCGGGGGCTCCGCTGACGGCGTAACGGCGCCTCGCCGCTCACGGGCTACCGCGGTACCGGGGTAGCCCGTGAGCAGGCACCCGCGCCTCCGGCACACGTCTGGCGTACCCACGTCGAAACTCACTGGCCACAGCCGCACCTCCCCCCGTTACGATGGCGTCAGGGCCTGCGTGTGGAGCAGGCGTCGGGACCCCGGGCGTGGTCCGTCCGGCGGGTCCTCCTCACAGTTACGCGAGCGAAGAAGTGGGATGAGATTCAGGCCCCAGGGCCGGCCCATGACACAGACACCCGTAAGCCGCACCCCCGACGAGGGACGGGCCCGCGCCCACATCACCATCCCGGCGAAGCACCCCATGGTGACCGTGCTGGGCTCCGGAGACTCCCTCCTGCGGGTCATCGAGAAGGCGTTCCCCGGCACCGACATCCACGTGCGGGGCAACGAGGTCAGCGCCGTCGGCGCCTCCGAGGAAGTCACCCTCGTGCAGCGCCTCTTCGACGAGATGCTGCTCGTCCTGCGCACCGGAGCCCCCATGACGGAGGACGCGGTGGAGCGGACGATCGCCATGCTCAAATCCGACCGCGACGACGAGGCCGGCGGGCACCACGCCCCCTCCGAGGTCCTGACACAGAACATCCTGTCCAACCGCGGCAAGACGATCCGCCCGAAGACGCTGAACCAGAAGCGCTACGTGGACGCGATCGACAAGCACACCATCGTCTTCGGCATCGGCCCCGCCGGCACCGGCAAGACGTACCTCGCCATGGCCAAGGCGGTCCAGGCCCTGCAGTCCAAGCAGGTCAACCGCATCATCCTGACCCGCCCCGCGGTCGAGGCGGGCGAACGCCTCGGCTTCCTGCCGGGCACGCTGTACGAGAAGATCGACCCGTATCTGCGCCCGCTGTACGACGCGCTGCACGACATGCTGGACCCGGACTCGATCCCCCGCCTGATGGCCGCGGGCACGATCGAGGTCGCCCCCCTGGCATACATGAGGGGACGCAGCCTGAACGACGCGTTCATCATCCTCGACGAGGCGCAGAACACGAATCCCGAGCAGATGAAGATGTTCCTGACCCGGCTCGGGTTCAACTCCAAGATCGTCGTCACCGGTGACGTCACGCAGGTCGACCTGCCGGGCGGGACGAAGAGCGGGCTGCGGCAGGTGCAGGGGATCCTGGACGGCGTGCAGGACGTGCACTTCACAACGCTGACCAGCAAGGACGTCGTGCGGCACAAGCTGGTGAGCCGGATCGTCGAGGCGTACGACAAGTACGACGTCCGGACCGGCGACGACAGGAACGGCAGGGCCTAGACCCGTGTCCGTCGAGGTCAACAACGAATCCGGGGTCGAGGCCGACGAGGAGGCCGTGCTCGGGGCCGCCCGGTACGCGCTGGCGCGGATGCGCATCCATCCGCTGTCCGAGCTGTCGGTGATCCTCGTCGACCCCGCCGCGATGGAGCAGTTGCACGTGCAGTGGATGGACGAGCCGGGGCCGACGGACGTGATGTCGTTCCCGATGGACGAGCTGCGGCCGCCCGCCAAGGACGACGAGGAGCCCGTGCAGGGGCTCCTCGGTGACATCGTGCTCTGTCCCGACGTCGCCCGCCGGCAGGGTGCGGCGGCGCCGACCGGGCATTCCATGGACGAGGAGCTGCAGTTGCTCACGGTGCACGGGGTACTGCATCTCCTCGGCTACGAACACGAGGAGCCCGCCGAGAAGGCCGAGATGTTCGGTCTGCAGAAGGCGATCGTCGACGGCTGGCGCGCCGAACGCGGCGTAACCGGGCCTTCGCCGGCGCCCACCGAGCGATGACCGCCCGGCTGATCGCCGCGGCGGTCCTGCTCGTGGGGGTCGGCTGGCTGGCGTCGTGCGCGGAGACGGCGCTGGCGCGGACGACGCGGATCGCCGCCGAGGACGCGGTACGGGCCGGGCGGCGCGGGTCGGCGAAGCTGCTGGCGGTGACGTCCGACCCGGTGCGCTATCTGAACGTGGCGCTGCTGGTGCGGGTCGGCTGCGAGATGGCCGCGGGTGCGCTCGTCACGTACGCCTCCCTGCGTCATTTCGACCGCACCTGGGAGGCGTTGACCGTCGCGATCGCCGCGATGGTCCTCGTCTCGTACGTCGCGATCGGCGTCTCGCCGCGCACCATCGGGCGCCAGCACCCGGTGGCGACCGCGACGGCGTCCGCGTACGTGCTGCTGCCGCTGGCCCGCATCATGGGCCCGGTGCCGCGGCTGCTGATCCTGCTGGGCAACGCGCTGACGCCCGGCAAGGGCTTCCGCCAGGGCCCGTTCGCCTCGGAGGCGGAGCTGCGCGCGATGGTCGACCTGGCGGAGAAGGAGTCGCTGATCGAGGACGACGAGCGGCGCATGGTCCACTCGGTCTTCGAACTCGGCGACACCCTGGTGCGCGAGGTGATGGTGCCGCGGACGGACGTGGTGACCATCGAGCGGTACAAGACGCTCCGGCAGGCGCTGACGCTCGCGCTGCGCTCCGGTTTCTCGCGGATCCCGGTGACGGGCGAGAGCGAGGACGACGTCGTCGGCGTGGTGTATCTGAAGGATCTGGCGCGCAAGGTGCACATCAGCCGGGAGGCCGAGTCGGAGCTGGTCTCGACGGCGATGCGGCCGGCGGCGTTCGTGCCGGACACGAAGAAGGCCGCGGACATGCTGCGGGAGATGCAGCAGCAGCGGATCCACGTGGCGGTCGTCATCGACGAGTACGGGTCGACGGCGGGGATCGTGACGATCGAGGACATCCTGGAGGAGATCGTCGGCGAGATCACCGACGAGTACGACCGGGAGCTGCCGCCGGCGGCGGAGCTGGGCGAGGGGCGCTTCCGGGTCACGGCCCGGCTGGACATCGGCGACCTGGGCGAGCTGTACGACCTGGAGCTGGACGACGAGGACGTGGAGACCGTCGGCGGGCTGCTGGCCAAGCAGTTGGGGCGGGTGCCGATCGCGGGGGCGACGGCGGAGGTCGACGTCACGCACGACGGTTCCGACCCGGGGCTGCGGGCGCTGCGGCTGACGGCGGAGTCGCCGGCGGGGCGGCGGAACAAGATCGTGACGGTGCTGGTGGAGCCGGTGCGGGTGGTTGCGGCGGAGGCGGAGGAGGGGACGTAGGGGGTCGTCGGTGCGGGCGGGTTTCGGACCGTACGGCACGGGCCGCCTGCCCGGTCCGTACGGCGTACGGGCCCGGCGCCCCCGCGCCGGGCCCGCTTCCTCCGCACCGCCGTCAGGCGGCGGTGCGCGTTCCGCGGCGCAGGCCCGCCGCGGTCAGCAGCGCCACCGCGACCAGCACCGCCGCGTCGGCCGCCAGGCCCAGCCGCAGGCCGTCGAGCAGCCCGCTCCGGCTCGCGGCCAGCGCGCTGAGCAGTGGGATGCCCACGGTCATACCGAGTTGCTGGGCGCTGGTGACGACGCCGGTGGCGAGGCCCTGCCGCTCGTTCGGCACCCCGGAGGTCACGGTCAGCCCGTACGCGACGATCGCCCACAGGTGGAAGAACGCGGCGACCGCGCCGAAGACGGTGACCAGCCACACGCCGGCCGACGAGCCGCCGACGAGCACCAGCGGCGCGGTGGTGACGCCCTGCGCCAGCAGCCCCGCCTGGAGCGTGCGGTGGGGGCCCCAGCGGGCCACAAGCCGCGGCGCGACGGTGCCGCCGGCGGCGGCGGTCAGGCCCATGACGCCGAAGATCAGCCCGGTGTCGAGGGCGCTGATGCCGCGGATCTCCTGGAGGTAGAGGGTGGAGAGGAAAACGACGGAACTCATCATCGAGAACGTGGCCAGCCCGCCGAGCGCCCCCCACGCCACCGTCGGGCGGCGCAGCAGCGGCAGCGACACCAACGGCTCGGCGGTCCTGGCCTCGATGACCACGAACGCGACGAGCAGCGCGGCGCCGGCGGCGAGGGTGACGGGGACGTCGGGCCGGCCGAAGCCGTGTTCGGCGGCCGCGGACAGGGCGTAGATCAGCGCGAGGAGGCCGCCGGTGACGGCGATGGCGCCGGGGATGTCGAGCCGAGGGCGGCGGTCGGGGCGGCTCTCGGGGAGCACGCCGGGTGCCACGGCCAGCACGGCGACGGCGGCGACGGCGAGCAGCGCCATCGTGGAGCGCCAGCCGAAGGCCTCGGTGAGTACGCCGCCGAGGAGCATGCCGGCGGTGAAGCCGAGCGCCATGATGCTGCCCATGATGCTCAGCGCCCGGGAGCGCTGCGGGCCTTCGGGGAAGCCGGTGGTCAGCAGGGCCATGCCGGTGGGGACGAGGGCGGCGGCGCCGAGGCCCTGGAGGGCGCGGCCGGCGAGGAACGACGCGGGGTTCCAGGCGAACGTGGCGAGGGCGGACGCGACGGCGAAGGCGGCGAGGCCGGCGAGGAAGAGCCGGCGACGGCCGAAGAGGTCGCCGAAGCGGCCGAAGAGGAGCAGGAAGCCGCCGGAGGGCAGGGCGAAGGCGGTGACCGCCCACTGCAGGCTGGCCTGGCCGAGGCCGAGGTCGGCGCCGAGTTCCGGGAGGGCGACGTTGAGGATGGAGAAGTCGAGCGCGACCATGAACTGGGACGCGCAGAGGACGAGGAGCACCAGCCGGGCCCGGCCGCTGAAGTGGACGGGGGCGGCGGCCGGAGCGGGCGTGGTGCCGTCGGGCGCGTGGTCGCCGGGCGCGTCGGCGCCCGGCGTGGAGGTGGCCGGTGCGGAGGTGGCCGGTGCGGAGGTGGCAGCCTTTTCGTGGGCGGCCGGCGTCGTGGTCTCGGATGGCATGGGAACAGAGTCCGGCGGGCCGCGGTTTGCTGGGGAGCGGGAACTTATCCTGGTGGCCGTACCACCAGCTACGGACGAGGGGGATCCATGGCAACGACCGTCACGCCGCCCGCGGGCGGCATGAGGTCCCGCAGGCACCGTGAGCTGCGCGAGTTCCTGATGACCCGCCGGGCGCGGGTGAGCCCGGCCGAGGCGGGGCTGCCGGACGGCGGCGCCCGGCGCCGTACGCCGGGGCTGCGCCGCGAGGAGGTCGCGGTGCTCGCGGGCGTGGGGGCGAGCTGGTATCAGTGGCTGGAGCAGGGACGGGACATCACGGTCTCCCCACAGGTGCTGGACGCGGTGGCGCGGGTGCTGCGGCTGAGCGCCGTCGAGCGGCGGCATCTGTACGTGCTGGCAGGGCTGAACCCGCCGGCGCGGACGACGGAGTACGACCCGGACTATCTGTGCGACGGGCTGATGCGGGTCATCGACAGCTGGATGCCGCTGCCGGGGCACATCATGGACGCGTACTGGAACACGATCGCGCACAACGACGCGGCGGCCATGATCTTCGGTATGCGGCCGGAGATTTCCGAGAACTGCCTCGTCAACTTCTTCACCGACCCCGTGTACCGGGCCCGTTCGACGCGCTGGGCGCAGACGGCGCCGGTTGTGGTCGCGGAGTACCGGGCGGCGATGGCGGAGCGGCTGGACGACGAGGGCTTCCGGCTGGTCGTCGACGGACTGGCGGAGCAGAGCGAGGAGTTCCGCGAGCTGTGGAGCAGCGGGGACGTGGCCGCCGCCGGGCAGACGGCGAAGGAGGTCGAGCACCCGCTCGCGGGCACGCTGTTCCTGGAGAGCACGCATCTGCAGCTGCCGGCCCGGCCGGATCTGACGATCGTGCTGCACAACGCGGCGGAGGGCACGGACACGGCGGAGAAGCTCCGGTGGCTGGCGTCCCCGGAGGGCCGCCGGGAGGGCCTGCGCCGCATCGCGGGCTGACGGCGGCCCTCGTTCTCCCCCGCCCGCGGGCGGTGGGGGCGGGCCGCGTGGGCGGGGGGCGGCGGGGGGTTCGTATGCTCCGGGGTATGAGTGAGAGCAGCTCGCTGGATCCCGAGGACCGCAAGATCGTCACGCTGGCCCGGAGCACACGCGCGCGCAACGCCGTGCCCGAGGGTGCGGCCGTACGGGACGAGACCGGCCGCACCTACGTCGCCGGGACCGTGGCGCTGGACTCGCTGCGGCTGACCGCGCTGCAGACCGCCGTGGCGATGGCCGTCGCCAGCGGCGCCACGTCGCTGGAGGCGGCGGCGGTCGTCACCGAGGCCGAGGCTCCCGCGGACGCGGACCTCGCGGCCGTCCGCGACCTCGGCGGCCCTGGCACCCCGGTCCTGCTGGCCGCCCCGGACGGCGAACTGCGCGGTACGACCCGGGCCTGAGGGAACCGGGAGCCCGCCGACGTGCGGGGGCATCCGTACGACCGCAGCGGCGCAGCGCACGGCCCCGGCCCGTACGACCGGAACCGCCCTACGGGGCGTCCCGCTCCGGGCGGAAGCCGATCGTCGGGACCGCCCGGCGCAGCGGCCAGTGCCGGGGGGCGCACGGCGTGATGCCGTCCAGGAACGCGTAGCGGGCGAGGGCCTGGGGGTCCTGCTCCTCGACCGTGCGTATCCGCTCCCACCACGCCGCCACCTCCGTCCAGCCCGGGGCCGACTGGGAGCCGCCGAACTCCTGCACCGACAGCGCCGCCGTCAGCCCGGCCAGAGCCAGCCGGTCGGCCAGCGGGTAGCCCGCGAGGGACGTGGTGACGAAGCCGGCGACGAAGACGTCTCCGGCGCCGGTGGTGTCCAGGGCCGCCACCGATATCGCCGGCACCTCGGCGCTCTCGCCCGTGCGCCCGTCCACCGCGTACGCACCCTCGGCGCCCATCGTGACGACCACGACCGGCACGTGCTCCGCGAGCGCGTGGGCAGCCGCGCGCGGCGAGGACGTGCCCGTGTAGCGCATGGCCTCCGCCGCGTTCGGCAGGAACGCCTCGCAGTGCGCCAGCTCCGGTATCTCCGCCAGGTCCCAGCGCCCGGTGTCGTCCCAGCCGACGTCGGCGAAGATGCGGCTGCCGTGCAGCGCGGCCTGCTCGATCCACGGCTGCCGGCGGCCCGGGTCGAGGGAGGCGACGCAGGCGCGGCTCGGCGGCGGGCAGCGCGGGGGCTCGTCGGGGGGCGGCTCCTCGTGGCCGTGGGAGACCATGGTGCGCTCGCCGTCGTACGCCATGGAGACGGTGACCGGCGAGTGCCAGCCGCGGCACGTACGGGACAGGGACACGTCGACGCCCTCGCCCGCGAGGGCCTCCTGGCAGTGGTCGCCGTACACGTCGTCGCCGAAGGCCGTCGACAGCGACGTCCGCAGGCCGAGGCGGGCCAGAGCCGTCGCCATGTTCGCCACGCCGCCGGGGCTGGAGCCCATGCCGCGGGCCCAGGACTCCGTGCCGCGGACGGGGGCGCTCTCCAGGCCGGTGAAGACGATGTCCAGGAAGACCGTCCCCGTCAGATAGACGTCGACGGCCGGGTCCGCGGGGCCACGCACGTGCGTGAGCGGGTCCACGGCCGCCACGGATGCGGCAGACGAAGCGGTGGTCACGTGGGCGCCTCCTTCCACACCGGGCCTCCAGCACCGAGAACGGAACACTTGTCCGACTGTTTTCAGTCTGCCTCAGCCCACTGACAACGGCCCTCCGCGTCCGGCCCCGCCACCCTCAGCGCCGCGCCGGCACCGCGACCCTGCCCAGGTCCGCCGCCACCGTCAGCGGCCCCGCGTACCCCGCCTCGCGCGCCTCGCGCGCGAAGTCCGCCGGGTCCGGATAGCGCTGCGAGAAGTGCGTCAGCACCAGGTGCCGTACGCCCGTCGCGATCGCCACCCCCGCCGCCTGGCCCGCCGTCAGATGCCCGTACTCCACGGCCAGGTCGGTCTCCGCCCCCAGGAACGTCGACTCGATGACCAGCAGGTCCGCCTCCTCGGCCAGCGCGTACACCCCCTCGCACAGCCCTGTGTCCATGATGAACGCGACCCGCTGCCCCCGGCGCGGCTCCGAGACCTCCTCCAGCCGGACGCCCCGCAGCACGCCCTCGCGCTGCAGGCGCGAGATGTCCGGCCCGGTGATGCCCGCGCGCGCGAGATGGCCGGGGAGCATCCGGCGGCCGTCCGGCTCGACGAGGCGGTAGCCGTACGTGTCGACGGGGTGGTGCAGGCGGCGCGCCTCAAGGCTGTACGCGGGCGTGGTGGCGATCACGCCGTCGCCCTCGACGGGCCCCTCCTCGATCTTCGCGGTCTCCCGGTACGCGCTCGCGTACCGCAGCCGCTCGTAGAAGTGCCGCCCGCTCGCCGGGAAGTGCACGGTCACGGGGTGCGGGACCCGGTCGAGGTGGAGGCGCTGGATGACGCCGGGCAGGCCCAGGCAGTGGTCGCCGTGGAAGTGGGTGACGCAGACGCGGGTCAGCCCGTACGCGGCCACGCCGGCGCGCAGCATCTGGCGCTGGGTGCCCTCGCCGGGGTCGAAGAGGATGGCGTCGCCGTCCCAGCGCAGCACGTAGCCGTTGTGGTGGCGCCGGCGGGTGGGGACCTGGCTGGCGGTGCCGAGGACGACGAGTTCGCGGGCGGACAAGTCCGGGCGGCCCGCGCTACCCGGGCGGCCAGTTCAGGCCGCGGCCTCCGAGCACGTGGGCGTGCGTGTGGAAGACGGTCTGGCCCGCGCCCGCCCCGGTGTTGAACACGACGCGGTAGCCGGTGGCGTCGATCTTGTCCTCGGCGGCGACCTCGGCCGTCTCGCGCAGCACGTCGGCGAGGAGCTGCGGATCGGCCGCGGCGAGGGCGCCGGCGTCCGGATAGTGGGCCTTGGGAATGACGAGGACGTGCGTGGGCGCCTGGGGGTTGATGTCGCGGAAGGCGATCGTCGTGGCGGTCTCGCGGACGACGGTCGCGGGCACCTCCCCCGCGGTGATCTTGCAGAACAGGCAGTCGGCCTGCGGCTCCCCGGCCATGTTCCCGGCCTCCTTCGTACGAGTCGGGCGGTACGGGCCGCATGGTACCCCGCGGCCCGTACCCGACGCCCCCGCCGCTACTCCCCCGCCGGGGACTCCGGCGACGCCTGCTCCGACGCCTCCGGCACCGCGCCCGGCACCTGTGGCGGCACCGCCGCCGGGCTGCGCTCCAGCTCCTCCAGCGCCAGCCGCACCGCCGTCTCCAGCTGCGGGTCGCGCCCCTGTGCCCAGTCCTCCGGCGTGAGCAGCACGTCCACGTCCGGGTCCACGCCGTGGTTCTCCACGCCCCAGCCGGGACCGTCCAGCCAGATGGCGTACTTCGGCTGCGTCACCAGCGTGCCGTCGACCAGCCGGTAGCGGCTGTCGATGCCGACGACCCCGCCCCAGGTGCGCCGCCCGACGAGCGGCCCGATGCCCAGCGCCCGGATCGCGGCGCTGACGATGTCGCCGTCCGAGCCGGAGAACTCGTTGGCCACCGCGACCACCGGCCCGCGCGGCGCGTCCATCGGGTAGCTGACGGGCTGGAGCCCGCGGCCCGCGTCCCAGCCGACGACGCGCCGGGCCAGCTTCTCCACGACGAGCTGCGAGGTGTGCCCGCCGCGGTTGTCGCGGACGTCGACCACGAGGCCCTCGCGGGCGACTTCGACGCGCAGATCGCGGTGGAGCTGCGCCCAGCCGGGGCCCTGCATGTCGGGGACGTGGAGGTAGCCGAGGCGGCCGCCGGAGGCTTCGCGTACGTACGCGCGCCGGCCCGCGACCCACGCGTGGTAGCGCAGCGGTTCCTCGTCGGCGGTGGGGACGATCACCGCGTAGCGCACGTCGCCGCCGTCGGCGGGCAGCACGCTCAGCTCGACCGGCTTGCCCGCCGAGCCCACCAGCAGCGGCGCGGGCCCGGCCAGCGGGTCCACGGGCCGGCCGTCGACGGCCACGATCGCGTCGCCGGGGCGGACCGCGGCGCCGGGTGCGGCCAGCGGGGAGCGGGCGTGCGGGTCGGAGGTCTCGGACGGCAGGATCCGCTCGACGCGCCAGCTGCCGTCGTCCCCGCGGGTGACGTCGGCGCCGAGGAGCCCCTGCCGCCGCTCCGGGGCGCCCGCGGACGTGCCGCCGCCCGGGGGGACGACGTACGCGTGGGACGTCCCCAGCTCGCCCTGCACCTCCCACAGCAGGTCGACGAGGTCGTCGTGGGTGGCGACGCGCTCCAGCAGCGGGCGGTAGCGCTCCAGCACGCCGTCCCAGTCGACGCCGCCGAGGTCGGCGCGCCAGAAGTGGTCGCGCATCAGCCGGCCGGCCTCGGCGTACATCTGCCGCCACTCCGCGGCCGGGTCGAGCAACTGCCGTACGCGCGTGAGGTCGACGGTGACGTTGTCGCCGTCCCCGTCGTCGACGTGGCTGGCCTTGCGGTCGGCGGGGACGACCTTCAGCTTGCCGTCGGTGCGCAGCAGGATCCGGGTGCCGTCGCCGGTGACGGTGAAGCCCTCGGCGTCGTCGGCGAGTTCCTCGACGCGCTGCTTGCCGAGGTCGTAGCGCTCCAGCCGGGTCGTGGGGCCGTCGTCGTCGGGGCCCGCGGCATCGGTGCCGAGGACGCCGCGCAGCGGGTGGGTGAGCCAGAGCAGGCCGCCTTCCGCGGCGCGCAGCGCCGAGTAGCGGGCGGCTTCGACAGGGAAGGGCAGGATGCGGTCGGCGAGGCCGTCGAGGTCGATGCGGGTGACCGGCGGGGTGTCGCCGGAGCCGGCGTCGTCGCCGTCGTCCGAGGTGCCGCGCTCGGGGGCCCGGCCGTGGCGCTGCGGGCCGAACGGCGAGGGCGTCTCGGCGGCCAGCGTGATCAGGTGGGGGCGGCAGGCGTACGGGAACGACAGGTCGAAGACGTGGCTGTCGTAGACCGGGTCGAAGGCCCGCTCGGAGAGGAACGCCAGGTGTTTGCCGTCGGCGGTGAACGCCGGGGAGTAGTCGCGGAAGCGCAGCGGTGTGGCCTCGGCGACGGCCAGCCCGTCGGTGGTCGCCAGCCGCAACTGCCGCAGCTCGCCGGGGCCGGGATGGGACCAGGCCAGCCAGGCGGAGTCGGGCGAGAACACCAGCCCGCCGGCGTCGCCGTACTGGCTGGCGTCGACCTCGCGTACGTCACCGGAGGCGCGTTCGACGAGGAGCACCCGGCCGTCGTGCGAGGCGACGGCGACGCGGCTGCCGTCCGGCGCGACGGCCAGCCCGGTGACGCGGCCGAGGCGCCCGGCGGCGACGCGGCGGGGGGTGGCGCCGGCGTCGCGGCCGGCGGCGGGGGTGAACTCCAGGGCGTCCTCGCCCTCGGCGTCGGTGACGAACACGACGTGCTCGGCGCCCTCGGCGCGGAAGACCCGCGGCATCCGGGCCCGTACGCCGGGCTCCGCGGCCAGCGCGCGGGCGGGGCCCTCGCGGTGGGTCACCCAGTGCAGGGTGCCGCGGATCTCGACGGCGCTGCCGCGGCCGGTGTGGTCGGGGCGGGCGGTGCCGAGGTTGAGGCGGGAGCGCAGCGGGCGGGGGCGCAGGTCGGTGCGCTGGCCGCCGAGGCGGATGTCGAGGCGGCGGGGCTCGGTGCCGTCGTCGAGGTCGTCGAGGAGCCACAGCTCGCCGCCGCTTGCGTAGACGACGCGGGCGCCGTCGGTGGCGGCGTGGCGGGCGTAGAAGCCGTCGAGGGGGGTGTGGCGGCGCAGTGCGGCGTACGCGTCGGGGGCGTCGGTGTCGGCGGAGTACAGCGCGCCGGTGCCCTCGTGGTCGGAGAGGAACGCCAGCCGCCCGCCGGCCCACAGCGGATACTCGGCGTTGCCGAGGACGGCGTCCAGTTCTGCGGGCCGGGTGAACTCCGCGTCCGCCGCGGTACGCAGCCACAGCCGGCCCGCGGTGCCGCCGCGGTAGCGCTTCCAGTACGCCGCCTCGCGGCCCATGCCGGCGGTGAGCAGCGCGACGCGGCCCTCGGGACCGTACGCGACGTTGCCGACGGGTCCGAACGGCAGCGTGTGCGCGGGGCCGCCGTCGGGCGGCACGGCGCGGGCCCAGGTGCGGCGCAGAGAGTACTGCCCGTGGGTGGTCAGCGCCAGCACGTCGCCGCCGGGCGTCCAGCCGCGTACGGAGGTCTTGCCGCTGCCCCAGTACGTCAGCCGGACGGGCGCGCCGCCGTCGACGGGCGCGACGAGGACCTCGGGGGCGCCGTCGCGGGTGGAGGTCCAGGCGACGCGGGTGCCGTCGGGGGCTATGCGCGGGTGGTCCACCGGCATGTTGTCGGCACTCACCCGCCAGGCGCGGCCGCCGTCCAGGGGCGCGGCCCAGACGTCGTCCTCCGCCGTGAAGGTGATCAAATCGCCGTGCAGGTGCGGGAATCGCAGGTAAGCAGGCTGAGTCACGTCGATCATCCCATCATGCGGAAGCGGTACTCACCACCGCTTTGCGGTGCGGTGTGACCTTCGTCCTGTACCCGCCCTGTCCCGGGGTGGAACGAATCGGGACGTAACTCTGAACACTGCGGGAAAACCCCTGGGTTCCCGTGCGCGGAACGTCGGGATCCGGGCGTACGGAACCTCTCGCTCCGTTCGCTCAGGACCACCGCCCGGTCGCGGCCAGCACCACCGCGCCCGCCGCGGTGCCCGCGGTGGAGGTGCGCAGCACGCTCGGCCCCAGCCGGTACGCTCCCGCACCCGCCTCCGCGAACGCGGCCAGCTCCTCCGGCGCGACCCCGCCCTCCGGGCCGACCACGAGCACGATCTCCCCCGCCTCCGGCAGCGCGGCGGCGGCCAGCGGCGCGGCGCCCTCCTCGTGCAGCACGGCCGTGAAAGCCGCGCCCGCGAGCAGCGGCAGCAGCTCCTTGGTCGAGTGCAGCGCGGCGATCTCGGGGAAGCGCAGCCGGCGGGCCTGCTTGCCCGCCTCGCGGGCGGTGGCGCGCCACTTGGCGAGGGACTTCCGGCCGCGCTCGGCACGCCACTGGGTCACGCAGCGGGCCGCCGCCCACGGCACCACCGCGTCCACACCGGTCTCGGTCATGGTCTCGACGGCCAGCTCACCGCGGTCGCCCTTCGGCAGGGCCTGCACGACGGTCAGCCGGGGGCGCGGCGCCGGCTCCTCGCGCACCTCGGTGCAGGTCACCAGCAGCCGGTCGCGGCCCTCCGCGCCGGCCACGGTGCCGTACGCGCCGCGCCCCGCGCCGTCCGTGAGCACGACGTCCTCGCCGGCCCGCAGCCGCCGTACGGACACCGCGTGCCGCCCCTCCGGGCCGGTCAGCGCCAGCACCGCACCCGGGCGGGCGGCGTCCAGCACGGCGGCCTCGGCGACGAACACCGGGGCGGTCACAGCAGACCGCCCGGGGCGTCGCCGGCGGGCTTCGACGTCCCGCTGAGCGCGTCGGCCAGCTCCCGCGCCAGCACCTCCACCAGCTCCGCCGCGGGCAGTTCCCGCGCCAGCCGGTAGCCCTGACCGGCCCACAGCGCCATGCCCTGCGGGTCGCCGACGCGGGCGGCGGCGGCGCGCAGCGTGGAGGTCAGGTGGTGGACCTGGGGGTAGGCGGCGGGGGCGTACGGGCCGTGCTCGCGGACGAACCGGTTGACCAGCCCGCGCGCGGGGCGGCCGGAGAAGGCGCGGGTCAGCTCCGTACGCGTGAACACCCCGCCGGTGACGGCCCGCTTGTGCAGCGCGTTGGCACCCGACTCGGGGCAGACCAGGAACGCCGTGCCGAGCTGCGCGGCGGCGGCGCCCGCGGAGAGCACCGCGGCGATCTGCCCGCCGCGCATCAGCCCGCCGGCGGCGATCACGGGCACGTCGACCGCCTCCAGCACCTCGGCGAGCAGCGTGAGCAGGCCGCGGCCCACGTAGTCGTCGCGGGGGTCGTTGCGGAAGCCGCCCTGGTGGCCGCCGGCCTCGACGCCCTGCACGCACACGGCGTCGGCCCCGGCGGCCTGCGCGCGGCGCGCCTCGACGACGTTGGTGACGGTGACGACGGTGTACGTCCCGGCGCGGGCGAAGGCGTCGAGCACGGCCGCCTTCGGGCAGCCGAAGGTGAACGACACCAGCGCCACCGGCTCGTCCAGGAGTATCGCCACCTTGGCGTCGAAGGCGTCGTCCGTGCCGGCCTCGGCGTCGCCCAGCGCCGTGCCGTACCACTCGACCTCGCCGGCCAACTGCTCGGCGTACGCCTCGATCTGGGCGGGGTCCGGCGGCGCGGGGGGCTGGGGCATGAACAGATTGACGCCGAAGGGCCGGTCGGTGACGGCCCGCAGCTGGCGGATCTCCTCGTACATCGCCTCGGGCGTCTTGTACCCGGCGGCGAGGAACGCCAGGCCGCCGCCCTCCAGCACGCCGGCCGCGAGCTGCGGACAGGATGCGCCACCGGCCATGGGCGCCTGCACGATCGGGAAGGTGAACAGATCGTTCAGCTCGGTGGGCATGGGCTCAATCCTGTCATGCAGGTCGGACGCCGGCGGCCCGCGCCGGATCATGGAATCCGCGCGTCTTCACGCACCTGGGGACGGCTGAGGTCCCACCCGCAACACTCGTCGCACGGGCCGCACGGCGGCGGCCCGGCGAGGTCTCCCGGCCGGGGAGCTAGCGTCCGCTCCAGGCGTCCTTCAGCCGCGAGAACAGCCCCTGCTGGCCGGGTTTGAACTGGCCCTGGGGACGCTCCTCGCCGCGCAGCTGGGCGAGTTGGCGCAGGAGCCGCTCCTGCTCCGGATCCAGCTTCTGCGGCGTCTCGACCTCCACGTGCACGACCAGGTCGCCCCGGCCGCCGCCGCGCAGATGCGTCACGCCGCGCTGATGCAGCGGAATCGCCTGCCCCGACTGCGTACCGGGGCGGATGTCGACCTCTTCCAGGCCGTCGAGCGTCTCCAGATTGACGCTCGTGCCCAGGGAGGCCGCCGTCATCGGGATCGTCACCGTGCAGTGCAGGTCGTCGCCGCGGCGCTGGAAGATCGGGTGCGGCAGCTCGCGGATCTCCACGTACAGATCGCCCGCCGGGCCGCCGCCGGGGCCGACTTCGCCCTCGCCGGCGTGCTGGATGCGGGTGCCGGTGTCGACGCCCGCGGGGATCTTGACCGTGAGCGTACGGCGCGAGCGCACCCGGCCGTCGCCCGCACACTCCGGGCACGGCGTGGGCACCACCGTGCCGAAGCCCTGGCACTGGGGGCAGGGCCGCGAGGTCATGACCTGGCCCAGGAAGGAGCGGGTGACCTGCGAGACCTCGCCGCGGCCGCGGCACATGTCGCACGTCTGCGCCGACGTGCCGGGCGCCGCGCCCTCGCCGTTGCAGGTGCCGCAGACCACCGCGGTGTCGACCTGGATCTCCTTGGTGGCGCCGAACGCCGCCTCCTCCAGCTCGATTTCGAGCCGGATCATGGCGTCCTGGCCGCGGCGGGTGCGCGAGCGCGGCCCGCGCTGGCCGGCCTGGCCGAAGAAGGCGTCCATGATGTCGGAGAGGTTGCCGAAGCCGCCGGCGCCGAAGCCGCCGGCCGCGGCGCCGTTCTGCGACAGGGGGTCGCCGCCGAGATCGTAGATCTGCTTCTTCTGCGGGTCCGAGAGCACCTCGTAAGCGGCGTTGATCTCCTTGAACCGCTCCTGGGTCTTCGGATCCGGGTTCACGTCCGGGTGCAGCTCGCGGGCGAGCCTGCGGAACGCCTTCTTGATCTCTTCCTGCGACGCGTCACGTCCGACGCCGAGGATCGCGTAGTAGTCCGTGGCCACTTATGACTCCGCCAGGATCTGTCCGACGTACCGTGCCACTGCGCGTACCGCTCCCATCGTTCCGGGGTAGTCCATGCGGGTAGGTCCGACCACGCCGAGCTTGGCGACGGCTTCACCGGTGTCGCCGCCAGAACCGTATCCGACGGAGACGACCGAGGTGGAAGTGAGCCCCTCGTGGTCGTTTTCATGGCCGATACGCACCATCACGCCCGGTTCCTTCGCCTCGCCGAGGAGCCGCAGGAGCACCACCTGCTCCTCCAGCGCCTCCAGCACCGGCCGGATGGTGAGCGGGAAGTCGTGGTCGAAGCGGGTGAGGTTGGCGGTGCCGCCGATCATCAGCCGCTCCTCGGTCTCCTCCACCAGCGTCTCCAGCAGCACCGACAGCACGGTCTGCACCGTGCCGCGGTCGTCCGCGGGGAAGGGCTCGGCCAGATCGGCCACCAGCCGCGGCACGTCGGCGAACCGGCGGCCGACGACACGGCTGTTGAGCCGGGCGCGCAGATCGGCGAGGGAGTCCTCGCTGAACGGCGCCGGGCAGTCGATCAGGCGCTGCTCGACCCGGCCGGTGTCGGTGATGAGCACGAGCATCACGCGCGCGGGGGCGAGTTGGAGCAGCTCGACGTGGCGCACGGTCGAGCGGGTCAGCGACGGGTACTGCACGACCGCCACCTGCCGCGTCAACTGCGCCAGCAGCCGCACCGTACGCCCCACGACGTCGTCGAGGTCGACGGCGCCGGACAGGAAGTTCTGGATCGCCCGCCGCTCGGGTGCGCTCAGCGGCTTGACGTCGGCGAGCTTGTCGACGAACAGCCGGTAGCCCTTGTCGGTGGGGATACGGCCGGCGCTGGTGTGCGGCTGGGCGATGTACCCCTCGTCCTCCAGGGCGGCCATGTCGTTACGCACCGTCGCCGGGGAGACACCCAGGTGATGCCGCTCGGTGAGTGCCTTGGAGCCGACCGGCTCCTCCGTGCCCACGTAGTCCTGGACGATGGCGCGCAGCACTTCGAGCCGGCGCTCGCTGAGCATGCTGCCCACCTCCGCACTCGGGGTTCCGTCCGGTCGTTCCGCCGCTGGCACTCGACGGCGGGGAGTGCCAGGGTTCCGGGCCAGTGTACGGCCGGGTACGGCAGCTCGGGCAAGCAGCCGGTCACGTTATAGCGTCGGGGGATGGGTGGCGCTTGGGAAGAGCTGGCCCCGGACGTCCTGCGGCGCCGGCTGCCGCGCTGGGACGCGACGGCGGGTGCGGTGGGCGGAGCCGAAGGCGTGCTGCTCGTGGACACGGGCGCCTCGCTGCGGGAGGGCGCGGAGCTGCGCGGGGAGGTCCGCCGCCGCTTCGGCCGCCCGGTGACGCACATCGCACTCACGCATCCGCACTTCGACCACGTGCTCGGCACCGCGGCCTTCGCCGGGGCCGAGGTCCACGGCCCGGCGGGGATGGCCGCGCACCTGCGCGGGCCGGGCGCGGACGAGCTGCGGGCGGACGCCGTACGCCACGGGCTGGACCGCGACGCGGCGGCAGAGGCCGTCGACGTCCTCGTCGCCCCGCGGCACGCGGTCTCCGGCACGTACCCGCTGGACCTCGGGGGCGGCCGGGAGGTGCTGCTGGTCGAGCTGGGCGCGGCGCACTCGTCGCACGACATGGCGGTGTACGTCCCCGGCCGCCCCGCGGTCGTCTTCTGCGGCGACCTCGTGGAGGAGTCGGGCCCCCCGCAGGCGGGCCGGGACGCGGACCCGGCCCGCTGGCCGGCGGCGCTGGACCGGCTGCTGGAGCTGGGCGGGGACGCGGCGGTGTACGTGCCGGGGCACGGGGCGGCGGTCGGGGCGGACTTCGTCCGGGCCCAACGCGACGAACTGGCGCGGAGCTTGTCGTAGTCTCGCGAGGTGCGCCGCTACGACACCGACCTCACGCCCCCCTGGAAGAAGCCGCAGCAGCCCGCCCCCGAGGTACCGGCCGAGCCGGACCTCGTGGTGGAGGAGGTGGCGACGGGCTTCTGCGGCGCGGTCATCCGTACGGAGAAGACCGCGGAGGGCCCGACGGTGACCCTGGAGGACCGCTTCGGCAAGCACCGGGTGTTCCCGCTGACGCCGCGCGGCTTCATGATCGACGGCAAGGTGGTCACGCTGGTACGCCCCGGCCGACCCGCGTCGTCCCCGGGCCCCCTCCTGTCCGCCTCCGGCTCGATCGCGGTCCGCGACCACACCGCACGCGTGGCCCGCGCGGGCCGCATCTACGTCGAGGGCCGCCACGACGCGGAGCTGGTGGAGCGCGTCTGGGGCCACGACCTGCGGGTCGAGGGCGTGGTGGTCGAATACCTGGAGGGCGTGGACGACCTCCCCGCGGTGGTCGAGTCCTTCGCCCCGGGCCCGGACGCGCGCCTCGGAGTGCTGGTGGACCACCTGGTGCCGGGCACGAAGGAGTGGCGCATCGCGGAGTCGGTGACGAGCGCCCACGCGCTGGTGGTGGGTCACCCCTACGTGGACATCTGGGAGGCGGTCAAGCCCTCGTCGGTGGGCATCGCGGCCTGGCCGAGGATCCCGCGGGGCGAGGACTGGAAGACGGGCGTCTGCCGGGAACTGGGCTGGCCCCCGGACACGGGCGCGGCCTGGCGCCGCATCCTGGACTCCGTCCGGACGTACCGCGACCTGGAACCGGCGCTGCTGGGCCGGGTGGAGGAGCTGATCGACTTCGTCACGGCCCCGGCTTCCTGAGGGGTTCGGGGCCCGGCCCGGCCGCTACCGGTCGGCGTTGTCCCACGGCCTCGTTGCCCACGCGGTACGTGACAGACCCCGGACGGAACGCCTCGAACCTCCTACCCTGGCAGTGGCGAGCCGCAGAGAAGAGGTAAGGCTGTGACGTCATCGGACGGTGCCCCCGACCTGCTCACGGAACCGCTCGCGTTCGGCCAGCGGATGCAGATCCTGCGCGAGCGCCGCGGCATGAGCCGGCCGGTCCTGGGCGGGCTGCTCGGCAAGTCGCCGTCGTGGGTGAAGCAAGTGGAGACCGGAAAGCTCCAGTTGCCGAAGCTGCCCATGATCCTGCGGATCGCCGAGGTGCTGCGCGTACGCGATCTCGCCGACCTCACCGGCGACCAGTCCATGAGCGTCGAGATGTTCGTCGGCCCAGGACACGCCAGGCTCCCCGCGGTCCGCGACGCCCTCAACCGCTTCGCGCTGCCCGGCGACCGTGAGGCCCCGAACCTCCCGCACCTGCGGGCCCGCCTCGACCAGGCGTGGAGCGCCCGTCACTCCGCCCCCAACCACCGGGACGTCATCGGCGCGCTGCTGCCCGACCTGATCCTGGACGCGCGCCTGGCCACGCGGCAGGCCGAGGCCGCCACCGAACGCCGCCGCGCGCAGTCCCTGCTCGCCGAGACGTACGCGCTGTCGCAGTTCTTCCTCGCCTACCAGCCCGACAGCTCGCTCCTCTGGCGCGTCGCCGACCGCGGCATGGTCGCCGCCCAGGAGAGCGAGGACCCGCACGCCATCGGCACTGCCGCCTGGCTGCTCGCCCAGGCCCACCGCGACGCCGGCCCGCGGGACTTCGACGCCGCCGACGACGTCAACCGCGCGGCCATCGACTACCTCCGCCCGCTGCTGGCCGAGGCCGATGACCGCGTGCTGGCCATCGCCGGTGCGCTCGACTTCGAGCTGGGCTACACCGCCGCCCGCCGCGGCGCATCCGGCACAGCGTGGGCGCACTGGGACGACGCGCGCGACAAGGCCGGGCGGCTGCCCGCCGGTTACTACCACCCCGTCACCAGCTTCGGCGCGGCCATCATGGGCGCGCACGCGGTCACGGTGGCGGTGGAACTGCATGCCGGAGGCGAGTCCGTACGGCAAGCGGCGCGCGCTGACACCGCCGTGATCCCCAGCCACCCGCGCCGGGCTCGGCACCGCATCGAGGAGGCCCGCGGCTACCAGCTCAACGGCCAGCCGGACGTCGCACTGGCAACACTGGAAAAGGCCAACGCCGCGGCTCCCGAGACTATCCGCTACAACGGGTACGCCCGCCGGATCATCCTTGAGGAGTCCGAGGCCAAGAGCCCCGCGCGCAGGAGGCGCGCTGCCTCGCTCGCGACGAAGGTCGGACTCCTGGCCGCATAGCGAACAGGCATGCGAGGGGCAGGATCTCTGCCCCTGCCGAGCGCCAGCCGCTCCTACCGTCAGTGACGACCTGATCACCGACGACAGGCGAGCGTGATGGAGACCCCTGACACCCACCCGCCCCGGCCCACGCTGGCGTTCATCTACGACCGGCACGCCACACTGACGACCGCGGCCCTGGACGAGCGCATAGCGCGTTGCAGGCGGTATGCCGCCGAGCAGGGCTGGGTGGTGGCCGGGGAGTGGGTCGACCGCGGTGACCAGGCGCTGTGCGCCTGGCAGCGGGCGCAGTGGCAGATGCTCGTCTACGCGATGCGCCAGGCCGCCGACTCCGCGGTGTGCCTGGTGGCCACGTGGGACCGCATCAGTTGGGACCGAGGGGACAGTGCGATCCTGCGCCACGCGGTCCACCGGGCGGGCGGTTACTGCGTCACCACCGCGGGAGAGAACGACCTCGAACTGAGCCAGGGCGAATCACCGTCAGCGCCCCGCTGTCACTGAAGGGACGACCGTGACCACTCCCCCGCGCCGTACCTCCGCGGCCGACCCGATCCGCCTGTCCGACGTGTTCCCGCCCGCGGACGCCGCCCCGGCCCCCGGCTGCGGCAGGTGCGCCGAACTGGCGGCGGACCGGGCCGCGGCCCGCGGGAAAGGCGACTGGTCGGCGGTGAGCGACGCCAACGTCCTCATCCGCCGCCATCCCCACTGAACCCCGCCTCCCGGCCGCGGGGGCAGACCGCGGCCGAGAGGCGGACCCGGGGCGGGCGACGGTACTCACGACCGCCCCGGGGCGCGCCCCGCCCGCCGCATGGGTCCGGCGGGCGGGGGCGTACACGTGCGGGATCGGCGGAGGAATCCGGTCGTAACTCGCGGTAACAGCTCTTGATTCGGCCCGTATCCGCCCTCGCCGGCCGACTTTCGCCCCTCCGCACGCACCCGCCTGCGGACCCGACCGCAACCGCACGCCCGGCCCGGCTCCGGCCTCGATGAACCCGCGTTGTCAGCGGAGGCGCATACCCTTGGGTGGGTGTGCGGGGATCATGGGGATTGCGGGGATCACGGGGGATCGTGCGTTCTGTGCGCGGTGGGGCGCCGGGCGGACCCTCAGTCCACCAGGTCCCGGACCACCCCGTCCGCCAGCAGCCGCCCCCGCAGCGTCAGCACCAGCCGGCCCTCCTCGTAGGGACCGCGCTCCAGGAGGCCGTCCCCTACCGCCCGTGACGCCGCCTCCGCCCCCGCCGGCCGCAGCAGCGAACGCGGGCAGCCCGCCGACAGCCGCAGCTCCAGCAGGATCCGCTCGACCCTCCGGTCCTCCTCCGTCAGCACCTCACGCCCCGCCGCCGGCGACCGCCCCGCCGCCAGCGCGGACGCGTACGGCCCGGGGTGCTTGACGTTCCACCACCGCACCCCGCCCACGTGGCTGTGCGCCCCGGGACCCGCGCCCCACCAGTCCGCGCCCGTCCAGTACAGCTCGTTGTGCCTGCACCGCGCCGCGTCCCCGGGCACCGCCCAGTTCGACACCTCGTACCAGGACATCCCCGCCGCCGACAGCGCCTCCTCCGCGATCAGATACCTGTCCGCGTGCACGTCGTCGTCCGTCGGCGGCACCTCGCCCCGCCGGATCCGCCGCGCCAGTTGCGTGCCCTCCTCCACGATCAGCGCGTACGCCGACACGTGGTCGGGACCCGCCCCCAGCGCCGCCGCCAGCGAGGCCCGCCAGTCGTCGTCCGTCTCCCCCGGCGTGCCGTAGATCAGGTCCAGGTTCACGTGCGCGAACCCCGCCGCCCGCGCCTCCGCCACACACGCCTCCGGCCTTCCGGGCGTGTGCGTACGGTCCAGCACCGTAAGGACGTGCTCCCGCGCGCTCTGCATGCCGAACGAGATCCGGTTGAACCCGGCCTCCCGCAGCGCCTCCAGGTATGCCGGATCCACCGACTCCGGATTGGCCTCCGTGGTCACCTCCGCGTCCGGCGCGAGGCCGAACTCCGAGCGGATCGCCGCCAGCATCCGGCCCAGGTCCGCCGCCGGCAGCAACGTGGGCGTACCGCCCCCGAAGAACACCGTCTCGACCTGCCGCGGATCGTCGCCCAGCACCTTGCGGGCGAGGCGGACCTCCTCGGCGAAGGTGGCGGCGTAGTCGTCGCGGGAGGTGCCGCGCAGCTCGGAGGAGGTGTACGTGTTGAAGTCGCAGTAGCCGCAGCGGGTCGCGCAGTACGGAACGTGGGCGTAGAAGCCGAGGGGGCGGCCGGCGGCCCCGGCGAGCGCCTCGGCGGGCAGGGTCCCGTCCTCGGGCGCGGGCTCGCCATCGGGCAGTACGGAGGGCATGGACCCATTGTCCCTCGCCGGCGGAACGCCCCTCAGTACCCGCCCGCTCAGTACCCGCCCGGCTCCGTCCCCCGCGCCTGGAGCACCATCATCGCCAGGTCGTCCCGCGGCGGCGCCGGCGCGAAGTCGTGCACCGCCGTCCTGATCCGCTCCGCCACCGCCGCCGCGCCCAGCCCCGTGCAGCACGACAGGGCCTCCGCCAGCCCGTCGCCGTCGTCGAACAGCCGGTCCCCGAACCGCCGCTCCGTGACCCCGTCCGTCACGCACAGCAGCGTGTCACCGGGCTCCAGGTCGAACGACTGGCTGTAGTACTCCGCGTCGTCCAGCACCCCGAGCAGCAACTGCGCGTCCGCCGCCGCCCGCACCCCGCCGTCACTGCGCAGCAGCAGCGGCAGCGGGTGCCCGGCGCTGGCCACGGTGCACCGGACGCCGCCGCGGTCGTGCTCGTACGGCACCAGTTCCCCGTACAGCAGCGACAGGAACCGCGCCTGCTCCGGCGGCAGCCCGAACGCCGTGGCCGCCTCGACCGCCTCGAAGGCGTGCTCCACGAGCGTGCGGTTGAGGCCCGCGAGCACGTCGGCGACGCCGTACCCCTCGCGCGCCAGCAGCCGCAGCACGGGCCGCGCGAGGCCCGTGACGACGGCCGCCTCCGGGCCCTGGCCGCAGACGTCGCCGAGGGCGAAGCACCAGCGGTCGCTGCCGCTGGGGAAGAGGTCGTAGAAGTCGCCGCCCGCGGCGGCGCCCTCGGCCGGCTCGTAGACGACGGCGGTGTCCATGGCCGGCATCTCCGCGATGCCGCTGGGCAGCAGGCCGCGCTGCAGCACCTCGCTGATGGTCACCTGGCGCGTGTACTGGCGGGCGGCGGAGACGGCGTGCGCCACGCGGCGGGCGAAGTCCGTGACGACGGCGACGACGTCGCCGCCGATCCGGGCGACGCCGGCGCGGCCGAAGAGCAACGTGCCGACGCGCCGGCCGCCGGCGACCAGCGGGCAGGCCAGCGCGGGGCCGCCGAGCCCGTAGCCGGCGTCTCCGGGGCCGCGGGCGACGCCGCCGCTCCCGCCGGGCCAGGAGACCGGTACGGGGCGGGCGTCGGGCGGCGGCAGCGGGCACTGCTCCAGGGCGCGGCGGAGCGGGGAGATCCGCTCCTCGGCGGCATGCCAGACCTGTGCGAGACGGGGCTCGGTCCCGTCGGTGCCTTCGAGCCAGACGGCACTCCAGTCGGCGAGCCGGGGCACGAGGAGCTGGGTGGCCAGCGAGGCGACCATGTCCTCGTCGAACTGCCCGGCGAGCATGTCGGAGGTCTCGGCGAGGAACGAGAAGGCGCCGACGCCGGCCCAGGGGCCGCCGCCGCGCAGCTCGGGGTCGGTGGCGCTGCGCGGGGTGTGCGCGGTGGCCTGGCTGGGCAGGCGGAGCGCGGCGCGGGCGCCGTGCGGGTCGGCGAGGTCGTCGTCGGCGAGGTCGTGCGCGCCGCGCACGGCCTCGCCGCCGGAGCCGTCCGCGTGGTGCGGTACGCCCCGGCCGTGGGCCGCGTCGTCGGGTACGCCGTGCGCACCCGCCCCGTCGTGCGCCGCGCCGGTCCCCCGGTCGGGTGCCGCGGCTGCCGGGCCGTCGCCGGCCGGCTCGTCCGCGACCTCGCGCAGCGGGCCCATCCGGAACCAGACGGTCTTCTCGCTGCGGCGGTGCTCGACGCCCCAGGCGTCGGCGAGCGCGGCGACGAGCTGCAGGCCGTAGCCGTACGACTCCTCGGGCGCCGGCAGCGGCATCACCCGGGCCGCGTGCCCGTCCGTGACCTCCACCAGCAGCGTCGGCTCCGCGTCCTGGCCGCCGCCGACCGCGCCGTCGCGCGCAAGACCGGCGGCGGTGGCGTCCTCGGCGACCAGCCGGCAGCGGACCCGTACGTCGGTGCCGGCGTGCACCACGGCGTTCGTGACCAGCTCGCTGGTCAGCAGCTCGGCGTCGTCGGCCTCGGGCCCGGCGCGGCCGGCGAGCAGTTCGCGTACGAACCGGCGGGCCGCCGCGGCGGCGGGCATGCCGGCGGCGAGGGTGAGGGCGACGTCGGTGACGCCCTGCGGGCCGGGGGCCGCGTCCGCGTCCGCGCCCTCCGCGGAGGCATCCCCTGGGTCGTCCCCGGAGCCGCCCCCGCGGCCGTCCGCCCCGTCGTCGCCGGAGCCGTCCCCGCCGTCGTCCGCGGCCTCGCCGTCCGCGTCGCCCGGGGCCGTACGGTGCGCGCCGCGCGCGCCGCCGCCGCGGGCCTTCCCGCCGGATGCGGGCACGTCGTCCGCGCCGTCCGTACCGTCCGCGTCACCGGCACCTTCCGTGCCGCCTCCGCTGTCCCCGCCGTCCCCGCCGTCCCCGCCGTCCGGCTCCGCGGGCTCTCTTCGCACGACCGACACCACGGTGGATCGACGTACGGCCTGCACTGCGAAGGTCGTCCCCACTGTCCTCTCCCGGCCCAATCCCGGCATACGGGCGTTCCCCACGTAGCCAGAGTGACAGACTGAGCTCGCCCAGATGCACCAAGTGACACAACTGGTGACCGGATATGGCCCATCCGACCCCCGTCACACCCCCCGGTCTACCCCCTCCGGCCACCCCCGCCCCGCCCTACCCACCGGCCGCGCGCGACGCGGCGCCGGACCGGCCACAGCCGCGAAGACCCAGCTCACCGCGGTGGACACGCGTGCGTACGAGACCTCGGCACCCGCCGGGACGGCACTCGCCCCACCCCGCGACCGGGGCCGCGGGCACCGTCAACGGGATGGTGCGCCTCGCCCGTTCGAGGGGTGCGCCCGGCGGCGCCCACGCCGCCCGCACACCCCTGAACGCCCGTCCCGTTCCCCGCGGACGACAGCGGACGCACCCCCGCGGACCGGCCGCAAGCGGCCGCGGCCGTACGGGACTTCCGGCCCCGGGGGTACGTCGAAAAGGAGCCGCGCCTCAGGCTTCCCTGGCGCCCGCGTACATGTCCTCGATCAGGTCCTTGTACTCCTGCTCCACCACCGGCCGCTTCAGCTTCAGGCTCGGCGTCAGCTCCCCGTGCTCGACGTCGAGGTCCCGCGGCAGGATCCGGAACTTCTTGATCATCTGCCAGCGCTGCAGCCGCTCGTTGAGCTGCTTGACGTACCCCTCGACCAGCTCCCGCGCCTCCGGCGAGGCGACCAGCTCCGCGTACGGCCGGCCCTCCAGGCCGTTCTCCTTCGCCCAGCCGGTGAGCGCCACCTCGTCGAGGGAGATCAGCGCGGTGCAGAAGTTGCGGTCGGCGCCGATGACGAGGATCGAGCCGACGTACGGGCAGACGGCCTTGAACTGGCCCTCGACCTCGCTCGGCGCGATGTACTTGCCGCCGGACGTCTTGATC
Organism: Streptomyces sp. B5E4; assembly: GCF_039871555.1. Lineage (NCBI taxonomy): Bacteria > Bacillati > Actinomycetota > Actinomycetes > Kitasatosporales > Streptomycetaceae > Streptomyces > Streptomyces sp. B5E4. Next base: position 36,160 of record NZ_JBDPMI010000039.1, read on the forward strand.
AGGTCCTTCTTGCGGTCGGTGATGCGCAGGAAGCCGTCGTCGGACAGCTCGCCGATGTCGCCGGTGTGGAACCAGCCGTCGTCCTCCAGCACCTCGGCGGTCTTCTCCGGCAGGCCGTGGTAGCCCTGCATGATGCCGGGGCCGCGCAGCAGGATCTCGCCGTCGTCGGCGATCCGTACCTCGCAGCCGGGCAGCGGCTTGCCGACGGTGCCGGTGCGGTAGGTCTCCAGGCGGTTGCAGAAGCTGGCGGCGGCGGACTCGGTGAGGCCGTAGCCCTCCAGGATCGGGACGCCGGCGCCGTCGAAGAAGTAGCCGATCTCGGGGGCGAGGGCGGCGGATCCGGAGACCATGCCGCGCATCCGGCCGCCGAAGGCGGCGCGGAACTTGCCGTAGACCAGCCTGTCGGCGAGGGCGTGCTTGGCCGTCAGGCCGGCGGACGCGGTGCGCTTGCCGGTGCGGCGGTGGTTGTCCTGGGTGACGCGCGCGTACTCGCGGGCGACCTCGGCGGCCCACAGGAAGATCTTGTACTTGGCGCCGCCGCCGGCCTTCGCCTTGGCGGCCACGCCGTTGTAGACCTTCTCGAAGATCCGCGGGACGCCGCACATCTGGGTGGGCCGGACGACCGGCAGGTTCTCGATGATCTTGTCGATCCGGCCGTCGACGGCCATCACGTGCCCGACCTTGATGTGCCCGGCGGTGAGCACCTTGCCGAAGACGTGCGCGAGCGGCAGCCACAGGTACTGCACGTCCTCCGGCATGACCAGCTCGATGCCCTCGATCGCGTAGCCCATGTACGACCACGAGTCGTGCGCCAGCCGCACGCCCTTGGGGCGGCCGGTGGTGCCGGAGGTGTAGATGAGGGTGGCGAGCTGGTCGGGGCGCAGGGCTTCGATGTGCTCCCGTACAGCCTCGGGGTGCTTCTCCAGATACTCCGCGCCGCGCCGCTCCAGCTCGGCGAGGGAGAGCACCCAGCCGTCCGGGTCGCCCTCGGCGGCGAGCGCCTCTCCAGTGCCTTCGGCCTCGACCACGACGACGTGCGCCAGCTCCGGCAGCTCCGCCCGCATCTCGCGCGCCTTGGCGAGCTGGGCCGCGTCCTCGGCGACGAGCACGCGGCTGCCGGAGTCGGCGAGGATGTACGCGGTCTCCTCGGCGTTGGTGCTGGGGTAGACCGTGGTGTTGGCGCCGCCGGCGCAGAGGATGCCGAGGTCGGTGAGGATCCACTCCAGCCGGGTGTTGCAGGCGAGCGCGACCCGCTCCTCGGGCTGCAGGCCGAGGTCGAGCAGCCCGGCGGCGATCGCGAAGACCCGCTCGGCGGACTGCGCCCAGGTCAGCGACCGCCACTCGTCGCCCTCGCCGGCGGTGGCGGCGGGCACCGGGTACTGGAACGCCTCCCGGTCGGGGGTGGACTCGACGCGGTCAAGGAAGAGCGTGGCGACGGACGGCGGGCGGCTGTCCAGCTTCGTCTGGGTTTCGGTCTCGGTCACTGCATCCTCCGGCCCTGCTCTTCGCTGGTAACTGGCGAGTAACCAGCAGATTAGAGGGTGACATCGAACGGCGTAAGGGTCTGCAAGGCGTCGGATAGGTCTCGAAGCCGGGCCGGGCGGGTGTCCCGCGCCGGCCCGGTCGTACGATTCCGCTTCCGCCCCGCCGGGCGGCCCCCGGCTACTTCTTCGCCTTGCCGTCCTCGTCCGAGGACAGCACGGCGATGAACGCCTCCTGCGGCACCTCGACGTTGCCGACCATCTTCATCCGCTTCTTGCCTTCCTTCTGCTTCTCCAGCAGCTTCCGCTTACGCGAGATGTCACCGCCGTAGCACTTGGCGAGGACGTCCTTGCGGATGGCGCGGATGGTCTCGCGGGCGATGACACGGGAGCCGATGGCCGCCTGCACGGGTACCTCGAACGCCTGCCGCGGGATCAGCTCCTTGAGCTTGGCGACGAGCCGGACGCCGTAGGCGTACGCCTTGTCCTTGTGCGTGATCGCGGAGAAGGCGTCGACCTTGTCGCCGTGCAGCAGGATGTCGACCTTGACGAGCTGGCTGCTCTGCTCGCCCGTGGGCTCGTAGTCGAGGGAGGCGTAGCCGCGGGTCTTGGACTTGAGCTGGTCGAAGAAGTCGAAGACCACCTCGGCGAGCGGCAGCGTGTAGCGGATCTCGACGCGCTCCTCGGAGAGGTAGTCCATGCCGAGCAGCGTGCCGCGGCGGTTCTGGCACAGCTCCATGACCGAGCCGATGAACTCGCTGGGCGTGAGGACCGTCGCCCGTACGACCGGCTCGTAGACCTCCTCGATCTTGCCGACCGGGAACTCGCTGGGGTTGGTGACGACGTGCTCGGTGCGGTCCTCCAGCACGACGCGGTAGATCACGTTGGGCGCGGTGGCGATCAGGTCGAGGTTGAACTCGCGCTCCAGCCGCTCCCTGATCACCTCCAGGTGCAGCAGGCCGAGGAAGCCGACGCGGAAGCCGAAGCCGAGCGCCGCCGAGGTCTCCGGCTCGTAGACCAGCGCGGCGTCGTTGAGCTGGAGCTTGTCGAGCGCGTCGCGCAGCTCGGGGTAGTCGGAGCCGTCGACCGGGTAGAGCCCGGAGAACACCATGGGCTTGGGGTCCTTGTAGCCGCCGAGCGGCTCGGTGGCGCCCTTGCTGAGCCGGGTGACGGTGTCGCCGACCTTGGACTGGCGGACGTCCTTGACGCCCGTGATCAGATAGCCGACCTCGCCGACGGAGAGGCCGTCGGCCGGGGTCATCTCCGGCGAGTTCGTACCGATCTCCAGCAGCTCGTGCTGGGCGCCGGTCGACATCATCCTGATCCGCTCGCGCTTGCCGAGCGTGCCGTCGACGACCTTCACGTACGTCACGACGCCGCGGTACGAGTCGTAGACCGAGTCGAAGATCATCGCGCGGGCGGGGGCGTCCTTGACCCCCACCGGCGGCGGCACCTGCCGGACCACCTCGTCGAGCAGCGCCTCGACGCCCTCCCCGGTCTTCGCCGAGACCCGCAGCACGTCGGAGGGGTCGCAGCCGATGAGCCCCGCCAGCTCGGCGGCGAACTTCTCCGGCTGCGCGGCGGGCAGGTCGATCTTGTTCAGCACCGGGATGATCGTGAGGTCGTTCTCCATCGCGAGATAGAGGTTCGCGAGGGTCTGCGCCTCGATGCCCTGCGCGGCGTCCACCAGCAGCACACAGCCCTCGCAGGCGGCGAGGGAGCGGGAGACCTCGTACGTGAAGTCGACGTGCCCGGGGGTGTCGATCATGTTGAGGATGTGCGCCTCGCCGCTGCTCTCACCCTCCGTGGGCGACCACGGCATGCGTACGGCCTGGGACTTGATCGTGATGCCCCGCTCGCGCTCGATGTCCATACGGTCGAGGTACTGCTCGCGCATCTGGCGCTTGTCGACGACTCCGGTGATCTGGAGCATCCGGTCGGCCAGCGTCGACTTGCCGTGGTCGATGTGCGCGATGATGCAGAAATTGCGGATCAGCGCGGGCTCGGTACGGCTGGGCTGCGGCACGGTGGTTTCGGTCGCGGGCACCTAGGGGTCCTGTCGGGAGGGAGGGGCATGGCTGCACTCGTCGCCCCCATGGTCCCATGCGCGCGGGGCCGGGAGCGGTTTGGGCGGCCGTCCTGGCTGCTGGTAGCCTGACCCACTGTGCCTGGACCCGGTGAGGTCCGGCAGTTCAGGTCCCACAGGACGATCTTCGAACATCTCTCAAGAGGCAGCTACGTGGCGAACATCAAGTCCCAGATCAAGCGGATCAAGACCAACGAGAAGGCCCGGCTGCGCAACAAGGCCGTGAAGTCGGAGCTGCGCACCGCCATCCGCCGTACCCGCGAGGCCGTCGAGGCCGGGGACGCCGAGAAGGCCGTGGAGGCGCAGCGCGCCGCCGCCCGCAAGCTGGACAAGGCGGTCAGCAAGGGCGTCATCCACCGCAACCAGGCGGCCAACAAGAAGGCCGCCCTGGCCAAGCGCGTCCAGGCCCTCCAGGCCTGATCCACCGCCGGACCGCCGCGGGCCCTCTCACTCCGCACCGGTCGGGCATCCGCAACACCACGCCGCACGCGGCCTGCGTTCGCCACGCGGGTGCGGCACAAAGCACTCCGCAAGGCCCCGTCCCCGGCCCCTCCCCAGGGCCCCGGACGGGGCCTTGCGCATGAGCACGAGACCCCGGCCCCGGAGAGGGCACGGCGGTTGCCGCGCGGAGCGCCGCAGTCGTCCCGTCCCGCCGCCCCCGGGCCCGGGGGCGGCGGGGTCAGTGGGAGCGGGCGGCGGCGGTGATGACCACGACGGCCTTCTCCAGGGCGTAGGCCGGGTCGTCCGAGCCGCCCTTGACGTCCGCGTCGGCCTGGGCCACCGCGCGCAGCGCCGTCGCCACGCCGTCCGCCGTCCAGCCGCGCATCTGCTGGCGGACGCGGTCCACCTTCCAGGGGGGCATGCCCAGCTCACGGGCCAGGTCGGCCGGGCGCATGCCGCGGGGGGCCGAGGCGAGGCGGCCGATGGAGCGGACGCCCTGGGCGAGGGCGCTGGTGAGCAGGACGGGGGCCACGCCCGTGTTCAGGGCCCAGCGGAGGGCCTCCAGGGCCTCGGCCGTACGGCCCTCGACGGCCCGGTCGGCCACCTCGAAGCCGGAGGTCTCGGCCCGGCCCGTGTAGTAGCGCGCGACGACCGCGTCGTCGATCGTGCCCTCCACGTCGGCCGCGAGCTGCGCGCAGGCGCCGGCCATCTCCCGCAGGTCGGAGCCGATCGCGTCGACCAGCGCCTGGCAGGCCGACGGCGTCGCGGTGCGGCCAGCGGCCCGGAACTCGGCCTTCACGAAGGCCAGCCGGTCCGCGGGGCGGGTCACCTTCGCGCAGTCGACCTCCCGGGCCCCGGCCTTGCGCGCCGCGTCCAGCAGGCCCTTGCCCTTGGCGCCGCCGGCGTGCGCCAGCACGAGCGTGATCTCGGCGGCGGGGGCGGCCACGTACGCCTTGACGTCCTTGACCGCGTCGGCGGCGAGGTCCTGCGCGCCCCGTACGACCACGACCTTGCGCTCGGCGAAGAGCGACGGGCTGGTCAGCTCGGCGAGCGTGCCGGGCTGGAGGGCGTCGTGGGTCAGCTCGCGCACGTCGGTGTCGGGGTCGGCGGCGCGGGCGGCGGCCACGACCTCCCGCACGGCGCGGTCGACCAGCAGATCCTCCTGGCCCACGGCGAGTGTGACGGGGGTGAGCGGGTCGCCGCCGGCGCTTGCGCCCTTGCTGGTCCTGGGGTTCCGGGTCGTCGCTGCCATCGCCGTACAGCATCCCACGCCGGTACGACATCGCCGGCGGCCCGCGGGCACAATGGCGGCGTGAGCGACCAGACCTACGTACTCGTGCTGCCCGACCGCGACGCCGCCAGGGAGGTGGCCGGGCTGGCCGTGGAGCGCTTCGGCCTGGCCGGGGAGCCGCAACTGATCCGCGACGCCCTGGCCGGCGAGGACGACGCGGAGGACGCGCAGTGGCTCGTCGTCGTCGAGGACGCGCGGGAGGCGGTGGCGGCGGAGCTGGAGGAGCTGGCCGAGTCGTACGACGGCTGGCTGGAGGGGTCCGCGACGGTGCCGGACGACCCGGCGGGGTAGGGCCTGCCGTTGGGATCCTGCCGGGCCCGGGCGAATATGCCGCCCCGGGTGCGGCAGCTGCCTCCTTCGGGGCGGAGCAGGTGCGGCAGCCGGGTCCGGCACGAGAGCGAGAAGTCCGATTTGTCCCAGAAATAGCCTATTTATCCTTATTCTTCCTCCATCGGGTGACCACAGCGCGTCTTCGCGGCTCACGGCGCGGGACATCGACAAGACTGCCCAGGCTTCCGGCGGTCGGGAGCGTCCTGTTCGACATCGCAAGATGGAGGAATCCATGAAGAACCTCGCACGTGCCGCGGCCACCGTGGGCGCGATCATCGGCATCGCCGCGATGGCCGCCCCGGCGGCCTCCGCGGCCTCGACGACTCCGGAGCCCACCCCGGCGGCGGCTCCGGCGACGGCTCCGGAGGCCACCCCGGCGACGGCTCCGCAGGCCACCCCGGCCTCGGACGCTCCCGCAGCCGCCCCGACGGCTCCGCAGGCCACCCCGCACCACCAGAAGGCGAAGCCCGACCACATCACGATCTACTACTTCGAGGGCGACGCGCTGCTGGCGCAGGAGTACGGCCCGGGTGACCAGGCCAACTACCTGACCAAGGACTCCAAGCACGTCAGCCAGCCCGCGCAGAACGAGGTCATCAAGACTGGCGACATCAAGCCGGCGGTCGTGGGCAAGCACAACACGGTGCCCATCGAGGTCGAGGGCTCCGAGCAGGACCAGGGCGAGGCTGCCTGACGCAGAGCGGCCCCTCCCGGTGTCCGCGTGCCGTCGGCACTGGGACCGCTCCGCGCCTGTCCCGACCAGGTCGTGCATGGTTGGCGGTGGCACGCCGAGACCTTGATCGCTGATCGGTATTCGTCGACCGCGTACACCTCCGCCACGGCGCTACGCACGACCTGCCGGCCTGCCGGTTCGGTGTCGATCGCGCAATCATGACGCATGCGATCGGTGAAGTGCGGCCCCCGCTCGCCGAGCGGGGGCCGCACCGTCGCGCCCGGCCTCTCAAGCCTGCGCGTACCGCGTCAAGCGGAGGCGCAGAACCGGCGATGAGCACCGGTGCAAGCCGTGACCGGCACGACTCGCCATGCCGCCGCTTCGATGGCTACTGGCAGGCACCCTCTCGGCCATCCGTTCCGGCGGTGACGCTGACCTCCGTGTCCTGGATGTGGTCGAGGACAATCCGGCAGACGACGCCGCCGTGAAGTGCCTGGACTGGCGCGGCCCCCACGAGACCCGGCGGCAGTCCGGTTCCGGTGCGGACATCTGGCATGCCTCACCCCGCCGCACGAAACCGTAGATGCTCCCCGTGTTCCGCAAGCCCCACCGCACAGACACTCCCGCAGACGGGCGCGTCAGGCAGCGCTACCCCGCGGCCACCACCTGGATGTCCAGTTCGATCTGGATGCTGGAGCCCACGACCGCGATGCCGCGCGCGAGCATGTGCTGCCAGTTGAGCGTGAAGTCCTCGCGGTGCAGTTCGACGGTGGCCCGGCAGGCGGCGCGCAGTTCGCCCTCCATGCCGTAACCGGTGCCGAGGTAGCGGGTGTCCAGCGTCACGGTGCGGCTGACGCCGTGGATGGACAGCGCGCCGGTGACGGCCCAGCGGGCGCCGCCGCGGTGGAGGAAGCGGTCGCCGGCGAACTCGATCGCCGGGTAGCGCTGGACGTCGAGGAAGTCCGGCGAGCGCAGGTGGTCGTCACGCATCGTGATGTTGGTGTCGATGCTGGCCGCCTCGATGGCGACGCGCATGGCCGAGTCCTCCATGCGCTGACCGATGCGCAGGGCGCCGCTGAAGGCGTTGAACCGGCCGCGGACGCGCGCCATGCCGATGTGCTGCGCGACGAACGCGATGGTGGTGTGCGCCGGGTCGATCTCCCAGTCGCCGGGCGGCGGGAGCTGCGGCAGCGGGGAGGGCCCCAGTGCGAGGTCGCCGAGGGAGTTGTGGGCTCCTTCGGAGACTTCGACGTCCCCGCGGTACGGGATGAAGCCCTCGGCGTTGATCGAGAGCCGGTAGCTGCCGGCCGGGATCGCGACGACGAAGGTGCCGAACGGATCGCTCTCACCGCTGACGATCTTGCGCCCGGCGGAGTCGGCGAGGACGACCTCCGCCTGCGGCAGCGGCTGGTCGACGGGGTCGAGCACGCGGCAGCTCAGCACCCCCGCGTGCATAGGAACCCGCAGGCCGACCAAGCCGGCGCCGCGCCGGGTTGCCGTGGCCGAGGATCTGCGTCGGAGACGACCGATCATGAAGCATCCACCCCCGTGGAATTTCAGTGGCTCGGGCATTCATTCGAGCACTGGAGTTGCTTTCTATGCAAACCGGGGGTTCCCCGCCGGGTTGTGACGGCTGGGGCGGGCTTGGGTCAAGTGCCGGAGTTCACCGGTCCGTTTGGGCCGATTGCCGGCTGGTCTAGGTGCCCCCGAGGGTGAGGGCGGGGGTGCGGTCTCCGGCTTCTCCTTCGGCGGTGAGGGCGAGGGGACCGTGCCGGTCGGTGCGCAGCACCGCGGCTCCCTGGGCGCGCAGGGCGGCGACGGTACGGGGCGAGGGATGGCCGTACGGGTTGCCGGCGCCCGCGCTGACGAGGGCGAAGCGGGGCTTGAGGCGCCGCAGCAGCTCGTGGTCCTGGTAGGCGGAGCCGTGGTGCGGGACCTTCAGGGCGTCGAGGCGGGGCAGTTGGGGGACGGCGGTGAGCAACGCGCGCTGGGCGGGCGGCTCCAGGTCCCCGGGCAGGAGAACGGTGAGGCCCGCGGTCTCGACGAGGAGGGTGACGCTGGCGTCGTTCGGCTCGGCCGGAGGCGGTGCGCCGGCCGCCGGCCACACCACCTGCCACGACAGCCCGCCCACCCGGCGCCGCTCCCCCGGCCGCGCGCGGATCACCGGCACGCCCGCGGCGGCGGCCGTACGGCGCACGGCGGCCGCCTGGCCCGGGGGTTCGTCGAGGCCGCCGACCTGGACGGCGCCGACGGCCCGGCCGCGCAGGACACCGGCCAGCCCGGCGACGTGATCGTCATGGAAGTGGGTCAGGACGATCAGCGGGATACGGCGGACGCCGAGGTCACGCAGGCAGCGGTCGACCAGCGCGGGGTCGGGACCGGTGTCGACGACGACCGCCTCCCCGTCGCCCGCGGCCAGCGCGAGCGCGTCGCCCTGCCCGACGTCGCACGCCACGAGGCGCCAGCCGTCAGGCGGCCAGCCGGTGAGGACCCGGGTGAGGGGGACGGGGCGGAGCACGGCGAGCAGCACGAGAAGGGCGCAGGCGGCGCAGAGCCACCGGCGGCGGGCCAGGCGGGCGAGGCCGAGCAGCAGCGGCGGAGTCACGGCGGCCAGGGCCAGCCCGCCGTACCACCCGCCGGGCCAGCCGTACGTGGCGCCCGGCAGCGCGGCCCCGGTCCTGGCGACCCCGGCGATCCACTCCGCCGCCCAGCCGGCGGGCGTCGCCAGCACCTCGGCGGCCGGCATCGCGGGCAGGGCGACGGCGAGCGCCGCGAACCCCAGGACGGTGGCGGGCGCGACGGCGAACTCGGCGAGCAGGTTGCACGGAATCGCGACCAGGCTGACCCGCGCCGCCAGCACGGCGACGACCGGCGCGCACACCGCCTGCGCGGCCCCTGCCGCGGCCAGCGCCTCGGCGAGCCGTGGCGGCACCCGGCGGGCGCGCAGCGCCGCGCTCCAGCGGGGCGCGAGGGTGAGCAGGGCGGCGGTGGCCAGCACGGAGAGGAGGAAGCCGTACTCGCGTGACAGCCACGGGTCGTAGAGCACGAGCAGCAGGACGGCGGCGGCGAGGGCGGGCAGCAGGGAGCGGCGCCGTCCCGTGCCGAGGGCGAGCAGGGTGATGAGGCCGCAGGCCGCCGCCCGCAGGACGCTCGGCTCGGGGCGGCAGACGACGACGAAGCCGAGGGTGAGGAGCCCGCCGAGGAGCGCGGTGGCGCGCAGCGGGATGCCGAGCCGCGGGGCGAGCCCGCGGCGCTCGGCGCGGGCGGCGAGATGGGGCGGGCCGATGAGGAGGGCGAGGACGATCGTGAGGTTGGCCCCGGAGACGGCGAGGAGGTGGGTGAGGTCGGTGGCGTGGAAGGCGTCCTGGAGTTCGGCGGGGATGCGGGAGGTGTCGCCGACGACGAGCCCGGGCAGCAGTGCGCGGGCGTCGGCGCCGAGCCCGTCGGTGGCCTCGCGCAGCCCGCCCCGCAGAGCGCCCGCGGCGCGCTGCAGCTCGCTGGGCCCGCGCACGACGTCCGGCGGCCCGTCCCGGCCGACGCGCAGCACGGCCCCCACGGCCCGGCCGCCCCCGGAGCCGGGCGAGACCCGCGCCTCGACCCGCACCCGGGTCGAGGGCAGCAGCCCCGACCACGCCCGCCGCGCGGCGGCGTCGCGGGGCTGCACGAGGACCAGCACGGGGGTCCGCACGCGAACGGATCGCGGGGTGCCTGCGGCATGCGGCCCCGGCTGGGCGATGACGGGTGGTGTCGGCGACGGGTCGGCGGGGGTGGTCAGTCGCGGGGCGGTGGCTTCGGGGGTGGCAGGGGCGGCGGGGACGGTCGGTGAGGCGGAGGTCAGGTCGGTGGGGATGGTCGGCGACGGGTCGGCTGCATCGGGTGCGGGATCGGCGGGGCGCGGGGTGGCTGAGTCCCAGGGCGCGGGGTCGTGCGGGGACGCGGGGGAGGTGTCCGTGGAGCGGGTGGTGACGTGGCGGGCTTCGGCTCTGATGAGCACGGCGACCGGGGTGGCGGCCGGGCCGCGGACGTGCGGGCGGGTCAGTCGCGGATCGGAGGTCACCTCCACCTCCACGGTGGCCTGCCCGTACTGCTCGGCGACCGCGGGCAGCGGACCGCGGTGGAGGTCGGCGCCGTGCAACGCCGCGACCCCCGCCCCCGCGGCGCCGCACAGCAACGCGGCGGCCCCGGCCACCAGCACCCGCGACGGCGCGGCAGCCGGCCGGGCGGCGGCGCGGTGCCCGGGCCTCGGCCGGCCCCGCCTGCCGCGGAGGCGGGCGGCGGCAAGCAGCGCCAGTGCGGCGGCCGTTGCCAGTCCGCACGCCACCGGCACCGCCGCGCCCTCCCGGCCCAGCGCCAGGGCGGCCGCCGCCCAGGCGGCCAGCGCCGGTGGCACCAACCGCAGATCGACGGGCCCTTCCGCCGCCGTCCCAGCCGTAGCGGAAGGTGCCGTGGCGCCGTTGCTCCCTCGCGCAGCCGGTAACCGGCCCCGGGGTGACGCGGGTTGCCCAGGTGCCGCGGCGATGGCCGTGGTCGCGGCGGGGTCACGGCTGGACATGGGGGCGGAGGTCCGCGAAGCGGCTGTCGCCGATGCCGTTCACGTCGCGGAGTTGCCCGATGTCGGTGAAGCCGCCGTTCTGGTCGCGGTAGTCGATGATGTGCTGCGCCAGCACGGGGCCGATGCCCGGCAGCGCGTCGAGCTGTTCCGGCGTCGCGGAGTTGAGGCTCACCACCGCCGAGGGGCCGGTCGTCGGCGAGCCGCCTCCCGGTGGCGGGGTGGGTCCGGCCGCCGGTGGCGTGCCCGGCGCCGCGGGCGGCGGGTGGTCGACGACGATCTGCTCGCCGTCGACCAGCGGGCGCGCCCGGTTGAGCCCGTCCGCCTCGGCGCCGGGACGGACGCCGCCCGCGGCGCGTAAGGCGTCCTCGACGCGGGACCCGGCAGGCAGCCGGTGGACACCCGGCTCGCGCACCTTGCCGACGACGTCCACCACCACGTCCGCCGCCGCCCCGGCGCCGGGCTCCCCCGCGGCGTCCGGCACCGCCGCCTCGGCGGCGGGCGGTGGCGCGGAGCCGCGTGCCTCCGGAGCCCGTACGGGCTGGGGCCGGCCGGACCAGAAGTGGTACGCCGCGAGAGCGACCCCGGCGACGAGCACCAGTACGAGGGCCGCGCACGTCGCGGGCTCCAGCCCGCACCGCAGCCGGATCCACATCGGCAGCCGCTCCCGCACCGCGACCCCCCACCGCTCCCACCGCCCCATCTCCCCGCGGTCGAGGGCCGGTTCGTCACGTTCCTCTCCGGGTGGAGAAGCGCCGCGCCCGGAGCCCGGGACAGGCGCGGTGGCCACGGAGGCGGGAGCCGGGGTGGGCGCGGGTGCACGGGCGGCGGGCACGGGGGCGGAGGCAGCCGCGGGAGTGGGTGCGGAGCCCCGGGCCGACACCACGCCGACGCCGTCGCTGCCCGTGGCCTGGCCGGCAAACCGCCGTTGCGGTCCCGGCGAGCACGCCCCGCCACCCGCACCGCGCGGCGTCGCCTCAGGCGGCACCGCCCGGTCGGCGCTCTCCGCGGGCGCGCCCGACGGCAAAGAGGGGGTACCGGGCGCCGCTTGGCGGGCTTCCTCCCCCGCGGAGTCACCGGCACGAGCCCCACCGCCCCGGCGCCACCCCGGCGCGGCGGTCGGCTCCGTGGCGTGCGACCCGTGCGACTCCCCCGCCGCACGCCGCACCATGCCGGACCGTCCCGGCTCCCCCGGGGCCGACCGCTCCGCGAGCGACCGCCCTGCCTTGCCGCCCGCCCCCCTCCGGGGGAAGCGCGGGGCGTCCTCGCTGGTCCAGCGGAGGTGTGGCCGTGGTCCGCCCGGGGGGTGGCGGGCGTGTGGGGGTGAGGGCTTGAGCATCGTCGTTGCTCTGTGCCGTACGTGCTCCCGCGGTGTGCTCCGGGGTTCCCCCGCCGCCCTGCCCGCGCCCGCCGCGCTCCCGCGCAGGCGGCGCCTGCGCGGCTCGTGGCGGCCCGGTCCCCTGGTCTCCGTACCCGTGCGTGCGCTCATGGCCCGAAGGTACGAGCCCCGCCCCCGCCCCCGATGATCACCGGCAATTCCTGTGGATAACTCGCCGGTTGTGGACAACCCGCGGCTATGCGCCGCCCCGCCGCGACACCACCGCGCCCAGCAGCCCCGGCCCCGTGTGCGCCCCGATCACCGCGCCCACCTCGCTCAGGTGCAGCTCCGCCAGCCCCGGCACCCGCTCCCGCAGCCGGTCCGCCAGCTCCGCCGCGCGCTCCGCCGCCGCCAGGTGGTGCACCGCGACGTCCACCGGGCCCTCCGCGGCCCGTTCGAGCACCAGCTCCTCCAGCCGCAGGATCGCCCGCCCCGCCGTACGGACCTTCTCCAGCAGCTCGATCCGCCCGCCGTCCAGCCGCAGCAGCGGCTTGACCGCCAGCGCCGAGCCCAGCAGCGCCTGGGCGGTGCCGATCCGGCCGCCCCGGCGCAGGTAGTCCAGGGTGTCGACGTAGAAGAACGCCGACGTGCCCGCCGCCCGCCGTTCCGCCGCCGCCACCGCGTCGTCCACGGTGCCGCCCGCCTCCGCCGCCTCCGCGGCGGCGATCGCGCAGAAGCCGAGGGCCATCGCCACCATCCGGGTGTCCACCACCCGCACCGGCACCGGCGCCTCCTTCGCCGCCAGCACCGCCGCGTCGTACGTCCCGGAGAACTCCGCCGACAGGTGCAGCGACACGATGCCCCGCGCGCCCGCCTCCGCCGCCTTCCGGTACGTCGCCGCGAAGAGCGCCGGGCTGGGCCGCGACGTCGTCACCGGATTCCGCTTGCGCAGCGCCTCGGCCAGCGAGCGGGCCGAGATCTCGGTACCCTCCTCCAGCGCCCGGTCGCCGAGCACGACGGTCAGCGGGACGGAGATGATGCCGTGCCGCCGCATCGCCTCGGGCGGCAGATAGGCCGTGGAATCGGCGACGATCGCGACATCGGGGGACATGCCCAAGACACTACTGGGCTCGCCGAACACCCCGCATCCGAGGGCCCGCACGGCGCGTACGGGCTAGACGATACGCCGAGGTCACGCCCGGTGTCCCGGCCCCGGACGGCGCTACGCCGACTCCGGCCTGCGCATCTTCTCGATCTTCGACAGCAGCGCCTGGAAGGCGTCCTGCCCCTCCGACGTCCCGCCGGACGACAGCGCCGCCTGCTGCTTCGGCGACCGGCCCGCGCCGTCCGCCGGCCGTGCCTTGTCCCCGGACGGCGCCCCGGAGGACGCGGCGCCCGGGGCGGCCTCCTGCTCCGCCGCCGGCGTCCAGTGCCGCAGCGCGCCGGTCTCCAGGTCGATCTGCGACGTCAGCGCGTCCAGCCCGTCCTCGTCCTCGGCCGTGTGCCGCGCGCGGTCCTGCGCCGCCCAGCGCAGCGAGTTCGCCGACTGCGCGATCCGCTCCGCGCGGCTGCGCAGCTCCGGCAGCCGCTCCGCGACGCGCGACTTCTCCGGCTCCCGCTCCAGGTGCCGCAGCTCGCCGTCGACCTGGCGCGCGTACTCATGGAGCCGGTCCAGCAGGCCGATCGACTCCCGCAGCCCGGGGTCGCCCTGCACCGCGTGCTCCAGCTCGCGGCGGGTGGAGTCGATGGAGTTGCGCAGGGAGAGCCGCAGGCCGGCGATGTCGCCGGCCGCACCGGGCTGCACCGCGCGGCGGGCCCTGAGCGTCGTCTCCTGGACCGTTCTGCGGGTGTCGGCCACCGTGCGCTCGACGCCGCGCTTCACCGCCCGCGTGGCCTTCACGGTCAGGACCACGCCCGCCGCGAGACAGAGCACGAAGAACAGCGCCAGCAGAGCGACGACGACGTCCATGAGGTCTGCATCCCTCCATCTCGGGCCGTACGGGCCCGCGCGGCCACGGCAGGCGGTCTTCCCTCCAGCGTACGGGTACGGGAAAGGCCGGGCGGCCCCATCGGCCCCCGGCCTTCCCGGAATCGTCCCTTAGGGAACGCCCCGGGGACCGCTCCGCGGCTGATCCCGCGGCCGGTCCCGGGGCGGCTCCCCGGGTGCTCCTCGCCGTGCACGAAGGCGCCGGGCGCCCTCAGATGACGATGTTCACCAGCTTCGGCGCCCGTACGATCACCTTCCGGACCGGCGCCCCGCCCAGCGCCCGGACCACCGCGTCGTCCGCCAGCGCCGCCGCCTCCAGCTCCGCCTCGGCGATGTCCGGCGACACCTCCAGCCGGGCCTTGACCTTGCCCTTGACCTGCACCACGCACGTGACCGTCTCGTCGACCACGTACCGCGGATCGGCGACCGGGAACGGCTCGTAGACCACCGTGGTGCCGTGCCCCAGCCGGTGCCACAGCTCCTCGGCGACGTGCGGCGCCAGCGGCGCGACCAGCTTCACCAGCGCCTCGGCGACGCTCCGCGGCACCGCGGGCAGCTTGGTGACGTGGTTGTTCAGCTCCGTCACCTTCGCGATGGCGGTGTTGAAACGCAGCCCCGCCATGTCCCTGGTGACCCCGTCGACGGCCTTGTGCACCGCCCGCAGCGTCTCCTCGTCCGGCTCGGCATCCACGACGGTCACGGCGCCGGTCGACTCGTCGACGACGTTGCGCCACAGCCGCTGCAGCAGCCGGTACTGGCCGACGACCGCGCGGGTGTCCCAGGGGCGGGAGACGTCCAGGGGGCCCATCGCCATCTCGTACAGCCGCAGCGTGTCCGCGCCGTACTCGGCGCAGATCTCGTCCGGCGTGACGGCGTTCTTCAGGGACTTGCCCATCTTGCCCAGCTCGCGCCTGACCCGCTCGCCGCCGTACCAGTAGCCGCCGTCGCGCTCCTCGACCTCCGCGGCGGGCACCGGGAAGCCGCGGGCGTCGCGGTAGACATACGCCTGGATCATGCCCTGGTTGAACAGCTTGTGGAACGGCTCGGCGGAGGAGACGTACCCCAGGTCGTACAGCACCTTGGACCAGAAGCGGGCGTACAGCAGGTGCAGCACGGCGTGCTCGGCGCCGCCGACGTACAGGTCGACGCCGCCGTGCGGCTTGCCCTCGGCCGGGCCCATCCAGGCCCGCTCGACGGCCGGGTCGACCGGCTGCTCGGCGTTGTGCGGGTCCAGGTAGCGCAGCTCGTACCAGCAGGAGCCGGCCCAGTTGGGCATGGTGTTGGTCTCGCGCCGGTAGCGCCGCGGCCCCGAGCCGTCGCCCAGGTCCAGGGTGACGTTCACCCAGTCCGCGTTGCGCGACAGGGGGGTCTCGGGGCGGCTGTCCGCGTCGTCGGGGTCGAAGGTGCGCGGCGAGTAGCCCTCGGCACCCTTCACCTCAGGGAGCTCCAGCGGCAGCATCGACTCGGGCAGGGCGTGGGCGACGTCGTTCTCGTCGTAGACGATCGGGAAGGGCTCGCCCCAGTAGCGCTGGCGGCTGAACAGCCAGTCGCGCAGCCGGAAGCTGACGGTGCCCTCGCCGACGCCCTTGTCCTCCAGCCAGGCGATGATCTTCCGCTTGGCGTCGGCGACCTCCAGGCCGTTCAGGTCGATGCCGTCCCCGGCGGAGTTGATCGCGGGTCCGTCGCCGGTGTACGCCTTGCCGTCCCAGTCCGCGGGCGGCTGCACGGTGCGGATGATGGGCAGCTCGAAGACCTCGGAGAACTCCCAGTCGCGCTCGTCCTGTCCGGGCACGGCCATGATGGCACCGGTGCCGTAGCCCATCAGGACGTAGTCGGCGATGAAAACCGGGACGCGCTCGCCGTTGACGGGGTTCAGGGCGTACGCGCCGGTGAACACGCCCGTCTTTTCCTTGGCTTCTGCCTGCCGCTCCACGTCGGACTTCGCGGCGGACTGCGCGCGGTACGTCTCCACCGCCTCCGCGGGCGTGGCGTGCCCGCCGGTCCACACCTCGTGGGTGCCCTGCGGCCAGCCGGCCGGGACGATGCCGTCGACCAGCGGGTGTTCGGGTGCCAGCACCATGTAGGTGGCGCCGAACAGGGTGTCGGGGCGGGTGGTGAAGACGGAGATCTGCGTGCCCTCGTGACCTCCCCCAACGGGGAAGTCGACGCGGGCGCCCTCGCTGCGGCCGATCCAGTTGCGCTGCTGCAGCTTGATGGCCTCGGGCCAGTCCAGCTCGGCCAGGTCGGCCAGCAGCCGGTCGGCGTAGGCGGTGATCCGCATCATCCACTGCCGCAGATTGGCCTTGAAGACGGGGAAGTTGCCGCGCTCGGAGCGGCCGTCGGCGGTGACCTCCTCGTTGGCCAGCACGGTGCCCAGACCGGGGCACCAGTTGACCGGGGAGTCGGAGGCGTACGCCAGGCGGTAGCCGCTCAGCACCTCGGCGCGCTCCTCGGGCGTCAGCTCGCCCCAGGGGCGCCGGTCGGGCGTCTCGCGCTTGCCGGTCTCGAACTGCTCGACCAGGGTGGCGATCGGGCGGGCGGCGTCGGCCTCCTCGTCGTACCAGGACTCGAAGATCTTGAGGAAGATCCACTGGGTCCACTTGTAGTAGTCCGGGTCGATCGTGGCGAACGACCTGTCCCTGTCGTGCCCCAGGCCCAGGCGGCCCAGCTGGCGGCGCATGGAGGCGATGTTCGCCTCGGTGGTGACGCGCGGGTGGGTGCCGGTCTGCACGGCGTACTGCTCGGCGGGCAGGCCGAAGGCGTCGAAGCCCATCGTGTGCAGGACGTCGTGGCCCGTCATGCGCTGGTAGCGGGCGGAGACGTCGGTGGCGATGTACCCCAGCGGGTGGCCCACGTGCAGACCCGCACCCGAGGGGTACGGGAACATGTCCATGATGAACTTCCGGGGCCGGTCCGACGCCGCGGCCGTGTCCACCGCGTACGTGCCCTCGCGCTCCCAGAAGTCCTGCCAGCGTCCCTCGATCTCGGCCGCCAGGGCCGCGGTGTAGCGGTGCGGTGCCGTCGGCGGCACCGACTCGGTGGCGGCGGCGGTGGTCGTCTCGCTGCTCATGGTCCTCAAAGCTCCTGGTGGTCTCTGCCTGCGGTTCCGGATGCGGAAACGAAAAATCCCCTCGCACAGGAGGGGACGCCGCGCTGAGTGTTTCCTGCCGTCAGCGCGGCCCGCTAAGCAGAAGGCGTCGGGCACGCATGCGCTCAGGATATCGCAGCCGGAAGGGGAGCCGAGTGGAGCTAAGGAGATTCGAACTCCTGACCCCTTGCATGCCATGCAAGTGCTCTACCAACTGAGCTATAGCCCCTGGGCGGGCTTCACCCTACCCCACCGGCGGGGGTGCGGGATCAGGCCGTCGCGAACGAGTAGAAGCGCTTGAGCGTGCAGTGCTCGTCCAGCAGCCGGCCGTAGATCGGCTCGCCCTCCAGCTCGCGGTAGGTCTCGATGGGATCGCCCTTTATGATCAGCGCTCGCGCGCACTCCTCGCACCAGTACTGGTAGTCGGGGTTGAGCGGCTCCATGTCGCGCACGATGGGGGTGCCGTTTCCGCACCAGTCGCACTTCCTGCTGTGTGCTCCCATCACTCAGCTCCAGCTATGGCCGCAGGCCGTGCACACATAGGACACTCCGCCGTTGTCACCGAGCACCTGCGCGACGTGCGAGGAACCGCAGGCTGGACAGTGCAGGGCGGAGACGCGGACCGCTCCGGGCCGGCGGGTGTCGGCCGCCGGCTGCCTCCTGGTGGCGCACGAAGGCATCTCGCAGCCCCTCCCTTCGGCTTCCGCCCTGTGAGGATGCTGTGATTCTGCCACGCGCGGCCGAGGTGGTCAGCGCCGATACCGGTACCGAACCCCCGCAAGCAGCCCGAGCACCCCCACAGCGGCCAGCGCGAGCAACGCCTCCGCTACCGCGTCCGCGGAACTCTGCGCCGTCAGCGCGCCCACGCGCTCCAGATACAGGGTGCCGATCGTCGCCACGCCGATGAGTCCGCCGAGCTGTGCCGTGGTCGTCATCAGGCCGCTGGCGTGCGGCGCGTCCTCGGTGCGTACGAGCGCGAGCGCGGCGGTCAGGTTGGGGCTGAAGGCCAGCGCCAGACCGAGGCCGACGCCGGTCAGCCCGGCGTAGAAGCCGGGACCGCCCTCGCCGCCGTCGCGCATCGCCAGCGCCACCGCCAGGAACGACACCGTGAGCGTCACGAAGCCCGCCGGCACCAGCGCCGGGCGCAGCCGTTCCGGCAGTCGCTGCCAGGTCAGCCCGGCCGCCCCGAAGGCAACGGCGGTCGGCACGAAGGTCAGCCCCGCGCGCAGCGGGCCGAAGCCGAGCCCGGCCTGCAGATGCAGCGCCATGACGAACATGAACGCGCCGTTGAGCACCATCGCAAGCCCGGAGCGCACCACGGCCACGGGCATCCCCGGCGCACGCACCACGCGCGGAGGGAACAGCGGCACGCCCCCGCGCCGGGCCAGGCTCGACTCGTACGCCGCGAAGGCCACCGCCGCCGCGACGCTGCCGCCCAGCATGACCCAGCCCCAGACGGGCCAGTCCAGCTCCTGCCCGAGCACCAGCGGCACGGTGAACAGGGTCACCGCGGCGGCCAGCAGCACCAGGCCGCCTCGGTCGAGGACCCCGCCGTACGGGGCGCCGCCCGCGGGCCGCGGCTCGTCGCGCGGCAGCAGCCGGGCGCCGAGCACCAGCAGCGGCACGCCCACCACCACGTTCACCAGGAACACCGGGCGCCAGCTCCAGCCGAAGAGGTCGGCGCTGACCAGCAGGCCGCCGGCGATCTGCCCGGCGGCCGCGCCGGTCGCCAGGACGGCCGCGTAGACGCCGAGGGCCCGGACCCGCTCGGTGCCGGTGAAGTTGCGCTGGATGAGGCTGAGCACCTGCGGGATCATCGCCGCCGCGCCCGCGCCCTGCACCAGCCGGAACGCGATGAGCTGGCCGGAGGTGGCGGCCAGCCCGCAGGCGAGGGAGGCGGCCGTGAAGAGCACCAGCCCGCCGAGGTACATGCGGCGGTGGCCGAGCATGGCGCCCAGCCGGGCGCCGGTGATCAGCAGCACCGAGTACGAGATGACGTACCCGGCGATGATCAGTTGCAGCTCGGCGCCGGAGGTGCCCAGATCGGTGCGCATGGTGGGGGCGGCGACGTTGACGATGAAGACGTCGAGCAGCGCCATGAACTGCCCGGCGAGGACGATGCCGAGAAGCCAGCCGGTACGTGTGCCGGGAGCGTTGTCGGTGCCGGGCGCTTTACTGGAGGCAGCAGGGGTGCCGGACGCGGCGCTGCCGGCGGGGGACGTCGTGGTGGTGTCACGCATACCGAGAGCATCTCCCCGGCGCCGTACTGGTAATGAGAGCCTGCTGATGCTGGTACTGACAGCACCTGGCACGGCGGGCGGAATGCCCTGACCCTGGGGGTATGAGCATGACGACGACGGCGACCGGACGCCGCAGGCCGGAACTGGCGGCCTTCCTGCGCAGCCGCCGGGCGCGCATCACCCCGTCCGACGTCGGCATGCCGCCGGGACCGCGGCGCCGCACCCCGGGGCTGCGCCGCGAGGAGGTCGCGCAGCTCTCCGGCGTCGGCGTCACCTGGTACACGTGGCTGGAGCAGGGCCGGCGCATCAACGCCAGCCCCCAGGTGCTCGACGCGGTGGCGCGCACCCTGCGTCTGGACGCGATGGAGCGCGAGCACCTGTACCACCTGGCCGAGGTGCCGTACGCGCCCGCGCCGGCCGCCGCCGCCCAGTCCGTCGGCCCGGAGGTGCGGGGGATCCTGGCCGCCATGGACCTGCCCGCGGCGGTCTACAACTCCCGCTATGACGTGCTCGCCGCCAACGAGCTGTACGAGCGGATGTTCCCCGCCGTCCGCGCCGCCGAGCCGGACGGCCGGAACGTGCTGTGGCAGCTCTTCTCCGCCCGCGCCTGCTGCTGCGCGATGGTCAACCGGGACGAGGAGCTGCCGATCCTGGTGGCCACGTTCCGCGGAGCCTACGGGCGGCACGTCGGCGAGCCGTCCTGGGAGCGGCTGATCCGCAGCCTGTCCGAGACGAGCGAGGACTTCGCGGAGATGTGGCGCAGCGGGGACGTGGCGCCGCCTGGCTCGCGCGTCAAGGTCGTCCAGCACGCCTCGGTCGGCGAGCTGCGCTGCGTGTCGACGTCGCTGTCGATCACGGGCATGCCGGAGACCCGGATCGTGGTCTACTCCCCCGCGGACGACGCGAGCCGCGCCCTGCTCGGCTGCCTGCGGACGCTGGCGGACCCGCTGATCGGCTGCCCGGCCCACGCCCGCCCCCTGTCGGAGGAACGCGCCCGCCAGGCGGCCGGCCGTCCGGAGGCGGGGTGAAACTGGCGCGGGGCTGCCGGAGTGAGCGGGGTGCGGGTGGCGAAGCCCCCGCCAGGCGCGGACGGAGTCCGCGCAGAAACGACAAAGGCGACATGGTCCGCGCTCTCCGCGGGCACACGTCGCCGATCGGTTTTGTGGAGCTAAGGAGAATCGAACTCCTGACCTCTTGCATGCCATGCAAGCGCTCTACCAACTGAGCTATAGCCCCTTGCAGCCGCCCTCCGGACCGGCGGGGCGAACGAGACAGAGCTTAGCCGGAAGGGGCCCGGAAACAAAAATCGGTTTCCGGGACGCCGCCCCGGCACTTACGTGTCGTCGCCCAGCACCGGCTCCGGCAGACTGCCCGCGTTGTGCTCCAGCAGCCGCCAGCCGCGCACCGACTCCCCGAGCACCGACCAGCTGCAGTTCGACAGCCCGCCCAGCGCCTCCCAGTTCCGCGGCTCGATGCCCAGCAGCCGCCCGATCGTCGTGCGGATCGTGCCGCCGTGGCTGACCACCACCAGCGTGCCGGCTTCCGACAGCTTGTCGGCGTGCGCCAGCACCACCGGCGCCGCCCGGTCCGCGACCTCGGTCTCCAGCTCCCCGCCGCCGCGCCGCACCGGCTCGCCGCGCTTCCACGCCGCGTACTGCTCGCCGTGCTGCGCGATGATCTCGTCGTGCGTGAGCCCCTGCCAGACGCCCGCGTACGTCTCCCGCAGCGCGCTGTCGTACGTCACCTCAAGGCGCGTCAGCGACGCCAGCTCCGCGGCCGTGGCGCGCGTGCGCAGCAGGTCGGAGCAGATCATCGCGTCCGGCCGCAGCGCCGCCAGCAGCCGGGCGGCGCGCCGCGCCTGCAGCACGCCCGCCTCGGTCAGCTCGATGTCGGTCTGCCCCTGGAAGCGCCGCTCCAGGTTCCAGGCCGTCTGCCCGTGCCGCCACAGGACGATCCGGCGGTCACGCATCCCGCCGGGCCCCGTCGCCGTGCGCCTCCGCGTACTCCGCGGCGCGGCCGCGGGTGGCCACCGCGTCCGGCGGCAGGCCGAGCTCCGGGCAGTCCTTCCACAGCCGCTCCAGCGCGTAGAACACCCGCTCCTCGGAGTGCTGCACGTGGACCACGATGTCCGAGTAGTCCAGCAGGACCCAGCGGCCGTCCCGCTCGCCCTCGCGCCGCACCGGCTTGGCGCCGCGCTCCTTCAGCAGCGCCTCCTCGACGCCATCCACGATCGCCTTGACCTGGCGGTCGTTGGGCGCCGAGGCGAGCAGGAAGGCGTCGGTGATGGCGAGGACGTCGCTGACGTCGTACGCGACGATGTCGTGCGCGAGCTTGTCGGCGGCGGCCTGCGCCGCGGTGCTGACGAGGTCGATGGAGCGGTCCGTTGCGGTCACGGGCGGGGCTGTCCACTTCTGTCGGGAACTCGGGGTATCGCTGCGGATACGTATTCCAGGATCTCACGCCCGTACGACAGCCCCGCGGCTCCCGGCACCGTCACCCTTCGTAGTCCTGCCCGAGGACGACCACCACGTCGGCGTTCGCCGGCGTCCTGCCCTTGGTCACCGTCTGCTCCGGCAGCCCCAGCGTCTTGGCGACCTGCACGGCCTGCTCCTTCGCCGCCGCGTCCGCGTAGCGCACCTCGGAGGACGCCGCGGGCTCCGCCGCCCGGCCGCCGTCGACGAACGTGAAGCCGCCGTTGACCAGCGCGACCTTCGCCGTCTCCGCCGGCTTGGCGCTGCCCGTGCCGTTCTGCATGCTGACCCGCGGGGCGGCGGTCCCGTCGGGGTTCTTGACCGTGCCGCCGAGGACCTCCTCGACGACCTTCCGCGTGGCCTGCTCGCTCGGCCGCCCGTCGCCGCCGACATCCAGCGCCTCGGTCGCGTACGCGCCCTCCTTGGCCAGCTCCGACAGCGACGCCAGGGACGCGGCCAGCTCGGCCTCGGACAGGGACGGGTCCAGGACCATGCCCATGGACTTCACCAGGCTCTTCGCGCCCGCCGTGTCGCTCGGCAGGTTCCTCAGCACGGACTGCATGACCTGCCCGAAGCGCTGCAACTGCGCCGTCTGCGGCTCGCCGTCCGCCAGGTGGGTGGCGTAGGCGATGGCCTGCTTGCCGTTGAGCCTGCGCTTCTGGCCCTTCTCGACCAGCGGGTCGTCGCCCTTCTTCGCGCCGGGCACGGTCGCGTCGGCGTCAAGGGTGATGCCGCCGACGCCCTCCACGAGGATCTCCAGATACGGGGTGTCCAGCCGCCAGCTTCCCTTGATCTGCGAGCCGAGCAGCGCGTCGATCGCGTCCCGGGTGGCGCCCGCGCCCTGCTCGTCGACGGACTGGCCGAGGGTGGTCGCGGTGCCGTCGTCGCCGGAGACGGCGAGGTCGTTGGGCAGCAGCACGGTGGTGCCCTTGCCGGTGGTGGCGTTGTTCACGAGCAGCGCGGTGGCGCTGGCGCCGCCGTCGGTGTCGTGCAGGTGCACCACGAGGGTGTCGCGCTTCTCCTCACCCGCCGCCGCGGGCGCCGAGTCGCCGCCGACGAAGGGCAGGCGGTCGGTGGCCCACAGATAGCCGCTGCCGCCGAGCACGGCGAGGACCATGACGACCAGCAGCGCCACGCGGCGGTTGCGGCCGCGGCGCTTGGCCTCCTCGCGCCGCTCGGTGCGGCTCTCGGTGAACTTCAGCCAGTCGATGACGTCTTCGGAGGACTCGGTCTCGTCCTCGACGAAGGAGAACTGCTCGGTGGCGTACTCGCGCGGCTCGTGCCGCGGCCCGCCCCGGCCAGGAGGCTCCTCCCCCGGCGGGCGCTGCTGCGGGATGCGCCCCCACTCGCCGTCGGGCGGTACGGGCGTCACGGGCTGTTCGCCGGAGCGCGCGGCGGGGCCGTACGGGTCGTAGTCGTAGTCGTACCCGACGGCCGGCGGCGGGGCCTGCGGGGCGTAGTGCTGCCGCTGCGCCCGGGGGTGGGGGGCCTGGGGCGGATAGGGGGCGTTCTGCTGGGGCGGGGGCGGCTGCTGGGCGTACGGGTCGTAGTCGTACCCGTAGCCGGTCGCGGGGTCACGGTAGCCCTGGGCGCCGGGATCCTCGGGGGCGCCCTGCCGGTCGTAGTCGTAGCCCGGCTGTCCGTACGCGTCATAGCCGCGGGCGTAGGGGTCCTGGTACGGGTCGTGGCCCTGCGGGCCGCGGTATCCGTCGTTCACTGGTGCCCCTTCCATAATGGGCAATCCCCGCCCATGGTCCCCCCGTGCTTACCCTTCGCTCCCCGTGCGGCCCCCGCCGCTCCGTAGATCCTGCGCGTCAATCCTTGTCGCGGTAAAGCCTTCGCTTGTTGATGTAGCGCACAACGCCGTCTGGCACCAAATACCAGACGGGTTCGTCCCGAGCCACCCGTTCCCGGCAATCCGTGGACGAGATGGCGAGCGCGGGAACCTCGACCAACGACACCCTGCCCTCGGGCAGCCCGGGGTCGTGCAACCGGTGACCCGGCCTGGTCACCCCGATGAAGTGGGCCAGCGAGAACAGCTCCTCCGCACCCCGCCAGGTGAAGATCTGGGAGAGCGCGTCCGCGCCGGTGATGAAGAACAGCTCCGCCTCCGGTTCGAGCCCGTGCAGCTCCCGGAGGGTGTCGATCGTGTACGTCGGGCCGTCGCGGTCGATGTCGATGCGGCTGACCGAGAACTGCGGGTTCGACGCCGTGGCGATCACGGTCATCAGGTAGCGGTCCTCGCGCGGCGAGACCGCCTTGTCGCTCTTCTGCCACGGCTCGCCCGTGGGCACGAAGATCACCTCGTCGAGGTGGAAGCGGGCGGCGACCTCGCTCGCCGCCACCAGGTGACCGTGGTGGATGGGGTCGAACGTCCCGCCCATCACGCCCAGTCTGCGCCTCACCGCCGTCAGCGGTCCCGGTTGAAGCGGGTGGTGATGAAGAGCAGGAGGAGCAGGATGAACAGCGTGCTCCCGCCCACGAAGTAGGGGTTCAGGCTGGAGCCGCTGCCTTCGTGCTCGCCGCCGCCACCGCTCTCGGATGCGGAGGCGAGGGTCACGGCGAGGTCGTGGGCGGCGGTCAGAGCGCTCATGGTCACGGTGGCCAATCCGGTGTCGTCGGGTGGGCGTGCCTCGACATCGTAAGCGGGTCCGCGGCCCGCCCCCACGTCGGCTCCGCCATCGGGGGCGCCGGGCGGGATCGCCGCCGTGGCGGCCGCCCAGGTCACCGTCCGGTACGGATGCCGTGACGAACCTGCTACGGAACTCCCGGCCGCGCCGGCCCGTTGTCGCACTAGCCTTGGGGGTCAGACGTACGGGGAGGGGACGGACAGACATGCCTGAACTCAACAAGAACGTGCCGAGCCGAGAACGCAGGAGGTTCCCCGGCATCTCCTCGCGGGCCTACGAGCACCCGGCCGACCGCTCCGCGCTCGTCTCGCTGCGCAAGCTCACCGGCTTCGACAAGGTCTTCAAGGCGATCAGCGGCATGCTGCCGGAGCGCTCGCTGCGGCTGCTGTTCCTCTCCGACTCGGTGCGGGTCGGCGACCAGCAGTTCCAGCACCTGCACGACATGCTGCGCGACGCCTGTTACATCCTGGACCTCGACAAGGTCCCGCAGATGTACGTCAAGCAGGACCCCCAGCCCAACGCGATGTGCATCGGCATGGACGAGCCGATCATCGTCGTCACCACCGGCCTCGTCGAGCTGCTCGACGAGGAGGAGATGCGGGCCGTCGTCGGGCACGAGGTGGGCCACGCGCTGTCCGGCCACTCGGTGTACCGCACGATCATGCTCTTCCTCACCAACCTCGCCCTCGCGCTCGCCTGGATCCCGCTGGGCGCCCTGGCGATCCGGGCCATCATCGCCGCGCTGCTGGAGTGGTTCCGCAAGTCGGAGCTGTCGGCGGACCGCGCCGGGCTGCTCGTCGGGCAGGACCTGGAGGCGTCGATGCGCGGGCTGATGAAGCTCGCCGGCGGCAACCACCTGCACCAGATGAACGTGGACGCGTTCCTCCAGCAGGCCGAGGAGTACGACAAGGGGGGCGACGTCCGCGACTCCGTCCTGAAGATCCTCAACGTGCTGCCGCGCAGCCACCCGTTCACCACCATCCGCGCCGCCGAGCTGAAGAAGTGGTCGGAGAGCCGCGACTACCAGCGGATCATGGACGGCCACTACCCGCGGCGCGACGAGGACAAGGACACCTCCGCGCGCGAGTCCTTCCGCGAGTCGGCCAGCAGCTACGCGGACACCGTGAAGAACAGCAAGGACCCGCTGCTGCGGCTCGTCAACGACATCGCGGGCGGCACGGCCGACATAGGCGGCAAGCTGCGGGACCGTTTCAACAGCCGCGGTTCCGGCGGCTCCGCCCCGTCGGACGGCTCCGGCCCCGCGGACGCCTCGCCCAACTGAGCACCGTCCCCCTCCGCTCAGCGAGCGCCCACCGTACGCAAGCCGCCGCCCCCTCGTCCCGGGGGCGGCGGCGTCGTTCGCGGGGTGCTTCCGGTCGTGCGGGGCGCGCCTCCGGTCCGTACCCCCGCGGGCTTACGACGCCTTCGTCGCCTGCCCCGTGTCCAGCACCCCGCACAGCGAGCCGCTCAACTGCCCCGGCGTCGCGAACGGGTTGGTCCCGTGCGGCGTCTTCCGCGGGTCCCGCTCACCGGCCAGCAGCGGCCGCAGATACGCCGCGGCGTCCGCGGTGCACGCCAGCGGTCCCGCGGTCAGCGCGGTCTCGGCCAGCTCCAGTTGCCGGTCGCGCAGGTCGTCGTGGTCGAAGCGGATGCGCACCTGGCGGCGCACGGTGAACAGCGAGGCGTCCGCCCTCCCGGACGCCTCGGCGGACGCCTTCGCGGGGCGCAGCACGTAGACGAAGACGTGGTCCGCGCTGACCTCCAGCTCCTGGTCGCTGACCTCCGCGAACGTCACCGCGCCGTCGACCCGCACGCTCCGGTCGGCAAGCTGCACGTGCTCGGGGTCGAAGCGGACCATCCAGCCGGTCGCGGCGTGCCTGCCGTCGTCGGCGGGGCGGGCGAGGCTCTGGTCGAACTGGCCGTGCTGCTGCGGGTCGAGCTGGACGCGTACGTCGCGGACGTTGCCGCCGGTGAGGGTGTGGACGTCGACCGCGGAGGTGACGAGGTAGTCCTTGCTGGCGGTGAGGGCCTGGACGACCTGCTCCTCGGTGAAGTGCCGGGTCGCGTCCGGGTCCGGCAGCTCGATGCCGTCGGCGCCGGCGCCGAAGCCGGCGGCGGGGCTGCCGGCGATCAGCTCGGCGGGCTCGCCGCCGGGCACCCGGCCGTCGGGCGTCAGCGGGACGACGGTGCTGCGCAGCGGCGCCGCGGCGGGGATGCCGGGCTGCCGGTAGGGGTGGCGTACGCCCATGTAGATGGCGGTGCCGAAGGCGAGCGCGATGAGCAGGACGAGCACCAGGGCCTGCCGGGAGGCGCCGGGCCGCTGGGGGTGGCGGCTGCGGACGGCGGGGGTGTGGTCGCCGACGCGCTCGCGGGCGGAGTACTCCTCCAGGCGGGCAGCCTTGACGAACGCCTCATCGAAGACGATGGAGCGGTATTCGTCGTCTCCGCCTCCGGGGGCGCGCTCGGGTGTCCCGTCGGGCGGGCCTTCGTGCCCGGCCATATACAGAAGAGTAGGTCCGCGGCGCCCCCCGTAAACCGGCGCGTCAACGCCAACTTGCCGCTGCGCCGGTGGGGGTACCGCCCACGGCCGCAGGACGTAGGGGGAGGGTGAGGATCAATCGGGCGGAAGCGGTTGCGGCAGATCGCCGGCGGCGGTCCCGCGGGGTCCGGCGCGCCGCCGGCGAGGTGTCAGCGCGGTGCCAGCGACGGTTCGAGGGCGTCCGCGCCGGTCGTGGCCGAGGGGCTGGAGCCGCCGGGGGGCGGGGCGTCGTCGCGGCCGTCGGGGCCGGAACGGTACACGGCGGCGAAGGACAGCGCGACTATGCCGACGCCGAGGAGGAGGGCGAGCAGCAGGGCGACGGGGCGCTGCCAGTGCCCGCGGCCGCGGTACGGGCGCAGGACGCCGCCGTAGGGGCCGTACGGGTCGGGGGCGTCGGGGTCGTCCCAGCCGTCGTACATCCGGTCGTCCTGCGTGGCGTCGTCGAGGACGGCCTCGGCCTGGGCCCGCGCCTCCGCGGCGCCGACCAGGCGCTCCACGGCGCTGGGCTCGTGGAAGTGGGCAGAGCGGACGAAGTCCTCGTCGAGGACCACGGCGGCGAACTCTTCGTCCGCGCCTCCGTGGTGGTGGCTGTCGGGCTCGTCACCGTCGGCGTACGGTGGCCTGCCCCCCACATCGTCCGGCACCCGACCAGCGTAAACCGGGACAGTCGGGATGCGCCAGGCAGCGCGGGGATCCGGACGCAGGGTCCCGGCCACCCCGGGGCACCCGCACGGGGGCGCGCGGGGCCTGAGAAGGCGTCTGTGGGGCCTCCTCGCGGCCCCGGCACCGCCGCTCGGCCCCCGGGAGCGCCGCTGGGCCGTTCGGCGGCCCGGCGCCGGGCTACTGGCCCTTGAGCTGGCCGTCGCCCGTCACGACGTACTTCGTCGAGGTCAGCTCCGGCAGCCCCATCGGCCCGCGGGCGTGCAGCTTCTGGGTGGAGATGCCGATCTCCGCGCCGAAGCCGAACTCCGCGCCGTCGGTGAACCGGGTGGAGGCGTTCACCATGACCGCCGCGGAATCCACCAGGGCGGTGAAGCGGCGGGCCGCGCCGGTGTCCCGGGTGACGACGGCCTCGGTGTGCCCGGAGGACCAGCGGCGGATGTGCGCCACCGCGTCGTCCAGGGAGCGCACCACGGCCGCGGCGATGTCGTACGACAGGTACTCCGTGGCCCAGTCCTCGTCGTCGGCGAGCGGCACCTCCACGCCGGCCGCGGCGCCCGCCTTCACCCAGGCGTCGTCGCCGTGCACGGTGACGCCCGCGGCCTGGAGGGCGTGCAGGGCGCGGGGCAGGAAGGCGTCGGCCACGGCCTGGTGGACGAGGACGGTCTCGGCGGCGTTGCACACGCTGGGGCGCTGCGCCTTGGAGTTGACGAGGATCTTCTCGGCGAGGTCGAGGTCGGCGTGCTCGTCCACGTACACGTGGCAGTTGCCCGTGCCGGTCTCGATCACCGGGACCGTGGACTCCTCGACGACGGTGCGGATGAGACCGGCACCGCCGCGCGGGATCAGCACGTCGACCAGGCCGCGGGCGCGCATCAGCTCGTGCACGGACTCCCGGCCCTGCCCGGGCACCAACTGCACCGCGTCCGGCGGCAGCCCGGCGGCGGCCACCGCGTCGCGCAGCACGGCGACGAGGGCGGCGTTGGAGGCGTACGCGGAGGAGGAGCCGCGCAGCAGCACCGCGTTGCCCGACTTCAGGCACAGCGCGGCGGCGTCCACGGTGACGTTGGGCCGGCCCTCGTAGATGATGCCGACGACGCCCAGCGGCACCCGCACCTGGCGCAGCTCCAGGCCGTTCGGCAGCGTGGAGCCGCGGATCACCTCGCCGACGGGGTCCGGCAGCTTGGCGACGTCCCGGACGTCGGAGGCGACGCCCGCGACGCGCTCCTCGGTCAGCGTCAGCCGGTCCACGATCGCGTCGGAGACCCCGTCGGCCCGCGCCCGGGCGACGTCCTCGGCGTTGGCCGCGACGACCTCCGCGGCGCGCGCCTCCAGCGCGTCGGCGACGGCCAGCAGGGCGGCGTCCTTGGCCGCGCGGGGCAGCGGGGCGATCATCGCCGCCGCGGTACGCGCCCGCTGGGCGGCCTGGCGGACCGGGGACTGGGTTTCGCTGCTCATGCCGAGCAGGGTAGTCGGCGGTGCCGACATCCTGGACGGGCCGTATCACTCCGCGAGACGCGGGCACCGGCGGATGCGTGCTCCCGCGCTTCACCTCGTGCGCGTGCGCCGGCAGCCGCCCCGGGGCGCGGACGCCGCCGCGCACTCCGGGTCGTACGCCCCCGTACCGCCCCGTGCCGCCCCGGATCGCCCGCCCGGCTCAGAACGGATGCACCCCCACCGGCACCGCCCGAGCCGGCCCGTACCCGTCGGCGATGCGCTGGTGGTACGTCTCCCGCGCGATCACCTCCAGGCCGACGATCTCCCACGGCGGCAACTGCGCCGACGCCCGGTGCTCCCCCCACAGCCGCAGCGCCACGGCCGCCGCGTCGTGCAGGTCGCGGGCCTCTTCCCAGTAGCGGATCTCGGCGTGGTCGTTGGCATAGCGGCTGGTCAGCAGGAAGGGATGGTCGTGCGCCAGCCGCTCCAGACCGCGTCTGATCTCCTTGAGCGGGGCCTCGGGTCCTGCGACGCTCAGCGTGACGTGCCACAGCCGGTGGGCACCGTCCGCGGCGGGTCCGTCGGCGTCCGCCGCGGTCGCCGGCTCCTCCGCGCTGCCCGTATGGCCACCTCCGGTCCCCTTGACGCTGGTCAGCGTCCGCTGTGCCGTTCCCCGGGGCAGCGCCCCTGGACGCCCTTGTGTCACGGGCGGCCTCCTGAATACGAGTCTGCAACGGGCTGCGCGCCGCGGCAGCCCCATACAACAAAGTTGACCAGCCGACGCGCCCGCCCGTGGTGCTTTTGCCCAAGGTCCCCGCCGCGACACCGGTTTTTTCGCGCCCCGCGCGCCGGTCTCACGCGGGGTGCGGCACGTGTCTCACGGCACGTTCCACGCGCCGCCGCTCAACCGCCGGTCGCCGCCCGCCGCTTGCGGCACCTCGGTTGCCGGGGGTTGCCGGGGGTTGCCGGGGGCTGTCGCGGGTTTCACCTGTCGAGCACCACGAGGTCGTCCCGGTGCACGACCTCGCGCTCGTACGCAGGACCCAGCTCCTTGGCCAGCTCCCGGGTGGAGCGCCCGAGCAGCCGCGGCAGTTCCTCGGCGTCGAAGGCGACCAGCCCGCGGGCGACCGCTCGGCCCGCGGTGTCCCGCAGCTCCACCGGGTCGCCCGCGGTGAACCTGCCCTCCACGCCCTTGATCCCCGCCGGCAGCAGCGACGTGCGCCGCTCGGTGACGGCCCGTACCGCGCCGTCGTCCAGCACCAGCGCCCCCAGCGGGGTGGAGGCGTGCGCGAGCCACAGCAGCCGGCCGCGGGCGCGCCGGCCGGTGGGGTGGAAGTACGTGCCGGTGGGCTGCCCCGCCAGTGCCGCGTCCGCGTGCACGGCGGAGGTCAGCACGACGGGCACGCCCTCGCCGGTGGCGATCCTGGCGGCCTCCACCTTCGTCACCATGCCGCCCGTGCCCACCCCGGCCCGCCCGGCGGGCCCCAGCCGGACGCCGGCCAGCTCGCCGCGGTGGCGCACCTCGGCGATGCGGGAGGCGCCGGGCGCGCTCGGCGGACCGTCGTAGAGGCCGTCGACGTCGGAGAGGAGCACCAGCAGGTCGGCGCGGGCCAGATGGGCGACGAGGGCCGCGAGGCGGTCGTTGTCGCCGAAGCGGATCTCCTCGGTGGCCACGGTGTCGTTCTCGTTGACGACGGGCACGGCACCCATGGCGAGCAGTTGCTCCAGGGTGCGCTGCGCGTTGCGGTAGTGGGTGCGCCGGCTCATGTCGTCGGTGGTCAGCAGCACCTGCCCGACGCGCCTGGCGTAACGGGCGTACGAGGCGGTGTAGCGGGCCATCAGCAGCCCCTGCCCGACGCTGGCCGCCGCCTGCTGCCTGGCCAGGTCGCGGGGGCGCTTGCCGAGTCCGAGCGGCGCCAGCCCGGCGGCGATGGCCCCCGAGCTGACCAGCACGATCTCCCGGTCGCGATGCTTGGCGAGCGCGTCCACCAGCGCGTCGACCCGGTCCGCGTCCAGCCCGCCGGCCGCGGTGGTCAGCGAGGACGACCCCACCTTCACGACGATCCTGCGGGCCGCCGCCGCGGCTTCCCGACTCGCCCCTGCCACCTGCACCCCTGCGCTTTCCCGGCCCGCGTCCCATACGTACGGAACTGCGAATCTACGCCACCGCCCGGCCACCCGGCGGCGCCGTCCCACGGTACGGACACCCGCCCGGACACCCGGCGCCGCGGCGGCCCCGCATTCCTGTGCTGATCACAAAAACGAAAAGACCACCCACACCCGCTACGTGCATTTGCGCCCGATTGGCGGCCCATGCCGGGTGGAGAATTGTCTCCTGGCCCGTGACCGTCATACGGTCTGGGGTCAACTCCCTACCACCCCCGGAACCACGCGGTCCCGGGACTGTCCTCACGACCTCCCTGCCAGGAGTCAGCACCCGTGCCTTTCGCCGGTATCGCCCCCCGCCGCGCCGTGCAGCTCATGGCGCTGACAACGCTGCTAGCAGCGTATTGCGCGCAGCTCGTCGGCGCGCTCAAGCCCCACGTGCCCCTGCTCGTCGTCGCGGCCGCGGGCGGCCTCGCCCTCGACCTCTATCTGCAGCACCGGCAGCCCGGGCTGCTCTCCCTGCTCAGCAGGGTCCGCTTCGACGTCATGGTCCGCCAGTTGCTGCGCGACATGCTCATCCTCTTCGGCCTGCTGCAGATCGACGGCATCGAGCCGCTGCGGGAGCAGTCCGCGCTGACGGTCATGCTGCTGTCGTCGTACCTGGTGCACTTCCTCATCCAGGGCGTCACGATCATGGTGCGCCGGGACCGCACCGTGCCGGTCGTCACCCGCAACATCGACGTCTCCGCGCTGGGCCTCGCGCCCGCGCCGCCGCGGATCCTCGCCCGCCGCTCCAGCCACCGCCTGCTGTACCTCTCCGTGCCGGTCACGGTCGGGCTGCTGACCACCGCCGCCACCGCGGACGCGGTGTGGGGCGTGCTGGGCCTCGGCATCTCGCTGTCGCTGAGCGTGGGCGGCGCCCTGTATCTGGCGACCTGGCTGCTGCCCGCCAAGCGCACGGCCGACGACGAGCGGGTACGCGAGTGGTTCGCCGGCTGGCTGCAGGAGTACCGGCCGACGGTCGGCCTCTACTTCTCCGGCGGCGCCACGTCCGCGTACCAGGCCAACATGTGGGTCTCCACGCTGGCCGCCCTCGACGGCAGGCCGCTGATCGTGCTCCGCGAGCGGTTCATGGTGCAGAAGATCACGGCCACCGACGTGCCGATCGTCTGCCTCCCCAAGGTCGCCGACCTGATGCTCCTGGAGCACTCGACGCTGAAGATGCTGCTGCACCCGGCGAACTCCGGGAAGACCTCCCAGGTGCTGCGCATCCCCACCATCAAGCACGCTTTCACCAACCATGGCGAGAGCGACAAGCTGTCGAGCTGCAATCCGTACGCCAAGGCGTACGACGAGGTGTGGGTGGCGGGACCCGCGGCCCGCGACCGCTACCAGCTCGCCGACATCGGCGTCGACGACCACGACGTGGTGGAGGTCGGCCGCCCGCAGCTCGCGCCGATCCGGCCGTACGCCGGCCCGCCGCCCGCCGGCGGCCCGACCACGGTGCTCTACGCCCCCACCTGGGAGGGCTGGGACGGCAACCCCGGCAACACCTCCGTCGTGCTGGCCGGCGAGAACATCGTGCGCGAACTGCTCGCCGACCCCGGCGTGCGGCTGCTCTACAAGCCGCACCCGCTGACCGGTTCCGTCGACGTTCGCGCGGGCGAGGCCAACAAGCGGATCCAGGCGATGATCGCCGAGGCGAACGCCGCCATGGCCACCGAGGCCGCCGGCGGCGGCCGGGGCGCCGAGCGGCCGGGGCCGGAGGCCGCCGCGGAGCTGGCCCGGGTGCAGGCGGTGCTGGACGAACTGGCCACCACGTCCTTCCGGACCGGCGCCGACGAGGTCGAGCGCATGCTCGTCCAGTCCTCCCCCGAGGCGGGCCGGGCCGAGGCCGTACAGGCCGCGACCGCCGCCTGGGAGGAGGCGTACTGGGCCTCGCTGCCCACCTGGGAGCACCAGGTCATCACCGACTCCCGCCCCGGCATCTACGCCTGCTTCAACGTCGCGGACGTGCTGGTCAGCGATGTCTCCAGCGTCATCTCCGACTACCTGACCAGCGAGAAGCCGTACGCGGTCGCCAACACCAGCGGCCTGACGGAGGCGGAGTTCAAGGCGGAGTTCCCGACCGTACGGGCCGGCACCGTCCTCGGCCCGAAGGCGAAGCAGATCCCCGCCCTGCTCCGGGCCGTCCGCGAGCCGGAGCACGACACCCTGGTGCGGGCCCGCGCCGAGCTGAAGGAGCACCTGCTCGGACCCTCGGAACCGCCGTCGCTGGTGCGCTTCAACGCCGCCGCGGTGGCGCTGTGTGCCAAGGCGGACGCGCGCGCGGCGCGCATGGACGCGCGAGGGGAGTCCGATATCCCTTCTCAGCGTCGGGACGCGGCCGAAGAGATGGAGCTGGAGCCGGAGGAGCCGGCGGGCGTCTAGGCCGCGTCCCGGAGACGGACCCGGTGAAGGACCCGGCGACGGACGAGAACGCCGACGCGATCGCGGAGGCGGGCTTGGACCCGGACGCCGACCCGGACCCGGTGGCATGAACGGCGGCGGCCCGCGGGAGCAT